>JBBAEI010000001.1:0-209303 GCA_041656055.1 Weeksellaceae bacterium
CGAGCAAAGAAGTGATTCAAAAATATGTTGAAAATCAGGGAAAAAAGAAAGAATATAAAGAAGTCTATTCAGGGCAACTTAAATTGTTTTAATACCTCGTGGGCTTGCCCCGAGGTAGTTTATTTAATTGATTTTTGAAAGCTTGTTTTGGTAAAAAACAAGCTTTTTAGTTGGCAAATCCCAATAGGAAACTTAACTTTCCGGCTCAATTGAAAATCATAATTTCATGGCGAATATTATTGTTTTGGGTGCCGGAATGGTGGGTTCCGTGATGGCGGCTGATTTGTCCGAAAACCACCGGATTACGTTGGCAGATTTGAATCTAAAAGCATTGGAAAAAGTGAAATCCAAAGTGGATTCATTGCAAATTCTTCAGTTGGACATTACCCAAAAACAATTGTTGATGGATGCAGTGAAACCATTTGATTTGGTGGTTTGTGCGGTGCCGGGATTTCTTGGTTTTGAAACTTTAAAAACCCTGATAGAAGTCGGAAAGGATGTGGTTGATATTTCGTTTTTCCCGGAAAATGCTTTGGAATTAAATCAATTTGCGGTTGAAAATAATGTAACAGCTATCGTGGACTGCGGGGTCGCACCGGGCATGGGAAATATGATTTTGGGATATCATAATGAACAAATGCAAATTACTGATTTTGAATGCTTAGTCGGCGGTTTGCCAAAAGTGAAAAAATGGCCGTTCTGCTATAAAGCACCGTTTTCACCGATTGACGTGATTGAAGAATATACCCGACCGGCAAGATATATTGAAAACGGAAATATCATAACGAAACCTGCATTGTCCGATAGTGAATTTATTGAATTTGAGTATATTGGAACTTTGGAGGCTTTCAATACTGATGGTCTTCGCTCACTGATTTATACCATGTCGCACATTCCCAATATGAAAGAAAAAACCCTTCGTTATCCGGGGCATATTGAATATATCAAGGCTCTGTGGGCAGCAGGTTTTTTTGAGACCCATCCTTTGGATTTCGATGGTTTGAAGATCAGTCCACGGGAATTTACGTCAAAAATCCTTTTTAATGATTGGAAACTCGAACCCGAAGAAGCCGAATTTACGGTGATGCGGATTTCATTGAAAGGAAAAAATCCAAATGAGGAAAACATTCGAATCGATTATGATTTGTATGATGAATACAATCCGAAAACCCGGACTTCCTCAATGGCGAGAACCACCGGATACACGGCTACAGCAGCGGTTCATTTGATATTGGATGGGAAATTTAAACAGAAAGGAGTTTTCCCGCCTGAATTGGTGGGAAAGCATCCGGAATGTTTTGTTGCAGTCATGAAATATTTAGAAGAAAGAGGTGTAAACTATCATAAATCGGTTTTCACTGGTTGAGCCTTGCAAATCAGTTGGTTTGTGATTTATATCTTTCAGTCATTGTTTTTCATTATTTTTGAACCATGCAAACCATTCAAAAAATCTCAAAATACAAATTGCTTTGGCTCTTGTTGCCATTGATGATTTTCGGATGCAAAAGCGACGAAGATGAAGCAGAATTTTACAGCCGGTTTACGGGCAATTTCCCGGGATACATTTTATTTCAAGAAGGAAATAACGAGCTATCCATCCCCAACGGAATTGTAGAAGTCAGCCATAACGGTGAATTTTTTGATTTTCATTTTTCGGACAATATACCGCCCATTCTGAATTTGGAAATGACCACCAATCCGATGAATGATGTGCTGTTGAATGATGATGCAGACTTAACCCATTTGATTAGAATTACTTCCAACACCTTGCAAATCATTTATATCGAGGGAGATAACTATTGGTATGTAGAAAGTATCAGGGAGTAAACAATTGAATTAATTTGAAAATCCTAATTAAATAATAGCATAGATGATGAATGCAAAAGATAGACTGATTGACTTTTTTGAATACAATAAATGGTGTAATGAACAATTGATTCAGATCATCGCTCCCAGGGTGGAAGCATTTCCCAAAAGAGTAGAGGAACTGATGAGCCACCTTCTGAATTCACATATTTTCTGGAACAACCGCTGTACGGGCAAACCGGACATCGACCGCTGGATCGTTCATCCACCCGAAGATTTGTTGGAAATCAACGAACGCAATCACCAGATTACCATTAATGTGTTGACAGAAAGAGAATTGTCTGAAGTCATTTCATTCAGAAATTCAAAAGGTAGAATTTCCACGGTGAATCTTGGAGATATCTATTTTCATCTATCAAACCACGGCACTTATCACAGGGGACAGCTCGCGTTGCTATTTCGTCAATCGGGAATAGCGGAGCCGCTTCGTACGGACTATATTTTCTATAAAATCAAGGATCAAAATTGATTAAAATCATGATTCAGACCGGAGTTATTTATAATGAATATAAATTGCCCGTTTTCAACCATTAATAAATTCTTTCGGTTTTGGAGGTGGTTAATAGTTTGTAATTTTACCCGCAGATAATAAGGATAGCGAATTAAAATGAATACATTCAGTTATATCTCAGTTATAATTCTGTTTCTTTTGGCAGCCGGTTTCGTGGTAGGAACCATCATCATCACGCATTTTCTGGGCCCCAAAAGAAAGACAGATGAGAAATTAGACAATTTTGAAAGTGGTGTCAAACAGTACGGAAATGCCCGGAGACCATTTGCCATTAAATACTATTTGGTGGCCATTCTTTTTGTGCTTTTTGATGTGGAAGTCGTGTTCTTTTATCCTTATGCAGTGAATTTCAAAGAATTAGGCTGGGAGGGATTTGCAGCAGTTGCCACTTTTGTAGGATTGTTTATGGTAATGTATATTTACGTCAGGAAGAAAGGGGCGTTTGATTGGGAAAAATAAGTTTTCCCGAATGAATTAATTTAGAAAAAGGACGAAATGATTTACAATAAAAGACCGGTCATGAAAAACACCAATGTGAAATTGGTGGACACGCCGGAAGGATATCAGGGAGAAGGATTTATGGCCATGCAGCTTTCAAAGGTAATCGGGCTGGCGAGAAAAAACTCAATCTGGCCGTTACCATTCGCAACAAGTTGTTGCGGAATTGAATTTATGGCCACGATGGCTGCGCATTACGATTTGGGGCGTTTCGGTTCTGAGAGAATGGCATTTACTCCCAGACAATGTGATTTGCTGATGGTCATGGGAACCATTTCCAAAAAATTGGGACCGGTATTGAAACAGGTTTATATACAAATGGCAGAACCCCGATGGGTGATTGCTGTCGGAGCCTGCGCCAGTAGCGGAGGGATTTTTGATTCCTACTCCACCTTACAAGGAATAGACCAGATTGTTCCGGTCGATGTTTATGTGCCGGGATGTGCCCCAAGACCCGAAGCCATAATTGACGGCATTCTCAGAATTCAGGATTTGGTAGAAAAAGAAAGTATCCGAAGAAGAGAAAGTGATGAGTATCAGGCGTTGTTGGAGAGTTACGGAATATTGTAGTTATTTATTAATATTTTTAAGGTAGAAGACATGCTGGACAGTAAATTTGTTCTTGATAAGTTAACCAAAAAATTTGGAGACGCCATATACAAAGCGGAGATTCAGTACGATATCCTGATTGTCGAAGCCGACAAAGAGGAAAATCTGAAAATCCTGCAATTCCTTTATGATGATGAGGATTTGAAAATCCGGTTTATGACCGATTTGACGGCCATCCATTATCCTGACGACAAAGGGAAAGAATTGGTGGTTACTTATCTGATGTACAATATGAGAGAGAATTTCCATCTTCGGTTGAAATTTGCCCTTGATATTGAAAAACCCGACATTTATACGGCTACCGCATTGTATCCTACCGCCAACTGGTTGGAGAGAGAATGTTATGATTTCTTTGGGGTGAATTTTGTCGGACACCCGAATCTGAAACGCATTATGAATGTGGAGGAAATGGATTATTTCCCAATGAGAAAAGAATATCCTGTCGAAGAACAAACCCGAAAAGACAAAGATGATGACATGTTTGGCCGTGGAGGACATTTCAATTGGGGAAAAATGAATATTTAATTTTGGAGAAAATGGCTGATAAAAAGGAAAAAAAATACAAATCGTATGATGAAATCAAAAACATCAAACTGCCCAAAGAATCTTTGGAGCAAACAACCAATACGATTAATTTAGGGCCAACACACCCCGCTACCCATGGGATTTTTCAGAATGTATTAGAGTTAGATGGGGAAACGGTATTGCATTCTACACAAACCGTAGGTTACATCCATCGTGCATTTGAAAAACTTGCGGAAAGAAAAGCCTTGTATCAAATTACGCCGCTGACCGACCGCTTGAATTATTGTTCCGCACCAATTAATAATATAGGGTGGCACATGACTGTTGAAAAACTCGTAGGGATGGAAATTCCCAAGAGAGTACAGTATATGCGTGTGATTATCATGGAGTTGGCAAGGGTGGCAGACCATCTGATTTGTAATTCCGTAATCGGAGTTGACTCCGGAGCTTTGTCCGGATTCGTTTATATGTTCGAATACCGAGAAAAGATTTATGAGATTTATGAAGAAATCTGTGGTGCCAGACTGACGACCAATATCGGTAGAATCGGAGGCTTTGAAAGAGATTTCAGTGAAACGGCTTGGAAGAAAATTGACCAGTTTCTAATTGATTTCCCCATAATCTTGAAAGAATTTGAAACTTTATTCGACCGAAACAGGATTTTCATCGAAAGAACACAGGGAGTTGGCGGAATCAGTGCGGAAAGAGCTTTGGCATATGGATTTACTGGACCGAATCTACGTGCAGCCGGTGTGGATTATGATGTGAGAGTACAAAAACCATACAGCAGTTATGATGAATTTGATTTCGTAGTTCCGATTGGTTCCACCGGCGATGTCTATGACCGCTATTTGGTCAGAAACGTGGAGATGTGGCAATCCGTTGAAATCATCAAACAAGCATTAAAGAAAATCGGAGACTTGAAGGGAGAAGAAGCCACCAAGCACCATGCGGATGCCCCTGGCTTTTATCTGCCTTTGAAAGAGAAGGTTTACACCCGAATGGAAGAATTAATTTATCACTTCAAAATCGTTTACGGAGAATTGGATTTGCCAGTTGGCGAAGTTTATCATGCGGTTGAAGGCGGTAACGGTGAACTTGGCTTCTATTTAATCAGCGATGGCGGTCGTTCGCCTTATCGCCTGCATTTCAGAAGACCTTGTTTTATATTTTATCAGGCATATCCTGAATTGATTCAGGGGCAAATGCTGAGTGATGCAATTATTACACTGAGTAGCATCAATGTGATTGCGGGTGAATTAGATGCATAAAATTAAAAGAAAGTAGTCTTAACAAGACAAATAATATTGAAAGAAAATGTCAGAGGTTAAATTTTCAGACGAAGCATACAAAAAAATTGATGAAATCATCAACAGGTATCCGGAAGGAAAACAAAAAAGTGCTTTGCTTCCCGTGCTTCATTTGGCTCAAAAAGAAGCAAACGGCTGGTTAGATGTTCCGGTCATGGATCATGTAGCAGAAATTCTTCAACTAAATCCGGTTGAAGTCTATGAAGTAGCCTCTTTTTATACGATGTACAATCTGAAGCCGGTCGGGAAACACGTTTTGGAAGTTTGTCAGACAGGACCGTGCATGATTTGCGGCTCAGACCAAGTGATACAACATATCAAGGATAAATTGAATATTGATGTCGGGGAAACCACCCCGGATGGATTGTTTACCCTTAAACCTTCCGAATGTTTAGGGGCTTGCGGATATGCTCCGATGATGCGACTTGGGAAAACTTATCGCGAGCATTTGACCATAGAAAAAGTAGATGAACTTTTGGATGAACTGAAAAATCAGGGATAATGGGAGAGACCAGATTATTATTGAAACACAAGGATGTACCCGGAATTCGTTATTACGACGCTTATCGGGCACACGACGGATATAAAGCTTTGGAAAAAGCACTCAACATGACCGAAGAGCAAATTCTGGAAGAAGTAAAAGCTTCGGGTTTGCGGGGTCGGGGAGGTGCCGGATTTCCAACCGGATTGAAATGGAGTTTCCTTGCGAAACCCGAAGGGGTGCCGCGCCATTTGGTTGTCAACGCGGATGAATCAGAACCGGGAACTTTCAAAGATCGTTACCTGATGGAACATATTCCGCACATACTGATTGAAGGAATTATCATTTCTTCCATCTGTTTGGGCAGCAAGGTTTCGTACATCTATATTCGAGGTGAATACGAATGGATTATCGACATTCTGGAAGAAGCCATCGAAGAAGCCCGTGCCAACGGATGGATTGGAAAAGACATCAAAGGCAGCGGTCATGATTTGGAAATTTATGTACATCCCGGAGCAGGTGCCTATATCTGCGGAGAAGAAACGGCACTCTTAGAAAGCATGGAAGGCAAACGAGGAAATCCAAGAATCAAACCTCCTTTCCCAGCCGTAAAAGGAGTTTGGGGAAGACCGACCGTAGTCAATAACGTGGAATCCATAGCTTCCATTACGCCAATCATCAACATGGGCGGCGAAGAATATGCTAAAATCGGCGTAGGGAAATCAACCGGAACCAAATTGATTTCTGCTTGCGGAAACATTAATAAACCAGGGGTTTATGAAATTGATATGACCCAAACCGTTGAAGAATTTATTTATTCCGATGAATTCTGCGGCGGAATTGCCAATGGCAAAAGACTGAAAGCCTGTATTCCCGGAGGAAGTTCGGTGCCGATTTTACCGGCCAACCTTTTGTTGAGAACGGCCAAAGGAGAACCAAGATACATGAATTACGAAAGCCTTGCCGATGGCGGCTTTTTGACCGGAAGCATGATGGGATCGGGCGGATTTGAAGTATTGGATGAAGACCAAGACATCGTACATCATACATACACCATCTGTCGATTTTACCGGCATGAAAGCTGTGGACAATGTTCGCCTTGCCGTGAAGGTACACACTGGATGACCCGTCTGATGGAAAGAATTGATAAAGGTGAAGGGAAAATATCCGATATTGATTTGCTGTGGAGAATACAGAACAATATAGAGGGCAATACGATTTGTCCATTGGGAGATGCTGCGGCCTGGCCGGTGGCAGCCGTAATCAGACATTTTCGGGATGAATTGGAATGGGCTATTCTCAACCCCGAAGAAAGAAAAAGAAGACCTTATGGCTTGGCAGGTTATGCCGATCCTTTGGTCATAAATTAAAAGAACATGGCAGAAGAAGTTAAAAATACAGAAGAACAGTTGCTTTCGATTACCATTGACGGTGAAACGATAAAAGTACCGAGAGGAACAACGATATTGCAAGCAGCCCGGCAAATCGGGCGGCATGTGGCACCGCCAACGATGTGTTATTACAGCAAATTAGAAAGTACCGGTGGATATTGCCGTACCTGTTTGGTGGAAGTAACCAAAGGAAGCGACCGCGATCCGCGTCCCATGCCGAAATTAATGGCTTCCTGTCGTACCGAAGTTCAGGATGGAATGGAGGTTGGCAACAAAACATCCCAAAGAACGGTGGAAGCCCGGGAAGGTGTGGCGGAATTTCTGCTGATCAATCACCCGTTAGATTGTCCGGTATGTGACCAGGCTGGAGAATGTAAACTCCAGGATCTCAGTTATGAACACGGAGAAGCATCTTCACGGATGGAATTCAGAAAAAGAACTTATAAACCCATTGATTTGGGGAAAAATATTCAGCTCAACATGAATCGTTGCATCATGTGTTACCGATGTGTGCATTTGGCCGATCAGTTGACTGAAACACGAGAACACGGTATGATGTTCCGAGGAGATGCCTCCGAAATTACCACTTATATTACCAAAGCATTGGATCATGATTTCATTGGAAATGTCATTGATGTTTGCCCTGTGGGGGCATTGACGGATAGGACTTTCCGGTTCAAAAACCGAGTTTGGTTCCTAAAGCCGGTCAACGCACACCGAGATTGTCCGAAATGTGCGGGCAAAGTTAGATTATGGTATCGCGGAGATGAAGTTTTCCGTGTTACTACCAGAAGAGACGACTGGTGGGAGGCTGAGGATTGGATTTGTGATAGCTGTCGGTTTGACAAGAAAAAGACTTCTGATTGGGTTATCGAAGGGCCGGCCAATATTTACAAAGGCTCTGTGATTCGAGACGGCCATTATTTTGGGAAAATCGGAACCACGACTCCCAATGAACCATTGCCGAAAGTGATTAAAAGGGAACCAAAGATTTTGTTGGATATACACAATGTCAGCGAAGTCAATGAACCCGAAAGAGACATCAGTCAGATTTATGGTCCACCAACGAGCAAGGATTATCTGACCAAAGACAAAGAATTGGATTTTAAAAAGAAAGAAGAAAATACAAACTAAGAATTTATGGGTCCGGAATTTTGGATTGTTATAGGTGAAAAAGCGGCTTTGGCCGGTATCATGATTGGACTTTGCCTGTTTGTGGCCATGTATTCAACTTGGGCAGAACGTAAAGTAGCCGCCTATATGCAGGACAGACGTGGTCCTGACCGTGCTGGATGGGGCGGGCTCCTTCAGCCTTTGGCCGATGGAGGAAAACTGTTCTTTAAAGAAGAAATTACCCCACGACACGCAGAGAAATTTATTTTTATTTTAGGGCCTACCATTGCCATGACTTTGGCCTGTATCACAGGAGCCGTCATTCCGTGGTCAACACCTTTTGAATGGGGCGACCGAATCATTACGCCGTTGATTGCGGATATCAATATTGGCTATCTGTATATTTTTGGGGTATTGAGTATCGGAGTTTACGGAATGATGCTTGGTGCATGGGCTTCCAATAACAAATGGTCGCTGATGGGTGGGGTGCGAGGTGCTTCACAAGTTATTTCCTATGAAATTCCTTTGGGACTTGCGCTGATTGCCGTGCTGATGCTTTCCGGTTCCCTGAAATTAAGTGTGATTGTGGATGAACAATTGGACAGCTATTGGAATGTGGTTCGCCAGCCTTTGGCTTTCCTGATTTTTTTAGTTTGTACTTTTGCGGAAACCAACCGAAATCCGTTTGACCTTCCGGAAGCAGAAAGTGAATTGATGGGTGGATATCACTCGGAATATTCTTCGATGAAACTCGGATTCTTCCTGTTTGCTGAATATGTCAATGTATTTATCAGTTCAGTAATTCTTGCAACGCTATTTTTCGGTGGATATGACATTCCGTTTGTCAATGATGCTGCATTGACCGAGAAATTAGGAATGAATGCCATGGCGTGGATTCATTTCATCGTATTATTCATCAAAACCTGTATGTTTATATTCCTGTTCATGTGGGTGAGATGGACTTTGCCGAGATTCCGTTATGACCAATTGATGAATTTGGGCTGGAAACAGCTGATTCCATTGGCGTTGATTAACTTAATTATAACAGGGTTTGTGGCGTTGTATTTTTTTAATTAATTTTAAGATAAAGAAAAATGGAACCTATAAGCAATAGAGCGCAACCAGTCAACCGTCAACCCATGAATTTTTGGGAAAGGACTTATTTGGTCCCGATTTTCAAAGGGATGAAGGTGACCATGAAACACTTTTTTCAAAAGAAGGTGACAGTGCGTTATCCCGAAGTAGAAAGAGAATTCAGTCCGACTTTCCGAGGAATGCATGTTTTGAACCGTGATGAAGAAGGACGTGAAAATTGTACTGCCTGCGGACTTTGTGCCTTAGCTTGTCCGGCGGAAGCCATCACCATGGAAGCCGCTGAAAGACAGCCCGGTGAAGAACATTTGTATCGGGAAGAAAAATATGCTGTAAAATATGAAGTCAATATGTTGCGTTGTATTTTCTGTGGATTTTGCGAAGAAGCTTGCCCCAAAGATGCGCTGTACCTGACACAAACCGTGGTGCCGGCGAGTTACAAACGCAAGGATTTCATTTATAACAAAAAAGATTTATTAATTCCATTCCCTAAACCAGCAGAAAAATGAGTACATCGGAGATTTTATTTTTCATCTTGGCAGGATTGACGATTTTAAGCGCATTACTAACCATTACCGCCCGAAATCCAGTGCATTCCATTTTATATTTGATTATTACATTCTTTAGTCTGAGTGGTCATTATCTGTTGCTGAACGCACAATTTCTGGCCATTGTCAATATCATAGTATATGCCGGTGCCATCATGGTACTTTTTCTTTTCGTGGTCATGATTATGAATCTGAACAAAGACCAAGAAGGATTAAGTAAACCCTTTATCATCCTGTCGGGCGTAATTATTTGCGCGCTGTTTTTTGCAATGACAGTCGGAATATTCCTTCAGTCGGATTTGTCCGAAGGGCATGAAGCCGGATTGTATTTTGGAAAAATCGGATTGGTGGAAACATTGGGCAATGTATTGTATTCGGATTATGTGATTCCCTTTGAATTAGCGAGTATTCTATTCATGGGTGCCATGATTGGAGCTGTGGTTTTATCCAAAAGAACAAAAAGAGAACCTAAATTTAAAACAAATAAAAGAGATATAAAATGATACCGATAAGTTATTATTTGTTTTTGTCACTGGCACTGTTCGCAATCGGGATGGTTGGCGTCATCACACGCAAAAACATCATTATCATGTTGATGTGCATTGAGTTAATGCTGAATTCCGTCAATCTGTTGTTGGTTGCTTTCTCAAAAATGCATCATACCAACAGCCTGAAAGCCGGCGTGGAAAATTATGCCGGTGTGGACGGGCAGATGCTCGTGCTGTTCATCATGGTGGTTGCAGCAGCAGAAGTAGCTGTCGGACTATCGATTATGATTCTGTTTTATCGTAAAACTTATAATATTGATGTCTCATTCCTTAACCGATTAAAGCATTAAGATTTATGGAAAAATATATATGGCTGATTCCACTTTTCCCACTGTTGGGATTTTTAATTAACGGTTTAGGAAGAAAACACTTCTCCAAAGGATTGGTTTCTATCATTGGTTCTGGCGTGGTTTTCATCAGTTTCCTGCTTTCCTTGATGGTGTTCTTCAATCTACCGACAGGGCAGGGAGCCGAGCCTTTTATTTATCATGCGTTTGATATATTTAATCTTGAATCCATTCATATTCCGTTTGCCTTCCATATTGATGCGCTGACGACCATTTTCATGCTGATTATCACGGGGGTAGGATTTTTAATTCACGTTTATGCCATTGGTTATATGCACGATGATGAGGGATTCGGGAAATTTTTCTCGTATTTCAATCTCTTCATTTGCAGTATGTTGATTTTGGTAATGGGCAGCAACTTTCTAATGATGTACATCGGTTGGGAAGGAGTAGGGCTTTGTTCCTATTTGTTGATTGGATTTTGGTATAAAAACAAAGATTTCACTTCAGCCGCACGCAAGGCTTTCATCATGAACCGAATCGGTGATATTGGTTTTCTGCTGGCGATGTTTTGGATATACAAGGAATTCGGCACACTCGAATACCGAGAAGTATTTGCTTTGCTTCCGGTAAGTGCTGTCAGCACTGCGACCATCGTGGGAATCACGCTTTTGCTGTTCTTGGCCGCAACCGGAAAATCCGCACAGATTCCATTGTTTACTTGGCTGCCGGATGCGATGGCCGGACCTACTCCGGTTTCAGCTTTGATTCATGCCGCTACCATGGTGACCGCCGGTATTTTTATGCTGACACGCTGCCATGAATTGTTTGATATGGCACCGATGACACAGGGGATTGTGGCTTGGATTGGAATTCTCACTGCATTGCTTACGGCAACGATTGCCATGCGACAGGACGATGTTAAAAAAGTGTTGGCTTATTCCACCGTTTCCCAATTGGGACTGATGTTTGCCGCCATCGGAATGGGGGCTTATATCGCTGCGGTATTCCATGTTTTGACCCATGCTTTCTTCAAAGCGCTTTTATTTATGGGTTCCGGTTCAGTGATTCATGCGATGAACGGCGAACAGGATATGAAGAAAATGGGCGGTTTAAAGAAAAGGATGCCGACAACACATATCACCATGCTGATTGCATGTTTGGCCATTGCGGGAATTCCGCCACTTAGCGGATTTTTCTCCAAAGATGAACTATTGTTGAATATGTTCGCCGGCAACAAATTTGTTTATACACTTGGATTCGTTGTTTCTGTGCTGACGGCTTTCTATATGTTTCGCTGGTATTTCATGATTTTTCATGGAAAATTACGCAATGAAGAAATTCAACCGCACGAAAGTCCTAAAACCATGACCGTCCCCATGAGCATCCTTGCTGTGCTGTCTGTAATCGGCGGATTTATCGGGATTCCGGCATTGTTTGCGAAAGATGCACATCAGCTTAATAATTTTATGGCGGGTGTGGTTTTACCCAATGAAGCCACTCACACGGTATCCCATTCGATGGAAATCCTGTTGATGGTCATGCTGTTGATGTGTGTGCTGGCAGCCATTGCGTTGACTTACAGGATGTACAACGGGAAAGTGGATGAAAAAAGCAAAGGCTTACTCAAACTCTTTCATGACAAATGGTATGTGGATGAAATCAATGATGCTGTGGTCGTGAACCCTACCATCAAATTAGGAAACGGATTAAAAAAATATGTAGAAAAAGCAGGAATTCATGCCGGGTTGACCGGTGTGGGATCTTTGTCCTATTTTATGTCTAAACATATCAAAACCATACAGTCGGGTAACATCGCCATGTATATTCTGCTGATGGTTGTTGGCATAGTAGCCGGAATCGGATTTTTCTTTTTTGGAATTTTATAAAAAGTGAGAGAATGTTGTTATCATTACTGATTATATTGCCTTTAGTAGCCGGACTGATACTTTCGGTCATTAAGAATGAAAAACCTTTGGGGTTTGTCGGAACAGCCGTGAGCCTGTACTTGTTTGTTTATACGCTGTTTTTGGTTTTTACCCAAACGCCTGTTGACAAGGAAATTCTCAGTCCCTGGTTTAAACTCGGGGATGTGCAAACCTATATTTCACTTGATCTTACCGGTCTGGGTGCTGTACTGGTGTTGTTGACGACATTTACCTATGCCATGTTGTTCATCTATTTCATGGCATACAAGAAAAGTTACAGCAATAATTTCTATGGTCTGTTGTTGCTGATGTTTGCCGGATTGAACGGGGTATTAATGGCACAAGATCTCCTATTGTTCTATTTCTTTTGGGAAATTGTACTGATTGTCATTTATTTCCTGATTGGATTGTGGGGCAATAAGAAAGACAGGGTCAGGGCCAATACGATTTTCTTTATTTTCACGATTTTCGGCTCTTTCCTGATGCTTGCGGGAATTATCTATATTGGATTCCAGCTAAAACCGGAAAGCTATTTGCTGAAAGATGTAGCAGCTGTTACCCAATCATTTAACAATACGGAATTGTTGGCATGGCTATTTTTGATAGGATTTGCCATCAAAATCCCATTGTTTCCGTTACATGCCTGGCAGCCGCCTGTTTATAAAACTTCAGCCACGCCAGTTACAATTGTATTGAGTGCATTGATGGCGAAAATGGGACTTTTCGCTGTTGTAAACTGGTTGCTGAATATGTTTCCGGACATCACCGCCTGCTTTGCTTGGGTGCTGTATGTTGTAGGCTTCGGGTTGGTTTATGCATCATTGATTGCACTGACTTCCAATAATCTGAAAAGGATTATCGCTTTCAGTTCCATTGCCCACCTCGCATTGATTTTCATGGCTTTGTATTCCATGTCGGAAATCGGTACCAAAGGAGCTTATTTCCAGATGTTCAGCCACGGAATTGTGGTATTGGGTATGTGGTTAAGCTATGATTATATGAACCAAAAATATGGAGTAACGGACATTAAATCCTTGAGCGGTTTAGCCAAAGTGGATCCGGTGTTCGCGGTATTCTGGACGATATTTTGTTTGGCCAATTTATCGCTGCCATTCACAAGCAGCTTTATCGGAGAGTTTTCCATGCTAAACGCATTGTTCTCTTACAATCCGGTATTGTGTATCATGGGATGTATCGGTGCAATTTTGGCACCTGCTTATACTTGGAGAATGAATAATTCCATTCTGCTTGGAGAAACCAAACATTTGAAAGGCAATCCCAAACAAATGTCCGGAATCCTGTATTTTGTGTTTGGCGTGCTTTCATTCGTCATCATCCTGTTGGGGGTATATCCGTCTGTTTTATTTAACTTAATGTAATTTAGAATTCCACTATGAATATCATATTGACATCGGCAATTTCGGGAATGATTTTTATGTTCAGCGGATTCTTTCTGAAAAAGAAAGTGCATCAAAGCTGGCTGGCTGCATTGTTATTTCTTGTCATTATAGCCGCGGGTTATTTGCAGTTGAGGGGTTGTGTGGTCAATCTCGGAAATTATCCGAATATGCTGGTAAATGACGCTTACCGAATATTTTTCTTCATAGCACTTTGTTGGATTGGATTTTATTATGCATTGGTCAACCGCAAGAAAGTCGGACAACCCGGTAAAATGGTTTCTGATTATTACGCATTGATATTTATTTCCCTAACGGGAATTGCCGTTTTGGCCATGTTCAACAATCTGATTCTGTTGTTTATAGGCGTGGAAATTCTTTCCATTCCAGTGTACGCATTGGCCGGAACTGCCAAAAACAATATGAGAAGCACGGAAGCTTCTGTGAAATATTTCCTAATGGGCGCGTTTTCTACCGGTGTCATGCTGATGGGTATCGCATTGATTTACGGTGCTTCCGGTTCATTTTTATTGGGGTATATCACAAATTACAATTATGAAATGCAGACCATCTATTATTTAGGATGGGTATTGCTGTTTCTTTCGCTTTGTTTCAAAGTCTCGGTGGCACCGATGCATTTTTGGGCACCGGACGTATATGACGGAACGCCGACAGTTTTTTCATCTTATATGGTGACCATCGTGAAAGGCGGCGGTTTCTTAGCATTCATTTCCGTGATGGCCGCATTCAAAGTTTCATCAGAAGCGGTGATGAAAGATGCGCATTATCTGCTGAGTTTCGTGATTGTTTTGACCTTATTCATCGGAAACTTTGCAGCCATACGCCAAAAGCGGGTGAAACGTATGTTGGCTTATTCCTCTGTTGTTCAGGCTGGTTACATGATGTTTGCTTTGTTCCTGCTTGATGCGCAGTCCAAAGATGCCTTGTTGTATTATATAGTGAGTTATTCGCTTTCTTCGATTGTCTTGTTCTATGCTTTGACCAAAGTGGAAAAAGTTACTTACACAGGATTCAACGGTTTGGCCAAACGTTCGCCACTGCTGGCTTTGGCGTCGTCCGTGGCTTTGTTCTCATTGGCGGGAATTCCGTTTACATCCGGATTTTTAGCCAAATTCTTTGTGTTGACAGCTGCGATGAAAGTTTCATATAATCTGTGGCTGATTATTTTTGCGTTAGTGCTTGCGGTAATTAGTGTTTACTATTATTTCAGGGTGATTATCGCAATGTATTTTAGAAAGCCAAAGAAGAAAAAACCCATCAAACTTTCAAAGCTGTCACAATTTTTACTGATTCTGGGTACTGCACTGAATTTTGCGTTGGGTGTCTATCCGGAATTGCTGTGGAAGTTTCTGGATTTATTTGTGTAATTCATATGGGGGAATTTCAGGTGAATTATAATTTCTTGAAAAAAAATATCGGATATCCGAAAAAAATAAAAACCTCACAACTTGCTGATTTCTGTGAGGTTTTTCATTATTCTATTCTCAATTTAAATCCGCCCAGAACATTGATTCCCGCTTGTGGATAATAGTATGGGCCTTCGTAATAAAATCCGTTGCTTTCATATTTTCTATCAAAAATATTGTTGACAAGCAATGAAAATTCAAGATTTTTCCATTTTGGGAAAAATTGAATCAATAAATCGGAAATGAAGTAGGCTTTTAATTTTCCATCTGTAGGTTCTGTATTTGCGAGGTACTGGCTTCCAACATATTTATTGTTCAGATTGAAATTCCAAGATTTCACAGGTTGGAATTCCAATCCAATAGCTCCAATCCAGTTTGGAGAAAATGAAATGGTGGTATCACCGTAATGCACTAAGATTTCTTCGCCGTTTTCATCGTATTTGGTTTCAAAATAATCTAAGTTTTTATTCAAGCTCGCAGTCAAATTTCCAAACAGTCGGAGTTTCTCGGGAACGATTGCATAATCCAAGCCCAACTCTAATCCGGCTCTGTAACTTTTTCCGCTGTTAGTCCGGATAAAACTCCCGGTATCACTCAGTTGTCCTGTTGCCGTCAGTTGATTGAGATAATACATATAATAAAGGTTTACGTTGAGTTTCAGGCGTCCGCTTTTTTTATAACCCAACTCAAAATCATGCAATTTCTCAGGTTCTAATTTTTTGCCATTGTCCAAATAATCGGAGCGAATGGGTTCGCGGTGTGCCATTCCATAATAAAAATAAAAGGAATTTTCACGATTTAGGAAATAATTGAATCCGGCTTTTGGATTGAAAAAATGAAAATTGTCCGAAAAGGGAAAAAAATCTTCAAATTCATTTTCTCCACCGGGCGCGGCCTGCGTTTTATAACTGACAAAACGGTACTGCATATCCGCAAAAAGCTCAAAATCTCCGAGTGCATAAGTGGCTTTGGAATAAATAGATAAATCATTTTTTTCCGAATGATTTCTGTAAAATTCCCAATCCGTTTCTTGCTGTTCAAAATCTTTGACCCAAATTACTTTTCCAAAATGTTGATTTTCATAACGGTTAACAGAAAATCCACCAAAATACCTGAAATCCCCTAAATGCCGATTTTCTATATTGAAATTGATACCATAAAAATGATTGTCCAACCATTTTTGTCTGACCAAATCCGATTCTTCAAATTCCGATTCTAATTTATATGCATACAGCGTTGCGTTCTGTTTGTAATTTTCATAATATCCTTTTCCACGTGTATAATAAAGCGTAGCTTCTGATTTCCAGCCTTTTCCGTAACGCTGATCCCACGACAAATGATGATGGTTTTGCCGGTAATTGTCAGTTTCATTGTCGTAATAACCACTAATATTTCCGTTCTCATCGTAAATCGCGCCGGCCGGATTAAACCTTCGGTTTTCCTTCAATGTATTTTCGTCAATGCCGTTCCATGCCTGATAGGTTTTCTCCCGACCGTTAAAATTCCAATACCGGAAGGAGGTTTTGGCGTTTAAATCTAATTGCGCATTGATTCCATAAGAATATAAATCACTGAATGCCCGATCGATATAGCCATCAGAATAAATTCTTGAAAAATGCATATCCATCCTGAGTTTGTCATTCAGAATCCGACCAGTTCCACCTTTGAAAGTATATTTCTGCGTGTTGAAACTTCCCCATGAATCGGCTGTTTCAAAAAATGCTTTGGCAGCAGGGCGTGCAGTTTCCACGTTCATCACAGCACCAAAAGCTCCAGAACCGGCAGAAGTTGTTCCCACACCGCGCTGAATGAGTACCGAGCCCGCACCAGAAGCCAAGTCGGGCATATTGACCCAAAATACATTTTGAGATTCAGGGTCATTGAGCGGTACACCGTTCATCGTGATATTGATATGATCCTGCGCCACCCCGCGAATGCGGATACCCGAATAGCCGATTCCCGCACCGGCATCGCTTGTGGTCACCACAGAAGTTTCATGTTGCAGCAAAGAGGCAATGTCCTGCCCTAAGTTTTTTTGAGCCAATGCTTGCTTGCTGATTTTTTCCGTGGTAACGGGCAGTCTTTGAATGATTTCCGCCGCTTCTAACGAGACGGTCAGACTGTCTTTAATTTCATTTTCTTGGCTCCACAGCATGCTTGAACTGATGAATGCCAATAAAAAAATCCCTCGTTTCATTTTAAAATTTATTTAATGAAAGACAGATTTTACCCTTTGAATTTCACTTTACCATTAAATCAAAATTATTTTTATTCAATATGTGTTTTGCAACAAACACTTTTTGAAAATACTTATTTGATAAAACAGCAAAGGGAAGATTTTACTTGTTTCCCTTGGCAGCATTACCTGCCCAGGTTCTTCGGGTATCATCTCAGCCTTCTGTTATGAAAGCACCCCTTTCCGGTTAATGGCGCAAAGATAAGGAAAGATTTTGGAATTGGATTTTGTGGAAATTACGATCGTTTGCTGATTAGAATTTAAAATCGCTTTAATCAATCTTTGATTTCAATTCCGTAAATTGGCACTTTATTTGTTAAAGCCATGATTATGAAAAATCTGCTTATTATTATTCTTACCCTAAATTTTACTTTCGCTATGGCGCAAAAATTTGATTACAATTCCAAATGGAAAGATATAGAAACCCAAGAAGAAAACGGAATGCTGAAAAGCGTTTTACCTTCGGTCAATTCGATTTATACACAAGCAAAAAAAGACAAAAATTCACAGGAAATCATTCGGGCTTTGCTCTATCAATCCAAAATTGCGATTGCGACTTCCGATGATGATAACACTGAATTACAGATAGTTGAAAACTTCCAAAAAGAAATTTCCGAAGCCAAAGGAATGGATAAATCGGTTTTGCAATCCATGCTGGCTGAATTGTATTTCAATTATTACCGGGAAAATCAATGGAAAATCAACCAAAGAACCGAAACTGCCGAAAGCACCGGAGATGATTTCCGCTTCTGGACTGAAAATATTTTTCAGCAAAAATCCGCTGAATTATATCTGCAATCCATTGAAAATCAAAAAGAATCACAAAATGAACCAATTGGGAATTGGGATTATCTGCTGACGAAAGTCGAAGAAAGCCGTTCGCTTCGTCCTACTTTGTATGATTTTCTGGCGCACCGAGCGATTCAATTTTTCCAAACGGAAAACAATTATTATTACCGTGGAAATTATGACGCAAAATCAAACGAGGAGAAAAAAGAAAAAGTATTGCAAATTCTGAAAAACCTCTCCGCATTCCATCTTCAAAAAAACAATCCGGATGCGTATTTATACAACCAATTTGAATTATTGAAAGCCGAAACAAATGATACAAATTCAGACGAATATTTGAATGAATTAACTGCGCTTTCCAAGAAATATCCAACTGCGGAGTACACCGCTTACATTCTGTTTGAAATTGCGAATTTTCATTTGACTAAAGCCGCTAACGAAGAGCCAAATGCTTTTGATAAAAAGAAAACATCGACCGAAAAAACTTTATCGGTGCTGAATGAAATCCAGTCAAAATACCCGAATTCTCCGATTTTGATTGAAGCAGAAAAACTTCAAAAACAAATTCTTTCGTCGGATTTTAGAATTCAGGTTGAAACTTATATTTCTCCGGATCTGAATACGCCGATACGGGTTTCGCATAAAAATTTAGACAAATTGTATTTTAAAATTTTTAAATATGACGGGGATACAAAAAAGCTCAATGAATTTCAAAATGCAGCCAATAAAGACAAACAAACTAAATTAAACCAATTATTAAAAGCTTATCCAAAAGAAAAAGAATTCCAACTCGATTTAAAAACTTTTGATGATTATCAGGAACATTCCACCATCGCCAAATTGGATCCGCTGAAAGCCGGTCGCTATCTGGTTTTGGCCTCCAACAATGCAGATTTTCAAATCAGTTCCGAAAGCTTTATTTTTCAGTACCAAATTCTGAATGTTTCGGCTTATTCCATGGTTTTCCGAGACAATGAAATCCTGGTAACCGAACGGGAAAGCGGAATTCCGGCGGTCAATAAAAAAGTAGATGTTTTTGAAAATAAAAGTGGAAATGAAAGCAAATTTCAAACCTTGACTACCAACGAGTTTGGGATTGCAAACGTCCGAACTACCGGAAATTACCGAAATTTAATCTTCAAAGTTGAGAACGAAGAAGTGGGATTTTACAATAATTATTACCGTCGACATACTGAACTTAGAAAAGAATTTACAACCCACATTAAATTCTTTACCGACCGTGGCATTTATCGTCCCGGACAAACCGTTTATTTCAAAGCGATTCTTTACCGTGAAGATGAAAATGGAAAACGAAAAGTCATTCCAAATGAGAAAGTAGAAATTGCACTTTACAATCCAAACGACGATGAAGTTTCTTCATTAGAACTCAAAACCAATGAATTCGGTTCAGTTTCCGGCGAATTCATTTTACCTACTTCTGGATTGACGGGTCAATTTTATTTGGAAGACGACACCAGCAATTCAAATGAATATTATTTCAGCGTGGAAGAATACAAACGCCCGCGATTTGAGGTGGAATTTGAGGATGTAAAAGACACTTTCAAACTCGAAGAAGAAATCACCGCCAAAGGAAAAGCCACGGCTTATTCGGGCGCCAATATCGACAATGCAAAAGTCGTTTACAGAGTGTATCGACAAGCGATTTATCCGTATTGGCCTTGGTGGAAACGCGGCTCTTTCCCTCAAAGTGAATCGGCAGAAGAAATTACCCACGGCGAAACGATGACCGATGCAGAAGGAAAATTTGAAATTAAATTTGAGGCAAAACCGGCGCTTCGACTTCGCTCAGCGACCGGTTCGGACACTGAGCAGCCGAAGTGGGGAAACCTACACCTACCGCATCGTTGCCGACATCATCGACCTTAATGGCGAAACCCGTTCGTCCGAGCAGTCGATTACCGTGGGCGATCTTCGTTTTATGCTGAATATTCCGGTGGCGGATCGAATTGAAATTTCAGAATTCGACTCCATTCCGATTGTGACGAATAATCTCAACGGACAATTTGTTCCGGCAAAAGGGAAAATCTCGCTGACCAAAATCAATCCGCCTTCAAGGGTTTTACGCGATTCGCCTTTGCAGCAAACAGATTATGAATTGTATCCGAAAAATGAATTCATCAATTATTTCCCATACGAAGCTTATGGCGATGAAAACCAAAAAGAAAATTGGACAAAAGAAACTCCGGTTTTGAGTGAAGATTTCGACACTGAAAAATCCAAATCCCTAAAAATCAATCCAAAAAACTGGAAAGAAGGAACTTATATTTTGCGTGGATTTATTGTGGACGGAAAAGACACCATTCCGCACGAACGATTGGTTTATCTCTACCGAAACGAAAAAAAATCGCCCGTGGAGAACGAGTTTTTCACGGCAACTTTGAATCAATCCACTTATAAACCCGGCGAAACAGCGGTGCTTAATCTGACTTCCGCCACTGAAAATTCAGAAGTTTTGGTTCAATTGGAAGCAGACGGAAAAATCATCAAATCTGAAAAAATAAAATTGAATAATAATGTGAACAACTTCAGTTTTCCGATCGAGGAAAAATACCGTGGAAATGTCTTTCTGCATTATTATTTCGGGAAATTCAACACCGCAAAATCGGGAACTATTACCGTCAATGTTCCGCAGGTCGATACTTCACTGAAAATCACTGCCGGAACGCTTCGGGATAAATTGCAACCCGGACAGGAAGAAATCTGGGAACTGACCGTGAGCGGCGAAGGAAAAGATAAATTCTTGGCCGAAATGCTGGCGACGATGTATGATGCATCTTTGGATCAATTCAGCTCGAATTCCATCAACTTCCCAATGAGAACGAAAACCAATTATTCTTCCTTCCGTTGGGATACTTACCAGAGTTTTGGAACGAATTCTTTTTATTATTTAATTCAAAATCCTTATCAAAATTATTATCCGAATATTTACTTGGCTTTTGATGAACTCAATTGGTTTGGGTTTGGTTGGAATCGATATGAAAATAGAATCTTAGGATTTGCATACGAGGAATACGATATGGCTGCCGCTCCTGTTGCTGAAATGGAAATGAGAAGTAATAAAGTTGATACTGTTCAATATTATTTTGATATGATTGATGCGGGGGAGGAACCAGATATTGCGCTAATAGGTGGAGCAAATTATAAAAAAGATAAATTCTTCATTGAAAAGAAAGAAAATCCAAACCTCGACAACATCGTTGCCCGTCGTGCTTTACAAGAAACCGCTTTCTTCTATCCGAATTTACGCACCGACGAAAAAGGAAATGTAAAAATCCAATTCACAACGCCCGAAAGCCTGACTTCCTGGAAATTTATGGCGACGGCACATACGCCTGATTTGCGCACCGGATATTTTGAAACCATGGTCAGAACACAAAAAGAATTGATGGTCGTTCCCAATCCGCCGCGGTTTTTACGAGAAGGCGATCAAATTACTTTTTCGTCCAAAATCACCAATCTTTCCGACAAAGAACTGAGCGGACAAGCCAAACTAATGTTGTTTGATGCCTTTACGATGCAGCCTGTGGATGCGGAATTTGGCAATATAAACGCCACGAAAAACATTTCCGTTTCCAAAGGAAACAGCACGGAAGTTTCCTGGACTTTGAGCATTCCGCAAACCCGACAAGCCGTTGTGTATCGGGTCGTAGCTTCGGCAGGCGATTTTTCGGACGGTGAAGAATCGGCTTTACCGATTTTATCGAACCGAATGATGGTAACCGAAACTTTGCCCATTCACATTCGTGAAGGTCAGAACAAAACTTTCACTTTGGATAAAATAAAAAACAATCAGTCGGAAAGTTTAGATCATTTTAAATTGACTTTTGAGATGACGACCAATCCGATTTGGTATGCGATTTTCTCTTTGCCGTATTTGCGTGAATATCCATACGAATGTTCGGAACAGGTTTTTGCACGGCTTTACGGAAATATGATTTCGCAGCACATCATCCATTCCAATCCGAAAATCAAAGCGGTTTTTGATGATTGGAACGCCAAAGGCGAATTGGTTTCCAAACTCGAACAAAATGAGGAATTAAAATCACTTCTTTTGGAAGAAACGCCTTGGGTGCGTGATGCACAAAGCGAAGAAGAACAAATGAAACGAATTGCGGTTTTGTTTGATTTGAATAAAATGCGAAACGAACTTCAATCTGCGTATCAAAAATTAGCAGCCAAACAAAGCGGTTCGGGCGGATTTCCTTGGTTTGAAGGCGGCGATGATAATCGATACATCACTACGCATATCGTTTCCGGTTTTGGACATTTGAAAGAAATGGGCATTGATTACGAATCCAATTTCGATATCAATTCCGAAAAAATCTTGGAAAAAGCCATTGGGTTCATCGACAAGGAAATGGAAAAAGAATTTGACAAATATTTAAAAAACAATGAATTGACGCCATCGATTTACAATGGAATTCAATATTTGTATGCAAGAAGTTATTTTCTGGAGAAATATCCGATGAGTAAAAAAGCCAATCAGGCAAAGGATTATTTCCTGAAGGAATTGGACAAAGGAAAATTCGAACAAAATCTGCAAACCCAAGCGATGTTGGCGATGATTTTTAATCGTTTCGGGAAAAAAGATTTGGCCGTTAAAATTTTAAATTCAATCAAAGACAATTCGGTGGAAAGCGACGAAATGGGAATGTATTGGAAATCCAATGTAGCCGGATGGTTCTGGTACCAAGCACCGATTGAAACACAAGCGATGTTGATTGAGGCATTTGATGAAGTTTTGAACGATGTGGAAAGCGTGGAAAGTATGAAAGTCTGGTTGTTGAAAAACCGTCAAACCAACCAATGGAGTTCTACCAAATCCACTACCGAAGCGGTTTATGCATTGATGAGCACCGGAAAAGACTGGACGAATGCCGAAGAAGGAATTTCAGTGAAAATCGGAAACGACAATCTTGATTTGAAATCTTTAGAGAAAGCACCACAAAGCGGAACGGGTTATGTGAAAACTTCTTGGAACAAAGAAGAAATTCAACCGGAAATGGCAACTGTAAATGTTCAGAAAACATCTCCGGGTGTGGCTTGGGGCGCAATGTATTGGCAGTATTTTGAGGATTTGGACAAGATTACTTCGGCTGAAACAGGCGTAAAATTCCGAAAAGAATTGTTTCTGAAAAAGAATTCAGAAAATGGTCCGGTTTTGACCAAAATCACTGAAACAACTCCTATTCAAATCGGAGATTTGGTTACCGTACGATTAGAAATTCAAACCGATAGAGAAATGGAATTT
This sequence comes from Weeksellaceae bacterium, assembly GCA_041656055.1. Classification (GTDB taxonomy): domain Bacteria; phylum Bacteroidota; class Bacteroidia; order Flavobacteriales; family Weeksellaceae; genus Moheibacter. The sequence goes on from JBBAEI010000001.1 coordinate 23,829, forward strand.
GTGCATATCAAAGACATGCGTGCGAGTGGATTTGAACCGACGAATGTTTTGTCAACTTACAAATGGCAACAAGGAATGGGATATTATGAAAGCACGCGCGATGCGGCTACCAATTTCTTCATTGACCGTATGCCAAAAGGAACTTATGTATTTGAATATGATGTGAGAGCTAACAACGCCGGGAATTTTTCCAACGGAATTACTTCACTTCAAAATATGTATGCGCCGGAATTGAGTGCACATTCGGAAGGAATTCGGGTGGAGATTGAGTGATTGGTTTCAAGTATAAGTATGCTCTGAAAAATTGAAATAAAACTTGTGAAAAAGAACTTATGAAAAAGAACGCGGATGACGCTGATCCGCAAGCGGAACCGCAGATTTTCGCTGATTTTATAATAATAAATCCATGTTCATCAGCGATTTGCCGAAGGCAATCTGTGTCATCCGCGTTCAAAATAAAACTTGTGAAAAGAACTTGTAAATAGAACGCGGATAACGCTGATCCGCAAGCGGAAACGCTGATTATCACAGATTTTAGAATAATAAATCCGTTTTCATCAGCGACTTGCTTTAGCAATCCGTGGAATCAGCGTACAAAAAAAACTTGTGAAAAGAACTTGTAAATAGAACGCGGATAACACTGATCCGCAAGCGGAACCGCAGATTTTCGCTGATTTTAATAACAAAAAAATCCGTGTTCATCAGCGATTTGCTTTAGCAATCTGCGTCATCCGCGTTCTAAAAAAAACTCGTGAAAAATAACTTGTAAAATAGAACGCGAGTAATTTAATTTATGTAACTAATCTTCAAAAACTTTATCTTTAGCTAAAAATAGCTATGGGATTACTACACAAAGATTTAACAGATCAAATTCTCAAGGCATTTTATGATGTTTATAATGAGATGGGTTATGGATTCTTAGAAAAGGTATATCAGAATTCACTTTATTTAGAATTAAAATCAAGAGGTTTTGATGTAAAAGCGCAAAGCCAGATCAAAGTATTTTATAAAGGATTTGAAGTTGGAGAGTATTTTGCCGATTTAATCGTCAATGATTTAGTTATACTCGAATTGAAGGCGAAAGATTATATTATTGAAGAATTTGAATGGCAATTAGTAAATTATCTGCGTGCGACTCCAATCGAAGTTGGATTACTGCTCAATTTCGGAAAACAACCCGAGTTTAAAAGAAAAGTATTCTCTAACGAGAGAAAAAGATTAAATTAAAATCCGTGTTCATCAGCGTTCAAAATAAAACTCGTGAAATAGAACGCGGATGACGCTGATCCGTAAACGGAACCGCAGATTTTCGCTGATTTTAGAATAATAAATCCGTATTCATCAGCGATTTGCTTTAGCAATCTGCGTCATCCGCGTTCTAAAAAGAACTTGTAAAATTGAACGTGGATGACACTGATCCACAAGCGGAACCGCAGATTTTCGCTGATTTTAGAATAATAAATCCGTGTTCATCAGCGATTTGCTTTAGCAATCTGCGTCATCCGCGTTCAAAAAAAACCATCATAAAAAAGAGTTCTAAAAAACACTTAATCCGCTGTTACATCACCCAACTTCATTTCCCAAACGGTTTTGGTCTTTGAACCGAATTGTTTTTCCTTGGGCTCAAAATTGATGGTTTGATTCAGTTTAAAATCCGAAGTTTTACCGTCTTGAATCACCCACAATAAATAGGAATTTATCCAATCATTTGAACCGGTTTCTGCCGAATTTTGAACAGATTTGATTTTGAATTCAAAGGATTGATTTTCGATTTTTGACAAAAATTTGTCCAATTCAATTTCTGAAGGAACAGTGCTTGTAAAATCAAGGATTTCCATATCAGAATCGGTTAGAGAAAGGATATTTTCACGGATTTGTTTTTTCAATTCAGTGTTTTTTTCGTTGGAATACAAAGTCAGGTATTCATAAAACTCCCGGATTTTGTTTTGAGAATTTTCTTGATAAGCTTCAATACTTTTTGCAGTAAAATTCGCACGGATTCCTTGCGGGGATTCGGGCAGTGTCTGTCCAAAAACGAGTGCGGAAATACAAAGTAAAATGCTTGTGTATGTTATTTTAAGGTTCATAACTGTTGAATTCTAATGAAAGTTATTTGTTTCTGCGCATTGGTTTCTATATTCAGGATTTTCATTTTCCGGGTTTCAGAAGTAGGTACAATCAGTTTTCCCGAAAACTCGTCTTTGTTCAGGTATTCCGCACCCAGATTGTCTTTCAATAAAACAATGACTTCCAACTCGTCCGAAAGGATTTTGTCTAATTTTTCTTTTCGGTCCTCCCAATCTTTCAATTCAGATTGAATAAAATGCTTCAAAACCATTGCGTAATCTTCCGGTTTGATTAAAATCTCATCATCGGATGTCGAAATTTCCACCTCTTTGGTTTCAAAATAAGGACTTTCAATTCTGATTTTTTGTTTGCCTTCTGTCACTTCAATTTTTGAATCTTCAATTTCCAGTGGAATTTTCACATCTTCCTGAATTTCATACACTTTGATTTCTTCAGTTGGAATGGGTTCTTGGGTGAATTCATTTTTGATTTCCAGCGTTTTGGATTCGGATTTATTTTTTGGAAACCAATAAACTAAGGCAACCATTGCCGGAATCATTAACAACCAGAACCAGCTTCTAAAGAACGATTTGGACGGATTTATTTCAGTGTAAATTTCATTTTCGGTTTTTGTTTTCACCTGATTTTTGAAAACAAATTCATCCCAATCCGCAAATCCACAAAATTTCGAAAAAATATCGAGCATGTCTTTTCTGGGCAACTTTACATTCGATTCTGGTTTCAGATGGGTATAAATCCACTTTTCACTGACCTTTTCCTTCAACTGAATTTCAATCAAATCAATGAGCTGACGGATGTCTTTTGAACTGAATCGCTTCCAACCTCCTCTGAAATACGGATAGGACTTTTGGTAAGTTTCCAAAATCCGCTTTTTCAGTTGCTGAAAATTATCCAATTCGTTCATTTGTTCAGGTCAAAAGTAAATTGATACTTCAAAAATTACACTGTAAATCTGCTGTAAAACTACGGAAAAACTTTACAGTGAATGGAAAGTGATTGTACAGCAGTGAATTTTCGGTTTCGTTTTAATCTTGTGAAATAATTCAAAATCAATAAAAATGAAAACAAATTTTTTTCTTGCTGCTTTATTAATAAGCGTTTTTAGTTTCGGACAGTTGGGCGTTTCTTCGGGTTCTTATTCCATGTTTCAATCCAATGGCCTGAATTCGTACAATGAGCGCGGAATGCTGAACGAACGGATGATCATCGTAGAAGATTTCGTGAATTATCACAAACATCAAATCAAAATTCCGACCGATTCAAAACCTGCGATGAGCATTGATTACAACAATTCATTGTTGAATGATTCGGACAAATTTATTCTCCAAATCGGAATTGCCACCCCTTTCAAAGAAAATTTACCAAAATCCCAAATGGATGTCAATGTTTCCTTGGTCATCGACAACAGCGGCTCCATGTCGGGTGGAAAGTTAGAATATGTGAAACAAGCGATGAAAAGCTTCATCGGTGAATTGGACGACGGAACCAATGTTTCTATCGTGGTTTTTAGCAGCAATGCCGAACTGCGGCAGAAAAATGTAAAACTGACGACTGACCGTTCCAGAATTTATCAAACCATTGATGGGATTTACACCGCCGGTTCTACCAATCTACATGCGGGAATGATGTTGGGCTACGAGGAAATCATCAAAGCCCACAGACCGGGAATAAATTCTCGATTGATTTTGCTCACCGACGGAATGACCAACACAGGCGAAACCAATCACGAGATAATCCTTGAAAATTCTAAGAAATACAATGACCAAGGAATTGAGATTTCTACCATTGGCGTTGGCCGGTCGATAGATTTTGACTTGTTGAGAAGTTTGTCAGAATACGGACGGGGTTCCAATCATTTCATCGGTGAATCTGAAAATGACATTCAGAAAGTTTTCATCAGCGAAGTGGAAAGTTTGCTGTACAATTTGGGGAAAGATGCTGAAATAACGATTGAACTTCCCGACGGATTTGTCATCGACAAAGTGTATGGATTCAAACCCGAATTTTTGGCAGAAAATAAGGTTGCTGTTCCTTTGGAAAATCTGAATTCCGGGCAAACACAGGTGATTCTGATGAAAATTTTGAAAAACGCTAACAACAATCCCAGAATATCTGCGATTTTGAATTATACCAAAGATGGAAAACCAACTAAGGAAACCGAAATAATTCGATACAGTTCAACACAATCCAAAAATACCAACAGAGAAATTCCCAAAAATTATTCTATCGCATTGATGGCTGATGCGCTTAAGCAATTTGCCGGGGAATTCGCAAATGGGACCCAACCTACCAAAACAAAAATTGAGAACGCAATGAAATTTGCTGAAAGAAAGTCCGATACCAAGGACGAAGATGTGAAAAGGATTTATGAATTACTGAAAACACTTTGATTGTTTTTGAAGAATCCCTGCCGCGAACAATTTTTCCGGCAGGGGTTTTAGGATTCAGTCTCTTTTTAATGCGTTTATCGGCATTGTTATGTGTCAGTACAATTGCATGCTACAAATTCAAAGTGTTTTCAAAACGATTTAAAACCGGGTTCTAAAAAACTTGATGGAGAAACAAATCTAATCAATGCGTTAAATTGCTTAAATTTGAAAGTTTTAAGTAAGTAAAGCAATCCGATGAATTTATTTCAAAACTTTGAATCGCCTTTCAGTCCGCTTATTTCATTTCGAGCGGTCATCGAAAACTGGGAAGCCCGTCTGAAAAAGCATCCGGATGACAGCTATGTGCAGGAACTGATGGACAAACTGAAAGAAGTTCCGGAACTGGCAGAAGGTTTCAACGACATTTCAATCATTGAAAAGCATAGCACTCTTATCAACGAACTGCTTGCGCCGATTTTCCCGGAAATGCTGAGTCGAAACCAAGTTTCAGCGATAACTTTTCCTTGGTGCAATATGATTATCAATCCATCCGAACGTTTTCGACAAATTATAGAGGAATCCGGACAGAATTTCTGTATTGATAATGAAAGTTTTAATCTCGATAATTTTTACATTGCGAGTTGCGGATTTATTCTCAGCCGATATTACAATACTTTGCTTTCTGATTTTTTTCCGATTTATTACCGTTACCAAAATAAAAGAGGAATTACAAAGCATTTCAGAATCATTTATAATCCGGATTTCTTGGAAATTATTCCCACTGAAAAAGCAATTGAACTAAGTGCAGAAGATGTTGAGCATTTGTTGAATAATCTGACGGATATTCAACTTTGGAAAGAGAAAATCCCACCGAACAGCTGGATAATCAGAGGATTTGGAATTATGAATATGTATGACTCAACCATTGAAATCGCATTTTCCAATCTGAAACAAAAACTCTCAGACAGAATTGTGCCGACAGCCATTGAAAGCCAATCTGAAAATGAACTCATGAAATCCATTTTTGATGCAAGTTCCTTAGAAGTAGGGATTTCGGATTATAATTTTGAAACCCAATCTGTGGTTTATGGATTTTACAATTTGTTCACGGAAAGTTTGTTATTGAAAAATCAAATTTCCAAACAAAACGGCTTTCGGCTGAATCATTCGATGTTGAAGGAATGCATTCAGGAAAATAAACCACTGATTATTTCCAACATCCCGAATTTTCTGCAACGTCATCCGCAGGATGAAGCGATTCTGAACCTTCAACGTTCAGGATACAAAAGTTGTGTGCTGATTCCGTTGAAAAAAGCAGATAAATTCCTTGGCATAGCCGAACTCTGTTCCAAAGATTTGCAGGCGTTTAATTCCACAGCTTTTTACCGGGTCAATATGCTTTACAATTTTCTCACAGACCGGTTAGAAAGAGGGTTTGTGGATTTCTCAAATTTGAAAAGTTCCATTATTCAAAAGGAATATACGCGGTTGCATCCCAGTGTAGCGTGGAAATTTGAAAGAGAAGCGGAAAATTATCTGAAAAGCACCAAGCGGGATTATCAATTCAAAGAGATTGTATTTCAGGATGTTGTCGCGCTATACGGGCAAGTCGATATTCGAAATTCATCGGATATCCGTAACCAAAGCATCAAAAATGATTTCTCGGTTCAAATCAAATTGCTCATCAAGGCTTTGGAAGAATTGAGTTCTAAAACAGGCATGGGATTGTTGACCCAAAAGAAATTTGAATTGGAAGAAAAACTTGGTTTGCTCAATCAGAATTTTGAAGCCGGCACGGAAACCGAAATTCAAAAATTCGTGGCCGAGGAAATCCACCCGATTTTGAGCAACCAGACGATTTATCAGGGTGAAGATGGTTTTGTTGCGGATTATCTGAAAGCACTTGATCCGTACAATGGAACTTATTATCATGCCCGAAAAGATTTCGATGAATCAGTTAGCTTGATTAACAGTAGATTAGCTGCTTTGATTGACAAAAGACAATCGGAAATTCAACAAATTTTTCCGCATTATTTCGAGCGATTCAATACAGATGGGGTGGAGCATACGATGTACATTGGGGCTTCCATTGCGCCGGAAAGACATTATGATGAAATTTTTCTGCAAAATCTTCGTTTGTGGCAGCTACAGGTGATTTGTGAAATGCTGCAGGAACATTACAAAATCAAGGATGAACTGCCGGTTCAACTCGAAGTTGCTTCTTTGATTTTAGTTTTCAACCAAGCTTTTTCCATACGTTTCAGAATGGATGAAAAACATTTTGATGTGGACGGTGCTTACAATGCACAATACGAAGTTGTGAAAAAAAGAATCGACAAATCACACATCAAAGGTAGTTCGGAAAGAATTACGCAACCCGGGAAAATCGCCATTGTTTATGCACATTCAGATGAAGAAAAAGAGTATCTCAGGTACATCCGATTTCTACAAAGCAAAAAATTGTTGGACAAGAAAATTGAACTGTTGGATGTCGAAGATTTTCAGGGTGTTACCGGAATGAAAGCCCTCAGAATCAGCTTGTCCAAAGAGAATCAGAAATCCGAAAATGTTTACTTCGATTATGAAGATTTTGTGAAATCGGTGAATTGATTTGTAAATCAATCCAGACCAAACCAATTGTAATCCATGTTTTCAGTAAATGCCCAGATGAATGCAATCACCGTAATAACGGTACCAATCATAAACATGATATAGGTGATTCTCAGTAATTTATATTTCCGATCCAGCACTTTTCCCAAATAATACAAATCCCGACTCAGTGAATTGTAGAGATATTTCCTGTCGCTCATCATGTCTTCCATTGCTTCTTCATAATCTTCCTGACTAAGTCTATTGAAATTACCGAAAAAAAGAATATTCACTTTCCGCTTCATTACATCTGCTTTGGTGAATTCCGTTTTGGTCACATTGGGTTTGGTGGCCATAATTGCAAAAATGATACAAATCACACTCACAAAAAGCATGGTCAAAGTCGGAAAAATCAGATAGGCATTTTTGGCCGAACCCAATTTGGGCAAAAGTGTAGAAAGCGCGATGGAAATGATAATTGCATTGACCGAAAGCAGTATATTGGCTTTGCTGTCTGCGATTTCACTCAGCCGGGTATGGTTGTTGATTGTGACCCTGAACAGCGTATCAATTCCGCGATCAGGTTTGTCCAATCTTTCAATTTTACTTTTTCTAAGTCTTTCCTTGTTTTCAAATTCCTCGATATTGTCAATTTTCTCACGAATTCTGAAAACATTTTTCAGTTTCTCGGGCTGCCATTTCTGCAGTGCAAAATTTGTATAAAATCGATGCACATTGAGCAAAAAATCATAATTCCGCTGATTCCATTCGGTTTCCGAAATCTCCTCACCCGATTTTAATTCCATCTCCTTTTTCAGCTGGGTAGTGATTTGTTCAAATGCTGCATCGCCGGCATGGCTGCAATCCGCATCCCGGATAATTCTTTCAAGGTGGGTTTGTGGAACTGTGTTTAAATTTGTAATTAAAATTAAATCTTTAACAAGTTCAATATCAGATGACTCCGCCCCATTTTCGAGAAGAAATTTCTCTGCGATTTCTACACTCCTAACTTCGTGATTTTCATATCCGTCAATGTAACCTGTATCGTGAAACCAAGCAGCAAGCACCAACAAATCCGCTTCCTTTTCGGTCACTCCTTCTGCCGCAATCAATTCATAAGTCTTAGTAACCACAAATTGTGAATGCAAAAAATTATGGTAAGTATAATTTGGATTTAACTTATCTTTGAATAAATTAAAAACAAACTGTTCGGCTTTCTGAATCAAATCTTTCATAGATGCATTTAATCTCGAGTAAAATTAAGGAATTTCACCTTGCAAAAAAACTTTTTCAATTTTCTCTTCTCATTACATTTTTTTTTGTTCATTCCTGCTCTACGATTCAACCGCAATACGGCAAACAGGTTGATTCTCCGAAAGAAACCTTTCAAGAAAGTGAAATCCCAACCCATCGTTTTTTTCTGATAGGTGACACCGGTGATGCCGGCGAACCCGCTTCAACCACCACATTTGAATTTTTCAAATCCCGTATAGATAAAGCCGATTCCGTTTCCACAGTGATTTTCTTAGGAGATAATATTTATCCCAACGGCATGCCCGATGAAAATTCAAACCAAAGGAAAAAAGCCGAACAAAAACTTCAGTTGCAAATCGACTTGCTCCGGAATTTCAAAGGACAAACTTTCTTCATTCCCGGCAATCATGATTGGTATTCTGGAATCAAAGGGCTGAAAGCACAAGAAGCCTTCGTCACAGCACAATTGGGCAAAAAAACTTTCCAACCCAACAAAGCTTGTCCCATTGATTCCAAAAAAATTTCCGACGAAATCAGTTTGATTTTTGTGGACAGCCAATGGTATCTCGAAGATTGGGACAAACACAAAAACATGAATGCCGACTGCGATCTCAAAACAAGGGATGAATTTCTGGAAGAATTTGAAAGTGAACTCAACAAAAATCAAAACCAACTAACAATCATTGCCATTCACCATCCGTTGTTGAGTGGTGGGACGCATGCCGGACAATTTTCATGGAGCAAGCAATTGTTCCCATTTGAAGCAAAAATCCCCTTGCCGCTCATCGGAAGTTTCATTAATTTATTGAGAAAAACTTCAGGCGGAAGTCCGCAGGACAATCAAAACCATATTTACCGAGAATTCATCAACCGACTCAAAACGCTGGTCGCCGACCGTGAAAATCTGATTTTTGTTTCCGGGCATGACCATAATTTGCAATACCTCGAATCCGAAAACATCAAACAAATCATCAGCGGTGCTGCCTCAAAAGACGAAGCCGCAAGAGCGGTAAACCCCAATGATTTTTCGGCCGGTTGGCAAGGCTATGCGGTTTTGGATGTATTCAATGACGGAAGTTCAAAAGTGTATTATTACGGCAACAAAAACGGTAGTGAGAAATTGTTGTTCGAACATTCTATCACAGAAAAAAGACCGGTTTTCACAGATTTTATTTATGAAAATGAATTCAAAGCCACAGAAGTTTCTCAAATTTACACAGATGAAATGACCCGTAAAAGCGGATTCTATCAATTTTTGTTCGGAAAACATTACCGTAAATATTACAGCACACCGGTGGAAGTTCCCGTATTAGATTTGTCTAATGAATACAATGGTTTGACGGCCATTCGTGCCGGCGGAGGTCACCAAACAAATTCAATCCGCTTGGTGGATTCATTTACTGGAAAAGAATATTCTTTGAGAGCTTTGAAAAAAAGCGCAAGTCGATTCATACAGGCACTTGCATTCAGAGAACAATATGTGGCAAGGGATTTTGAAGAAACTTTCACCGAAGATTTTCTGCTCGATTTCTATACCACCACACATCCCTACTATCCGTTTGTCATTGGTGAACTGGCTGCACCGATAGGAATTTATCACACCAATCCACGCCTTTTTTATGTTGAGAATCAAAACAACCTCGGGATTTATAACAAAGATTTTGAACCGGGTTTGTACATGCTTGAGGAACGACCAATGCGTAATTTTAATGACACGGAAAGTTTTGGGGCGCCCCAAAATATCATCAGCACAAGCAAGCTTTTTGAGAATCTGAGAAGCGATGAAAAATACAAAATCGATGAAAAAAGCTACATCCGCGCCAGATTATTCGACATGCTGATTGGCGACTGGGACAGACACAGCGACCAATGGCGGTGGTCAGAATTCAGTCAGGACGAAAAAATTATTTACAAACCTATTCCCAGAGACAGAGATCAGGTTTTCCCCAAGTATGACGGCTTTCTGATTTCTATGTTGATGCAGCTTCCCGCATTAAGGCACATGCAAAATTTCGGAGCGAATATCAGAAATGTAAAATGGTTCAATATGGAACCCTATCCCATGGATTTGGCTTTGATTCGTTCTTCAGGCATCGATGACTGGCTGGCGGAAGCTAAATTCATTAAGGAAAATCTGACGGATGAAATCATCGACCGCTCATTCAGAAATATTCCTGAAAACATGAAAGACGAAACCGTTTTGAAAATCAAAGAATTAATTAAAATCAGGAAAACAAAACTTTCTGAATTTGCAGAAAAATATTACAAGGTTTTGAAGAAAACAGTGGTGCTGCACGCAACCGACAAAGACGATAAAATTCTGATAGAACGACAACCCGGCGGTATCACCAAAGTTCAAATGTTCAGACTCAAAAAGTCGGGCGAAGAACTCTTTTTTTCAAATTCCTATAACCATAAAGAAACCCGAGAAATCCGGATCTACGGACTGAATGATGAGGATGTATTTGAATTGAGCGGCGAGGGAGACAACTATATAAAAATCAGACTGATGGGCGGCGCGGGAAAGGATAGTTACCACATTTTGAACGGCAGAAAAGTTCGGATTTATGACAATCCAAACGATAAGGACGATACAGAAAAAGCGCAAAAAGCCAAACTAAATCTGACCGAAGATTATGATTTGAACCGTTACAATTATACCCACCCGAAATACAATGTTTTCAGCACTTTGCCGTCGGTGGGTTACAATCCGGATGATGGAGTGAAAGCCGGATTGTCATTCAATTATGTCGTCAACGGATTCAAACGCGACAAATTCACTACCAATCACAATCTGCTCTTGAATTATTATTTTGCTACCCGTGGATTTGAAGCGGTTTACACAGGTGATTTCATGAAACTTATCGGAAAATGGAACCTTGGTTTGACTGCGGTTTATACCAGTGCGGCCTATACCCACAATTTTTTTGGATACGGCAATGAAACCGAGAATTTTGAAGATGATTTGGGGATGGATTATAACCGGGTCAGAATTCAATCATTGAACTTCCGTCCGAACTTCTACAAAACCGGAAGAAACAATGGGCGAATCGAATTTGGTTTGGGAATCTCAGACCTCAAAGTAGAAAAAACAGCGGGAAGAATTGTTGAAGTCACCCCAGAAATTCCTACTGAGATATTTGACCACAACCAATTGGGAGAAGTCTATTTCCGATATTCATTCAGCAATTACGACAACCGTTCGATGCCGGTTTTGGGAATGTCGTTCAGTGCGGAAGCACATTGGGAAACGAATTTCAGTCAGTCCGGCAGAAGTTTGCCGTGGTTGGCAGGAAGTTTTGGATTCACACATCCCATAAGCCGCGGTGGGATTTTGAATTTTTCCACTTTATTCAAAGGAAAAACCCTGCTCAACAATCATTTTGAATTCTATCAAGCTGCGTCCATTGGCGGTGAATCCGATTTGCGGGCCTATCGTTTTGACCGATTTACCGGCAAAAGTTCTTTGGTGCATTCCACAGATTTGAACCTGAGACTCGGTAAGGCAAAGACGGCCTTACTGCCTATTTATTACGGTATATCAGCTGGTTATGATTATGGTAGAGTGTGGATTCCGAACGAAGCATCCAATGTGTGGCATCAGTCATACGGTGGCGGAATCTGGTTCAATGCGGTCAAAACCCTGACCGGAAAAATCAATTATTTTCACGGTGAAGACGGCGGTAGATTTTCATTTAATCTGATTTTCGGGTTTTAAAGGGAATGGGTACGAACGGGAATTCTGAAAACAAAAAAAGCCGGATATTTCACCCGGCTTTGTTTTTTTTTGAAAAGCTATTAGTTACAAGCTTGTTGTAGGATACTTTTAATATCGTTCCAATTCGCTCCTTCCAATGGAATTTCTTCAGAAACCCCCATAACTTCCATGGTGTAGAAATCATCACCGGCCGTATAGCAATATTTAGTAGTAAAGCCCATAATGCTACAATCAAAACACTCAGGTCCTGAGCCGCCATCGTCACTTGAACAAGCCATAAATGCCATAGAGCCAAAGGCCATCATACAGATAATTGCAATTTTTTTCATAATTTTTAGATTTTTAATGGTTTAAAATTTCGGCTAAAATAAGGCTAATTTTTAATTATCAAAGAAATGCTACATAAAGAATGGTGTAAAGCTAAAAATTATTGTTGTTTTTACACGAAATAATAATGTTTATCACAGCACATCTTGAATAGCGACCAATGAATAGCGGTCATTGAGCGGAGCCGAAATGAACCAAAACCTAAGATGAGCATGAAGGAAGAGCCTACAATTTGACAACAATCCGATACATTAACAATTCAAAATCTAAAATTCTAAATTAATTTTTGCTAACTTCAAGCCATGAAAAAGATAGTTTTTGTTTTTATCGGATTTGGGCTAATTTCCTGTAGTACACAGAATGTAGCAGTTGATTATGACCGACAGCAAGATTTTTCACAATTGCGGGATTATCGGATGGAGTTTGTGGATGATTCTTCCGACAATGAACTGCTGATGGGCAGCATCCGGATGGCTCTTCAGAATGAGCTGAGTACAAAAGGGATGAACTACAATGCCAATTCGGATGTTCTCATTAAAATTCAACCTAATGAATATATTACCAAAACCCGGAGTTCAAATGTCGGCATTGGCGTGGGCAGTTCGGGAAGGAATTTCGGTGGCAGTATGCATATCGGAATTCCGATTAACACCCAAAAACTGAATCAAGATTTTAAAGTTTCTATTTATAATGCGCAAAATCATTTGGTTTGGGATTCCAAGCTTTCCATTCGGATGCCGGCCAATGCAAGTCCTGAAACGGCAGAAACGAACATTCAAAAAGGGGTTCGGAAACTTTTCAAAAATTACCCGCCAACCGGAAAATAATTTTCAAATAATACACAAAAAAAACAATCGAAACTCAAAGCCGGTTTCGATTGTTTTTTATGACGATGAAATTTTATTTACGCGATATCAATCGACTTGTCCAAATAAACATCCTGAATTGCATTTAGCAACGCAACTCCTTCTTTCATAGGTTTCTGGAATGCTTTTCGCCCACTGATCAAGCCCATGCCACCCGCACGTTTATTGATGACTGCAGTGGCAACGGCTTCCGCCATATCCGTTTGTCCTTTTCCGGTGCTGGCACCTCCGGAATTGATAAGCCCGGCGCGCCCCATATAGCAGTTGGCTACCTGATAACGCGTCAGGTCAATCGGATGATTAGAACTTAATTTTTCATACATATCTTTATGCGTTTTCCCAAAATTAACAGCTGAAAAACCACCATTGTTTTCCGGTAATTTTTGTTTGATGATATCTGCTTCTATGGTTACGCCCAAATGATTGGCCTGTCCGGTCAAATCAGCTGCGGTATGGTAATCTACACCGTCTTTTTTGAAATCGGAATTTCTCAGATAGCACCAAAGTACGGTAGCCATTCCCAAATCATGTGCGTATTTGAATGCTTCCGCAACTTCAATGATTTGTCGGTTGCTTTCTTCAGACCCGAAATAAATCGTTGCTCCCACGGCAACAGCTCCCATGTTCCAGGCTTCTTCCACTGTTCCATACATAATCTGGTCATATTTTGTGGGATAAGTAAGCAGTTCGTTATGATTGATTTTTACGATAAAAGGAATTTTATGCGCGTATTTTCTGGCTACTGCACCCAAAACGCCATAGGTTGAAGCCACGGCGTTGCAGCCGCCTTCAATGGCTAATTTGACAATGTTTTCCGGATCAAAATAAATTGGATTCGGCCCAAAGGAAGCTCCTGCGGTATGTTCAATTCCTTGATCTACAGGGAGAATTGATACGTATCCCGTATTCGCCAACCTGCCGTGTCCCGCAATCGCCTGAAGGCTGCGAAGCACTTGAATGTTTCTGTCGGAAACACCCCATACATCATCAATATGCGTTGGTGAAGGGAGGTGTAAATCTTTGGCAGATATGGTTTTACATTTATGATTCAAAAGATAATCAGCGTCTTTGCCGAGGATTTCCAGTGTTTTTGATTTAGACATATTTTGAGATTTAAGAGTTTAAAATATCAGGTCATAAAAATAGCCAATAATTATGGAATTATAAAAGCACTGCAAAAGAAATAATTTTTTCGGAAAATCATTGCGGTTTAAGGCAATTTTAAGCATTTTTTAATGGCGATTAATGCAAGGATTCGGATGCTTGTTTTTCAAATTTCAGCAAACTCAGTTTCTCAATGGCGGTCTGCACATCTGAAATATTTTCAAATCTTAGCAACAAAGTAGGGCTTTCATCTTTTCCTTTCGCTTCTTTTTCTTTGAATACCGCAAGCTTCGGATGTTGCTGCAATACGGTCAAAATATGCTGAAATTGTTCTGATTGAAAATAACCCGAATCGGGACGATGGCTGAAATTCGCCAGCATCACCCCATTTTTCAAATTGATTTTTTCAAAGCCGGTTTCCTTGGCTAACCATTTGAGTTTCATGCTTTCCAAAAGATTGTGAACTTCCAAGGGATAATTTCCAAAACGGTCTTTCAGATTGGTTTCAAAAGTTTTCAAGTCAGCTTCATTTTCAATTTTGGAAAGTTCGGTGTAAAGCGCCAATCTTTCTTCCACATTGTTCACATAATCATCCGGAATCAGAATTTGTAAATCCGTATCCACCTGCGTTTCAGAAGTAAGAAATTTGTCTGAAGCTTCATCAAACAAATCTTTGAAATCGCTTTCTTTCAATTCTTCGATGGCTTCATTGAGTATTTTCTGATAAGTTTCAAATCCGATTTCTGAGATGAATCCGGATTGTTCCGCTCCCAGTAGATTTCCTGCGCCGCGAATTTCCAAATCCTTCATCGCAATATTGAATCCTGCACCCAAATCCGAAAATTCTTCGATGGCTTTCAATCTTTTGGCAGCTTCATTGGTCATTGCGGAAATCGGCGGTGCTATCAGATAGCAGAAGGCCTTGCGATTGCTTCGTCCCACACGACCGCGCATCTGATGCAAATCCGCTAAGCCGAACTGCTGCGCCTGATTGATGAGGATGGTATTGGCATTGGGAACGTCTAATCCGTTTTCTACAATGGTCGTGGAAACCAACACATCAAAATGCCCTTCCATAAAATCTATGATGGTTTTTTCCAGTTCTTCACCGTTCATTTGTCCGTGTCCAATTCCAATTTTTGCATCGGGAATGAGCCGCTGCAACATGCCTGCTACTTCGGGAAGCGTTTCAATCCGATTGTGAATAAAGAAAATCTGTCCCCCGCGTTGCATTTCGTAGGAAATGGCGTCGCGGATTTGTTCTTCATGAAAGCCAATCAAACGGGTTTCTATCGGTTGCCGGTTGGGAGGTGGTGTTTTGATGATGGATAAATCTCGTGCGGCCATCAGCGAAAACTGAAGTGTCCGCGGAATTGGCGTCGCAGTCAGTGTCAGCGTATCAATATTTGCGCGAAGGGTTTTGAGTTTGTCCTTGGCACCAACTCCGAATTTATGTTCTTCATCTACTATCAGCAAGCCCAAATCCTTGTATTTTATGCTTTTACCAATTAATTGATGGGTGCCGATGAGAATGTCAATCTGACCGTTGGCCAATTTCTCCAAAATCTCTTTTTTCTTTTTTGCCGAACGAAAACGATTTAAATAATCAATCGTCACAGGGAAATCTTTCAATCGTTCAGAGAATGTCTGAAAATGCTGAAAAGCCAGAATGGTAGTGGGAACGAGGACTGCGGTTTGTTTGCCATTGACAGCGGCTTTGAAAGCTGCGCGAATGGCAACTTCCGTCTTTCCGAATCCTACATCACCGCAAATCAGTCTGTCCATCGAACGTTCGCTTTCCATGTCGGATTTCACGCTTTGCGTGGCTCTCAGCTGATCGGGTGTGTCTTCATAGATGAAGGAAGCTTCTAATTCATGTTGCAAATAACCATCCGGCCCGAATTGAAACCCTTTCTGGGTACGCCTTTTGGCATATAGTTTTATCAAATCAAAAGCTACTTCTTTGACTTTTCTTTTGGTTTTTTCTTTCAAGTTTTTCCATGCCGGAGACCCCAAGCGGTTGATTTTTGGTGGTTTTCCGTCATTGGAAGCAAATTTGGAAATCTTGTGCAGCGAATGAATACTGACGTAGAGAATATCATTGTTATAATAAAACAATTTGATGGCTTCCTGCTTTTTTCCCAACACATCAATTTTCACCAAACCTGCGAATTTTCCGAC
Source organism: Weeksellaceae bacterium (assembly GCA_041656055.1). Taxonomy (GTDB): domain Bacteria; phylum Bacteroidota; class Bacteroidia; order Flavobacteriales; family Weeksellaceae; genus Moheibacter. The sequence goes on from JBBAEI010000001.1 coordinate 40,325, forward strand.
ACCGTGATCGATGTGGGTTACATAATCCCCGATTTGAAGGGAAGTCAATTCTTTCAGGGTAATGGCTTCTTTTTTGGCGAAAGAATTTCGCAGATTGTATTTGTGATAACGTTCAAAAATCTGATGGTCGGTGAAGCAGCATATTTTCAGATCTTCGTCCGTAAAGCCTTGATAAATAGCACCAATAACCGGAGTGTAACGAACGTTTTTTTCAATGTCTTCAAATATATCTGCAAATCGCTGTGCTTGTTTCTCATTGGAACAAAACAAGAAATTGGTGAAACCGGCGGCTTTTCGGAGATTCAATTCCTCTGCCAGCAAATCAAATTGTTTGTTGAATGAAGGTTGCGGATACTGTTTTAATTCGACTTCCAAAGCATTTTCAAAATAAGGAACTGATGAAAATTCAATGACCGGAAATTTCGCCAATTGCATTTCTAAATTTTTCTCATTGAGAAATAATTCTTCTGGCGAAGCTCTTTTGATTTCCCCGGAAAGCTTGTGGAAAGCTTCTTCCGCTAAATTAAAATTTCGATAAATCGTGGATTGAATGACATTCAGGTTTTTGGCGACAACAATGGTTTTGTCGGAGATATAATCCAAAAAACTTTCGCGGATGTCTTCTGTAAATTTATTTTCTAAATTGGGGATAATGGTAAAATGCCTGACTTTTTTTGTCGAAAGCTGGGATTCCACATCAAATTTTCGGATGCTTTCCACTTCATCCCCAAAAAGTGAAATCCGATAGGGTTGTTCCTCGGAAAATGAAAAGATATCTACAATTCCGCCACGAATCGAAAACTCGCCGGGTTCGGTCACGAAATCCACCCTTTTGAATTCATAAGAAAACAGCAGTTCATTGATAAAATCAATGTCGAAATTGTCATCCACAGATATTTTTAATGTGTTTTTGGACAATGATTTTCGGGTAACGACTTTTTCGAAAATTCCGTTGGCATAGGTAACGACAATTCGCGGTTTTCTGGAACCATTCAGCGTACTCAGCACTTCGGTGCGCAAAACCACGTTGGCATTGGTGGTTTGTTCGATTTCATAAGGACGCCGGTAAGAATCCGGCAAAAAGAGTACTTCCTCTTTGGAGAAAATATTTTCCAATTCATTGAGCCAATAAGCCGCTTCTTCTTTGTCGTCCAGCATCAGCAACACCGGTCTGCCGGATAAACTGAAAATCTGGGCTGTGAGAAATGAAATGGAAGAACCAATTTGTCCACGGACATGGATTTTTGAAACTGGATTTTTTTCGATTTGGACAACGGTATTTTGTACGAAATCAGAAGATTCGTATTTTTTTAAAACATCATGAATGGTTTTTGTTTCCAAATCGGCTGCAAATTTAAGGCAAATTATCCTATTGGAAAACCTCTAAAAGGCTGTTGTTAATTTTATTTAGCATAAAAAAACAATCGGAACACCTTTTTAGCTTTTACGCTATTGCAGGTATTCCGATTGTCGGAGTAATGGGAAATTTATTTCTTTCCGTAGCGTTCGTACGCCAAACGAACGGCTTTATTGACGTCAATTACTCCACCTGTTACAGAGATTGTATTGAACTTTCTTGGTTCTGCTTCCGAACCGACATTCACTTCAGTGTCAGCGACATTGACGGTTTCAAACAAGAGGTCTTTTACTTGTTTCGCAGTCAAGTGCGGAAAATAAGACCAAAGCAGGGCGGCACAGCCGGCTGCTACCGGAGAAGCCATGGAAGTTCCTTGCAAATAACGGTATTTCTGATCCGGAACCGGTGCATAAATTTCAGTTCCCGGCGCAAATAAATCCACTTTTACCGCACCAAAATTGGAGAAAGAAGCTTTCAGTCTGTCATTGTATCTCGTGCTTGCGCCAACGGTTATCATCAAATCCACCATCGGCACCATCTCATTGTCGCGGAAATTGCTAGGATAATTGTAATTGAAATCCAAATCCTTATTGTCATTGCCGGCAGCGTGGAACATCAGAACGCCCTTGCTGTCCGCATATTTGATGGCATCATAAACCATTTCCTTGTTGGGCGAAAAAGATTTCCCGAAGCTCATGTTCAGGATTTTCGCACCATTGTCAACTGCATAGCGGATTGCATTGGCCACGTCTTCATCGCGTTCGTCGCCATCAGGAACAGTGCGTACGGACATGATTTTCACCATTCCGCCGGCTACACCATCCATACCGATGTTGTTGCCGCGAGAAGCTCCGATGATTCCGGCAACATGAGTTCCATGCAGGGCATCCGGGCCTTCTACTTCATTGTTGCCATAGCCTTTTACATCAAATTTTCCTTTGGCTGGATTGTATTCAAGATTGTAGGCATAAAGCAAATCGCGGTTTCCGGATTCCTCGACTTGTCCAAATTCCTTTTTAGCTTCTTCGATGATTTCTAACATGGTCATTCCACCGAATTCAGGATTGTTGGTAACCAAATATTCTACCTGAGACTTCATTATTTTTTCTTCTTCAGTATTTTCCGGAAGGTTTGTAAGATTTTCAGGCGTCAATTTTACACCTTTTGTATAAGCTGCCAAATCTTTCAAAAAGTCAATGATTTGTTCGGTTTCATTGCTGTCTCCGCTTGCCTGACTTTTGGCGGAATAATAATGGTCTGCCCAATCCTGTCTGGCTCTCAGATAGGTTTGATATTCCTTGGGCATTTTGCGCATATTTTCCAAATCTTTGGCTTTATTGCCTGTATTGAAATATGCATTGTAAATGACGGTTACCCTTGTTGCCTCATAAGAATCATGGTTGTAATCCTCTCCATCGGCAGTAGTGCAAAAGTCCCAACCATTGATGTCGTCAACATATCCGTTTTTATCATCATCCTTACCATTGCCGGCTACTTCTTTGGTGTTGACCCAAATTTCATTTTTCAAATCTTCATGCGTAATCTGCACGCCGCTGTCCAATACGCCCACTACTATCTTTGTGGGTTTCATCCCTTTGGATTTTAAAAATTCTAATGCGGAATCCGTTCCAACTCCATAAATCCCAGTTTGGGAAAAATCACTGTGAAACCAATTTCTTTTTTGCAGTTCTTCCTGCGAAACCTGTGTATTCTGAGCCAAGGCATAAAATCCGAACAGCAGAACTAACAGGGACACAAATGTTTTTTTCATAAAAATCTTAATTAAATATTATCTGTAATGTAGAAGCCACGAAACTACAACATTTTAGAAAATAACGGGATAAATTTGATTTTGTTTTTTAAGCAGGTTAGGAGGAGCTTCAAAATGTGAAATCTATCCATTGATCCCGGGTATCGGTAAACAGCAATTTGCCGACACGGTTTTCATCATTTGCTTTTAAATAAAGTTCAATCATGACATCCGGATAATCCGCAATATGTGCATTGATAATTAAAATATCCCCTGCATTTTCTTCCGTGAAAATAATTTGATCCGTGATGACAAATTTCGTGTCGCTGAATTCAAAGCTGCCATCGTTGAAATTCATAGCAAGAACCGTGTCTTTCATTTCTTGGACATCCATGCCCGCCTGACCGTAACTGATGACCTTGCAACTCAGATGGAATGCTTTGTAATTCGGAAAATCCCTGATGTTATTTAACTGAGAAAAAGAGAGGGACCCGATGAGAAGGAAAAAGCTTACAATTAAATTTTTCATGTTATTAATTTTTAATCTGAGGCAAAGATAATTTTGCAGACAAATACAAATCAATACGACAATTATCGTATTTTTCATGGCTTGGGTCTTGCCTTTAAAATGTCTTGATAACTTCCCTGAAATGCTTTCATTTTTATTTGTTGCTGCTTAGGTTATCTTTTACTTTTGTGGAGTAAATCAACCTTAATTCAAATACAGCACAATGTCAACTTATGTAGTGGTCGGTCTTCAGTTTGGAGACGAAGGAAAAGGAAAAATCACGGATATACTTTCTGCAAAATCAGATTATGTGGTTCGTTATCAGGGTGGTAACAATGCGGGACACACCGTGTATGTCAACAATGATAAATTCGTTCTTCATCTGCTTCCTTCGGGTGTGCTTCAGGCACAGGGGAAATGCATCATCGGCAGCGGGGTGGTCGTCAATCCCGAAAGTTTCCTACAAGAAGTAGAAAAATTAGAAGAACGTGGCCTTTCCAGCGAGCATGTTTTCATTGACCGAAGAGCACATATCATCATGCCTTACCATATTTTATTGGATCATTGTCGGGAAGAAGCAGCCGGAAAAAGCTCCATCGGAACGACCAAACGTGGTATCGGCCCGTGCTACGAAGACAAAGTAGCCAGAGTGGGTATCCGCGCCATTGATTTGCTCAATCCGGAAGTCTTGTTGGAAAAACTAAAAATCAATCTTCAAATCAAAAATGCGATTTTTGAGAAATTGTATAACAAGCCGGCATTGGAACTGGATGAAATTTACAACAATTATCTCCTTTTTGGCGAAAAAATCAAAGACCGACTGATTGACGCGGTTGTGGAAGTCAACGACGCCATCGACGAAGGAAAAAATGTGTTGTTTGAAGGTGCCCAAGCCTTGATGCTTGACATCGATTACGGTACTTATCCTTATGTAACTTCTTCTTCACCATCAACCGGAGGTGTCTGTGTAGGCGCAGGTGTTCCTCCGACCAAACTCAAAAACCTGATTGGCGTATCCAAAGCTTATTGCACAAGGGTCGGAAACGGACCATTTCCCACTGAACAGGAAAATGAAATCGGGGAACATATCCGCAAAGTCGGCAATGAATTCGGAGCTTCCACGGGGCGTCCGAGAAGATGCGGTTGGTTGGATCTGGTCATGCTCCGTCATGCTTGCCGTATCAATGGAATCACGCATTTGGTGATTACAAAATTGGATGTGCTGAGCGGATTTGAGACGATTAAGGTTTGTACGGATTATCAAACCGAAGACGGGGAGATTAAACACGATTTCACGGCGTCAACCACCAAATTAGATATGTACAAGCCGATTTACAAAGAACTGAAAGGCTGGCAGGAAGATATTTCCAACATCAATTTCTTTGATGAATTGCCGCGTGAAGCCCGTGAATACATACAATTTATTGAAGAATATCTTGGAATTGAGATTTACTTAGTTTCCGTAGGACCGGATCGTTCGCAAAACATCATCAGAAAAGAATTGTTTTGAGTGGGTTTCAAAGGAATTTATCAATTATTTAATTAGAAAAAATGTCATACAATCAGGAATTTATGTTAAAAGCCATTGCCTGTTCTGCGCAAAGTGTGGAAACCGGCGGCGGGCCATTTGGTGCTGTAATTGTTAAAGACGGTAAAATTATTGCCCAAGGAACGAACAGAGTGACCGTAATTCAGGATCCGACTGCGCATGCAGAAGTGGAGGCCATCCGGATGGCAGCCAAAAAACTGAATAATTTTGACCTTTCCGGTTGTGAGATTTATACATCTTGCGAACCTTGTCCCATGTGTCTGAGTGCAATTTACTGGGCAAGAATTGATAAAATCTGGTATGCAAACACCAAAAATGATGCAAAAGCCATCGGATTTGATGATTCATTTATTTACGATGAAATCGCTTTACCTGTGGAAAAAAGAAAAATTCCGGTTGCGCAGATGATGCGGAATGAAGCTTTAGAAATTTTTGAGAAATGGACAAATGACCCCCATAAAACGGAATATTGATGCAAGCATTCATCAATAGTATATAACTCTTATCCATCATTCTGTAAGGCTGTCTGCATTGTAATTCCGAAATTTGCAGCAGAGAACAAAATTATGGCATTAGAAACAATTTACATACCCTTAGAAAATGTGGACAACGAGCATTGTGCTATGATTGTCAACAAAGGACTTTCCGAAATCCCGGAAATCAGCGAACATTCTGTGGAAATCAACAACAAACGGGCGAAAATATCGGCCAAATATCTTGATGAAGCACTTCCGCTTGCAGTCCAAAAAATCAGAGAACTCGGCTACAATGTACCCACCATCAAAAAACATTTCCCCGTCCTGAACATGACTTGCGCTTCTTGTGCTTCGAGCTCACAAAACATCTTGAAAATGCAGCCGGGCGTGGTGGATGCGCAAGTAAACTATGCCAATACAGATGCATTGATTGAATACATTCCCTCATTGACCGATTCCCAAAAACTAAAACAAGCATTGCAGGCAGTAGGTTACGACCTGATGATTGACGAATCGGAGGACGCCAAAGACAGTTTGGAGGAATTGCAACGAAGGAATTACGAAACACTGAAAAAGAAAACCCTTTGGGCAATTATTTTGTCCGTTCCCTTGATGTTCATCGGCATGGTATTCATGGATATTCCATACGCCAATTACATCATGTGGGCACTCTCCACACCCATTGTTTTTGTGTTCGGTAAACAGTTTTTTACAGGCGCATGGAAACAACTCAAACACCGTTCGGCCAATATGGACACATTAGTGGCCATGAGTACGGGGATTGCATATTTATTCAGTGTTTTCAATACTTTGTTTCCAGAATTTTGGCTGAGCCGAGGAATGGAAGCTCATGTTTATTTTGAAGCAGCAGGAGTGATTATCGCTTTTATTTTGATTGGAAAAGTATTGGAAGAAAGGGCCAAAGGAAATACTTCTTCGGCCATTAAAAAACTCATCGGAATGCAACCCAAAACCGTGACTGTGGTTCATGAGAATGGTCACCAAATGGAAGTTCCGGTGGCTTCAATAGAGCCAGGCAATATTATTTTGGTAAAACCCGGCGAAAAAATTCCGGTGGACGGTGAAGTGATTTCGGGCAATTCCTTTGTAGATGAAAGCATGATTTCGGGTGAACCGGTGGCGGTGGAAAAAATCAAAGGCGAAAAAGTCTTTTCAGGAACGGTCAACATGAAAGGAAGTTTTCAATTTAAAGCCACAAAAGTCGGAAGTGAAACCTTGTTGAGTCAAATCATCAAAATGGTACAGGATGCACAAGGGAGCAAGGCTCCGGTGCAGAAATTGGTCGATAAAATCGCTGCAATTTTCGTTCCTGCGGTGCTGTTGATAGCGGTACTAACACTGATTGTCTGGGTCATTTTAGGCGGTGAACATGGATTTACCCGTGGACTACTTGCCATGATTACGGTTTTGGTCATCGCCTGTCCCTGTGCGTTGGGATTGGCCACGCCTACAGCCATCATGGTAGGAATCGGGAAAGGTGCCGACAACGGCATTCTCATCAAAGATGCAGAAACATTGGAAATCGCAAAAAAAGTGGATGCCGTGGTTTTGGACAAAACCGGTACCATTACAGAAGGGCAACCCAGGGTTTTTAAACTCAAATGGTTCAATAGCGATTCGGTAGAGATTGCACCTGTTCTCTACTCCATCGAGAAACAATCCGAACATCCGCTCGCAGAGGCGATTGTTGAATACTTAGAGGCTTATGTCAGAACCATCAGCGAAATCAGCGATGGCAAAAAAAAGGTCAAAAGAGGCGACGAAGGCCATTCCGAAATTCCAAAATTCGGGCAGTTGTTTCTCGAAGGTGTGGAAGTGGAAAGCGTTTCCGGCAAAGGAATCATCGGTAAATATCAAGGCGAAACTTATTTCGTTGGTAATCCTAAATTCTTGGCAGAAAATGGCATACAACTGACCTCTGAAGTCAACAGTTGGATGGGCGAGAAAAACATTCGTTCGAGAACGGTGATTCTGATGAGTAATTCCACACGAATTCTTGCAGGTGCATCGGTTTCGGATACAATCAAACCCAGTTCAAAGGCAGCCATCGAACAACTGAGAGCTGCCGGCATTAAGGTCTATATGCAAACCGGAGACAACGAAGCTTCGGCAGCTGCGGTGGCACGGGAGATTGAAATGGATGATTTTTACGCAGAAGTTTTGCCCGAAGACAAATTGAATTTCATCAAAAAACTTCAATCCGAGGGCAAGGTGGTTGCGATGGGCGGCGACGGCATCAATGACAGTGCGGCTCTGGCGCAGGCCAATTTGGGCATCGCGATGGGAAAAGGAAGTGATGTGGCGATTGAATCTGCTAAAATGACCATTCTTTCTGGTGATTTACTCAAAATTTCGCAAGCAATCAAACTATCGACACAAACGGTCAAAACCATTCGACAAAACCTGTTTTGGGCGTTCATTTACAACATCATCGGTATTCCGATTGCGGCCGGAATCCTCTATCCACTCAACGGATTTTTGCTTAATCCGATGATAGCCGGAGCCGCCATGGCACTGAGTTCAGTGAGTGTGGTGAGCAATAGTTTGCGACTCAAGTGGAAGAGGTTGTAGAACTAAATTAAAGATGATTTTCAAATTACCTTTTGTGTAACGATAAGACTTAAAAAATAGGTCTTATCGTTACATGATTGGTAAAAGTAATTTTGTCGCAAAATAAGCATCCAATATATATTACAGTAAGATCAAGCATTGCCATTAGCTGAAAATGCTTCGTGTAATTTCCAAAAAATCGTTTCTTTTCTTTGAATCTAAAAATATTTGCAAAATAATTTTGTTAGATTAATCTAACTTAATATGTTTGCAAATTTAAATTCCGTAAACTCGGATTACGATACTGAATAGTCAAAAATTGAATTGAATGACAGAGGGCATTATCCGTTTTTTTGAAAGTATAGACCCGGTGTTGGCAGCACTGTATGCTACTGTTTTTACTTGGCTTGTTACGGCATTAGGTGCCATGTCAGTTTTCTTTTTCAAAAACATAAATAAAATTCTGATGGACGCCATGTTAGGATTTACGGGTGGCGTGATGGTGGCGGCAAGTGTCTGGAGTTTGATCATTCCGGCCATCAATATGAGTGAAGGAACCGGATTTACCCAAGTGCTTCCAACGGTCATTGGATTTCTGGCGGGAGCCGGTTTCCTATTTTCGCTCAACAAGATTTTGCCGCATTTGCATGTCAATTTCAAGAGGGTGGATGGCGTAAAAACACCTTGGCAGCGAACGACTTTAATGATTCTCGCTATCACGCTGCATAATATTCCGGAAGGATTGGCCGTCGGGGTTTTGTTTGGAGGAGTTGCAGCAGGAATTCCCGAAGCTTCTATTGGTGGAGCGGTAGCGTTAGCACTTGGAATCGGGATGCAGAATTTTCCCGAAGGAATTGCGGTAGCGGTGCCTTTGCGAAGAATGGGATTGAGCCGACGAAAAAGCTTTATGTTGGGGCAATCCTCAGCCATAGTCGAACCAATTGCCGGCGTCATTGGTGCCGTTGCCGTGATTACATTTACACCCGTTTTGCCTTATGCATTAGCTTTTGCAGCGGGAGCCATGATTTTTGTCGTAGTCGAAGATGTAATCCCCGAAGCCCAACAGAATAAAAATTCAGAAGTTGCTACCATCGGATTTGTCGGTGGTTTTATGGTCATGATGGTCTTGGATGTTGTTTTGGGATGATTCCGAAACAATTCTTCAAATTGTTTGATATCTTCTACAGTTTGCTATTTCAATTCAAAAATCATAATTAAGGATTAAGTTTTGATTGCACGATTAAAACATTAATTTTGAAAACTGATTTTGCGCCATCATGAAGTTAAAAGGGAAACGTATATTATTCATTTCACCCAGTTTTTTTGAATATGAAAAATCCATTTTGCAAAGGATGAAAGAATTGGGTGCAGATGTGGAATTTTATGATGAAAGACCTTCCAATTCCAATATTTTCAAAGGAATTATCCGCGTTTATCCCGCTTTGATTCAAGGGAAAATCAACCGGTATTATCGCAATATTTTGCAGCAAACCAAGAATAAAACCTATGATTGTTTGCTGTTGATCAAAGGAGAATCCATTCCGCTGTTTTTCATTCCGGAATTCAAAAAATTACATCCCAAAACGCCGACGATTTTTTATTTTTATGATACGGTTTGGGAATATCCGCGGGCTTTGAAACTTTTTCCATTGTTTGATGTAAATTATACTTTTGAACCCGGTGATGCGGTCAACTACCAACTGAAATTCAGGCCTTCATTTTTTGTACAAGAATTTCAACAAAACAAAACGGAAAGTGAAAAAACATTTGATATCACTTTCATCGGTTCGGCGCATACCGACCGTTATCACATCGGAGAGAAAATACAGAAAGCCGCAAATCAGCAAGGCTTGAAAACCTTTATGTATTATTATGCACCGAATAAATTTTTCTTTCGGATGAAAAGGATTTTTGATAAAACCATGTCTTCCTTTGATATCAAAAAAGTCAGTTTCACCCGGTTGTCGCACACCGAAGTTTCTAAAATTTATCAGAGAAGTTTTGCGGTTTTGGATACCAACAAACCCTTTCAATTGGGACTGTCCATGCGGACTTTTGAAACACTTGCAGCTGGCAGAAAATTGATTACCACCAACCCCGGCATCAAAAAGTATCCTTTTTACAATCCGGAAAATATTTTGGTCATTGACCGTGAAAATCCGGAATTACCCGCAAGTTTCTTTGCAAATCCTTTTGTTGAAATCAACCCGGAATATTTGGAAAAACTGACTTTGGACGACTGGTTGGAAACCGTACTTTCCGGTCAATCCGATAAATACTGGGAAGATGAGATTTTGAAGAAAATTTAATCCATTCATTCTCATCGGAAATCCCCGGAATTTTAATACCGCTTCCTTGCCCTTTGATTCTGCCATCTTTGCTATCTTTGCAAACCTAAATTTCATAGTCAAATGCAATTATCAGAACAGGAAATCATTCGTCGCGAGAAACTCGCCCAACTGCAAATGCTGGGTATAGAAGCTTATCCGGCTGCCGAATTCAAAACCACTTCTACTGCCGAAGAAATTCTGAAGAATTTTGAAGACGGGAAACCCGTGAAATTAGCCGGTAGAATGATGTCTGTTCGTTTGATGGGAAAGGCTTCCTTTGCTGAGTTACAGGACAGTACGGGCAGAATTCAGTTGTACATTGCACGGGATTCAATCTCCAATGACGAGCAAGGAACCGAATACAATGTGCTGTTCAAAAAATTGTTAGACATCGGTGATTTTATAGGCATTGAAGGCCATCAATTCAAAACCAAAGTGGGAGAAATCTCCGTCCATGTCACCAAATTGAGTCTGCTTTCTAAAGCTTTGCGACCACTGCCGGTAGTAAAAACCGATGACGAAGGAAAGGTACACGATGCCTTCACCGATCCGGAAGCCAGATACCGTATGCGTTATGTGGATTTGGTGGTGAATCCTCATGTGAAAGAGATTTTTATCAAAAGAACAAAGATGTTCAATGCCATGCGGGAATATTTCAACGAAAAAGGCTATATCGAAGTAGAAACGCCTATTTTACAACCCATTCCGGGGGGTGCTGCCGCCCGACCTTTTGTGACGCATCACAATGCATTGGACATTCCGCTATATCTGAGAATCGCCAATGAATTGTATCTAAAAAGACTGATTGTCGGCGGATTTGACGGCGTCTATGAATTCTCCAAAAACTTCCGAAACGAAGGCATGGATCGCACCCACAATCCTGAATTTACGGCCATGGAAATTTATGTTGCCTACAAGGATTATAACTGGATGATGAATTTCACCGAAAAACTGTTGGAACATTGCGCCATTGCGGTAAACGGAAGTACAAAATCCACTTTTGGTGAACATGAAATCGAATGGAAAGCGCCTTATCCGAGAATTTCCATACGCGATGCAATTTTGAAATACACCGGATTTGACATCAAAGGAAAATCCGAAGCAGAAATCCGTCAAGCAGCTATTTCCATGGGCATTGAAGTCGATGACACCATGGGCAAAGGAAAATTAATTGATGAGATATTTGGCGAAAAATGCGAAGGAAACTTCATTCAACCGACTTTCATTACAGATTATCCGATAGAAATGTCGCCGCTTACCAAAAAGCACCGTTCGGAAGAAGGATTGACCGAGCGATTTGAACTGATGGTTTGCGGCAAAGAAATTGCCAATGCTTATTCGGAATTAAATGACCCGATTGACCAAAGAGAACGATTTGAAGAGCAGTTAAAACTATCGGAAAAAGGCGATGACGAAGCGATGTTCATCGACCAGGATTTCTTGCGGGCTTTGGAATACGGGATGCCACCGACTTCCGGATTGGGAATCGGGATGGACAGACTGGTCATGTTTCTGACCGATCAACAATCGATTCAGGAAGTTTTATTCTTTCCTCAAATGAGACCAGAAAAAAAGAAAATAGAATTGAATGAGGACGCAAAAATGGTTTTTGAACTTCTGAAAAAATACGATAAAATTGAACTTACTGAATTGAAAAATCAAGCGAATTTATCCAATAAAAAATGGGACAAAGCCATCAAAGAATTGACCACCAACAATTTAGCTCAGGTTGAGAAAACTGAGGAAGGTTTGTTTGTGGAGATTGCTGAAATTGGCAGCTGACTTAATGAACAAAATCAGAAGTTAGAGGTGTTTTCATTGCCTTAATTTTTTAATGGTAAATAATAAATTTGAATTTGGTGGCTTGCTGCTTATTACAAAAATCCTCAATTTTGAATTTTGGTATATGATTTGAACTTAAGAAAGAAAATTATAAAACAATGAAAAAACTAATTCCCTATTTGATGGCAGCCCTTGTGGGATTTGCAGTATTCAGCTGCAAAGACGATGATATTGACCAAGACACTTTTCCGATAGCGATAGATTTACAAAATGTTGACCTTGAAAACATCGATGGTGTATTTCAGATTTCAAGAGCTTTTACATCCTCATTATACAGTTCGGATGTGGTGTTGATTTTCATGCAAAACGGCAATATATCTACGGGTTCTCCGGTATGGCAAGCGATTCCAATTACTTTTTATTTAGCGGACGGTCATGAAGTAGATTACAATTATGATTTCTCGAAAGAGGATTTTGTGATTTATGCCGGCGGAACTTTTGATTTGACGAATACTTCTTATGTGAAAAATAAAACTTTCAGAATTTTAATTGTTCCCGCTGCAACAGGAAAATCAGCGAATGTGGATTTAACGGATTATGAAAGCGTTATCAATTATTTCCATATTGATGACAGCAATCCGACAGTGTTATAATCAATTGTTAATATGATAGCGAAAAGCCTTTCGGAAATGAATCTGAAAGGCTTTTATAATTGGTTGAAATTTGAAATTAAACCTGCAAAACTCCCGGGTTATAGGGTTTTTCAATGGGGGCGTGGTTCGCCATTTCAATTCCCATCGAAATCCATTTTCGGGTATCGGTCGGATTGATGACAGCATCAGTCCAAAGCCGAGCCGCAGCATAGTAGGGGCTGGTCTGTCGGTCGTATCTATCTTCGATTTCCGTCAGCAGTTCATTTTTCTTTTCTTCATTAATTTTTTGTCCGCTTTTTTTGAGTTCGCTCTCCTTGATTTGTAGTAAAACTTTTGCGGCCTGCTCACCGCCCATAACGGCCAAACGAGCTGAAGGCCAGGCGAAAATCAAACGTGGGTCATAGGCTTTTCCACACATGGCATAATTGCCTGCGCCATAAGAATTTCCGATGACCACCGTGAATTTGGGAACGACGGAATTAGAAACTGCATTGACCATCTTGGCACCGTCCTTGATGATACCGCCGTGCTCGGATTTTGAACCGACCATGAATCCAGTTACGTCCTGTAAAAATACCAACGGAATTTTTTTCTGGTTGCAATTGGCGATAAACCGAGTGGCTTTATCCGCCGAATCCGAGTAAATCACGCCACCAAACTGCATCCCTTCCTTGCGTGATTTCACTACTTTTCGTTGGTTGGCAACGATGCCCACGGCCCAGCCGTCAATACGTGCATAGCAGCAAATCAGGGTTTTCCCGTAATCAGCTTTGTATTCATCGATTTCCGAATTGTCCACCAAACGTTTTATTACGTCATACATATCGTATTGTTCGGCACGGTTTGCGGGAAGAATTCCGAAGATTTCATCTTCATTTTCTGTAGGGAGCGCTGGCGTTGAACGGTTGTAACCCGCTTTCTCAAAATCGCCGATTTTATCCATTATGGAACGGATTTTATCTAAAGCATCAGCATCATTTTTGGCTTTATAATCCGTAACCCCTGAAATTTCACAATGGGTCGTGGCACCCCCCAAAGTTTCATTATCAATATCTTCACCTATCGCAGCTTTGACCAAATAACTTCCGGCCAAAAAGATGGAACCGGTTTTATCGACTATCATGGCTTCATCGCTCATGATTGGCAGGTAAGCACCTCCGGCCACGCAACTGCCCATCACCGCTGCAATCTGAATGATGCCGCGTGAACTCATGACGGCATTGTTTCTAAAGATCCTTCCGAAATGCTCTTTGTCGGGAAATATTTCAGCCTGCATCGGGAGATAAACCCCGGCACTGTCCACCAGATAAATGATGGGCAGCCGGTTTTCCATGGCGATTTCCTGAGCTCTTAGATTTTTTTTGCCCGTGATGGGAAACCATGCACCGGCTTTGACAGTTGCATCGTTGGCAACTACAATACATTGTTTACCGGAAACGTAACCGATTTCCACAACTACGCCGCCTGCCGGGCAACCGCCTTCTTCCTCGTACATTTCATAACCGGCAAATGCACCGATTTCAATCCTGGGACGGGCTTTGTCAAAGAGATAATCCAAGCGTTCCCGTGCAGTCATTTTACCCTGTGATTTTAATTTTTCAATTTTCTTTTCTCCACCACCGATATAGATTTTTTTCAATTTCTTTTTTAAATCGGCAGCCAGAAGTTTGTTTTTATCTTCGCGTTGATTGAACTGTATATCCATTGTTGAATTTTGAATTTTTGATTTGAAATCTCCAAATTTAAGGATTATGATTTGCTTTTGATGAAACTTTTGCAATGCCTGATTAAATCGGGAAAAAATAAATTGAAATCCTCATCTAACATGGTTTCAAATCGAATCAGTTCATTGACGGCTTCATCGATATTGTTTTTAAATTTGCTGCGACGGCTCAGCCCGTACAGCGTTTCGTGGATTCCGGCTGTGGTGGCATAATTGCGAAACCAGTCATTTTTCAGCAGATGCTGCATGATAAATTGCAGATTTTCAGGAAAAGTTGGGAGGTTTTCTTCAAATAAACGGTAACAATTGTTGACAAAATCTTCAAATAATTCTTCTGAATATTTCTTCCAGTTTTTAATCAAAAAATAATCATAAAGTACATCCACGATGACCGGTGCATATTTTCCGTATTTGTTGTGAAATAGAGATGTGCTGTGCTTGACGGTCGGATGGCTGTCGGTGTATGAATCAATGGCGCGGTGCAGCAAAATCCCTTTTTGAATATCATCCGGGTATTGCAAATATTCTTTGGCCCGTACGATTTCACCATACAGATTCCCGATTTGAAGCCCTCTTTCACCGAAAGATAAAAACTGATGCGCCAGAAAATTCATTGCAGGAGCAATTTAAACCAATTTATCTGAATATTACAAGTGAACAGTTCAAAACTATTGCATGGGTTTTCAACTGTTTGTCAATAACCAAATTCAACCTCTAAAGGTTTTCTAACCTTACAGAATTTTGCATTCGAAATTTAGAAACATCAAAAACCATGAAATTCTCATACCTTTTATATCCATCTTATTTTTTAACTTTGCTACCTTAGGAAAAATAGAGCAATGCATACACTTACAGAAAATAAATTATCGTTCGAGCAATTTAAAAAACAGGTTCTTGAAGATTTAAAAACAGCCATCATTTCCCGTGAAGCGAGTTTAACCGGAAGAAAAGAAGTTTTGACCGGAAAAGCGAAATTCGGGATTTTTGGTGATGGCAAGGAATTACCGCAGTTGGCGATGGCACGTGTTTTTAAAAACGGAGACTTTCGTTCCGGCTATTACCGAGACCAGACTTTCATGATGGGCATCGGGCAATTGACGGCTTCCCAATTTTTTGCGCAACTGTATGCCAATACGGACATTGAAAAAGAACCCGCATCGGGTGGAAGACAGATGACCGCACACTTTGCGACACGTTCGCTGAATCCCGACGGCTCTTGGAAAAAACTGACTGAACAAAAAAATTCAAGTTCCGATATTTCTCCTACTTCCGGACAAATGCAGCGATTGCTCGGATTGGCTCAGGCTTCAAAATATTACAGAGAAAACCCGAAAGCCGATCCGGAACAAAAATTTTCTGTTAACGGAAATGAGGTTGCATTTGGAACGATTGGCGACGCCAGTACTTCCGAAGGCCCTTTCTGGGAAGCAGTAAATGCCGCAGGAGTGCTGCAAATTCCGATGATACTATCCATTTGGGATGATGGCTACGGCATTTCCGTTCCCGCCGCCTATCAAAGAACAAAATCCAATCTCAGTGAGATGCTCTCTGGTTTTCAAAGAACCGAGGACAGCCGCGGATTAGAGATCTTCACCGTCAAAGCTTGGGATTATCCCGGTTTGATTGCTGCTTATGAAGAAGCAGAAAAACTGGCACGCGAACAGCATATTCCGTGTATCATTCATGTTCGTGAATGCACCCAACCGCAGGGGCATTCGACTTCCGGCTCGCATGAACGTTACAAATCTCCCGAAAGATTGCAATGGGAAAAAGATTTTGACGGCATCAGTAAATTCAAAGAATGGATATTGAACTCTGAAGTCGGTGAAGAAAAATTGGCGACTGAAGAAGAAATTCAGACCATAGAACAGGAAGCGAAACAAATCGTGAAAGAAGCCAGAAAACAAGCCTGGGAAGATTATCTGAATCCCCTGACTGAGCTGAGGAATCAGGCGGTTAGTTTGTTGGATAGCGTCTTGGAAGTCAGTCCGAACAAAGCTTTTGCGGAAGCTGAAATCAATGCTTTGAAATCCAAACCAATTCCAATAAAAAAAGATACTTACAGCACAGTACGAAAAATTCTTAGAATCACCCGCGGAGAGAATTCTCCAGCCAGAGCAGAACTTGTCAATTGGCTTAAAGACCGATTTGAAAAAGAAAATGATATTTATTCTTCCCATTTAAACAGCCAGTCAGAATGGAGTGTACTGAAAGTGAAAAATGTAGCTCCTGTTTATCCGGAAATTCCGGAAATGGAGGATGGTCGGGTCATCATTCGGGATAATTTTGATAAAATATTTGAAAAAACGGAAAATGTATTGGTCTTTGGCGAGGATACCGGGGATATAGGAGATGTGAACCAGGGATTGGAAGGAATGCAGAAAAAATACGGGAAACTGCGGGTGACAGACACCGGCATTCGCGAATCTACGATAGCAGGGCAGGGGATAGGCATGGCGATGCGTGGGTTGCGACCGATAGCGGAAATTCAATACTTGGATTATGTGCTTTATTGTCTGCAAATCATGTCCGACGATTTGGCAACAGTACAATACCGCACCAAAGGTGGACAAAAGGCTCCGTTGATTATCAGAACCCGTGGTCATCGGTTGGAAGGAATCTGGCATTCAGGTTCTCCGATGGGCGGAATCCTGAATCTCGTTCGTGGTATTTGTGTGTTAGTTCCTCGTGATTTGAGCAAAGCCGCCGGATTTTATAATGCTTTATTACAAAGCGATGAACCGGGAATTATTGTTGAAAGCTTGAACGGCTACCGACTGAAAGAAAGTAAGCCTTTGAATCTCGGAGAATTTACAACCCCAATTGGCGAAATTGAAGTAACCCGTGAAGGAAAGGATGTAACGCTCGTTACTTACGGTTCTACTTGGCGGATTGTGATGGACGCCGCCAAAGCGTTGAGCAGTCTTGGGGTGGAAGCGGAAGTGATTGATGTTCAGTCGCTTTTGCCTTTTGATGTGAAACATGAAATCGTGGAAAGTCTGAAGAAAACGAATCGTTTGGTGGTCATTGACGAAGATGTACCCGGAGGTGCTTCTGCATTTATTTTGCAACAGATTCTCGAAGTGCAGAAAGGTTATTTTCAACTTGATAGTCAGCCGCTGACCATTACGGCCAAAGCACATAGACCGGCTTATGCGACCGACGGAGATTATTTTTCAAAACCATCTGAGGACGATATCATCGAACAAGTTTACAATTTAGTCAGAGAAGCCAAACCGGATCAGTTGCCGGAATTGTATTGATCGAATTGAAATTATAAAGCTTTGATTCTGTGGATAAATGTTTCCACAGCTTCATCCGGAGTTGCCCAGGAAGTAATCAGCCGGATGGCTGTATGATTTTCATCTGTTTTTTCCCAGATATAAAATTCAAAATCCTTTAGCAATTCATCAATCCATTTATTGGGAAGTATCGGAAACTGCTGATTGGTAAAGGAATCTGTTAAAAATTTACAGCCTTTGATTTCAAAGGCTTTTTTGATTTTCATTGCTTTTTGATTGGCCGCTTTCCCGAGTTCAAAATACAATTGATCTTTCATCAATTGGCTGAACTGTATGCCTAACAATCGACCTTTGGCGAGCAAAGCCCCTTTTTGTTTGAGATGAAATTCAAAATCCTTTTGCAATTCCGGATGATTGATGACGATGGCTTCACCGAGCAGCGCACCATTCTTGGTGCCACCGACATAGAAAACGTCAGTAAATTGGGCAAGTTCTCCGGCAGACAAATCATTGTTTTCAACCATCAGTCCCTGCGCAAGTCTTGCGCCATCCATATAGAGATACAAATCATTGGATTGACAGAATTTATATAAGTCCTTGAGTTCGTTTAGCTTGTAATGTGTTCCCAATTCTGTGGAATTAGAGATGTAAACCAATTTGGGCTGTACCATGTGTGGTTTGTTCTCAACTGATTCCAAAATTTTTTGACAAATTTCAGGGGTCAGTTTGCCGTCCGGTGTTTTTACGCCATGAATTTTATGACCTGTAGCTTCCACGGCACCGGCTTCATGGGAATTGATATGCCCCGAATCAGCCGAAATTACGGACTGATGTGGCCGCAAAACCGCAGAAATCACCAACAGATTGGCTTGTGTTCCGCCGGAAACCAAATGAACCACGGCATTCGGACAGTTGAAAACCTTTTGGATGGCTTTTTTTGATTCTACAGAATATTCATCTTCTCCATAACCCTTTTGCAGACGGAGGTTGGTGGTGACCAAGGCCTCCAAAATGGAAGGATGACAACCTTCTGAATAATCGTTTTTGAATGAATATTTCATCGGGGTTTCAAATTAAAACACGACCCTATTTCCCACATGCCTTCCTTTTGATTTTGCTAAGGCTCCACAGAGATGAAACAACATTCTCGCGCCCACATTCCCATCCCATTCATCGTTTTCACCCGGGGCGACTTCGACCAAATCAAAACCGATGATTTCTTTTCCGGAATTTGCCAATGCAGTCAGCAAATAAGTCGCTTGTTCAAATGATAAACCGCCGGGAACAGGTGTTCCAGTATTGGGGCAATACCATTGATAAAGTGCGTCAATGTCAAAACTCACATGGACTTTCTGTGGAAGTTCAGCTATGATTTTCTGGCATTGTTGCTGCCAACTTTCGCCTTCAAACTGTTGTCTTTTCAAATCTAAATCAGTAAAAACTTTCACTCTGCCGGCAGAGTTTTTTACCACTTCTAATTCTTCTTCACAAAAATCGCGGATTCCGACTTGAACTATTTTTTTGAGTTGTGGAATTTCAAGGGCGTTGAACATAATTGAAGCATGTGAATAAGTGAAATCCTCATAAGCTTCTCTTAAATCCATGTGTGCATCCAAATGAAGTATGCCGAAATTATCGTGATTTTCACCATGTGCTTGAAAAAAACCCAAAGGTGTAGAATGATCGCCTCCGAGCAGACCAACCATTTTGCCCTGATTCAGCCAATGCATTGCCCGTTCTTTGACTTCCAGAGTCATGAAATTACAGCCCTGATTGATTCTGTGAAAATCCGCTCTGGCCATCGGTATTTCCAAGATATTTCTTCCTTCCTCCAGGGCCTGTATAATTGGTAGAGAGAGTTTTTTCAGCATTTTGCTTTGCTGCCGCCAGAAAGGTGTGTTTTCATCCATGGAAATACCGAGTTTCCATAATTCAGGAAATTCCTGATGCAGCAAATCCACCTGAAACGAAGCTTGTAAAACAGCTTTGTCTCCTTCTGAAGCTCCATCGCCGTAACTGACCGTAACTTCCCAGGGAACAGGGATGATGATGATGTCGCTTTGTGAATTGTCGAATGGCAGCCCAAAGATATTACCGGTCGATGCGCCGGGCAGGTTGGGGTTGAATTCTGCTATAATTCGTTGTTTTTTATCCATTGTCAATGATTTAAAATGATAATCCGGGAATAGCAGGCAGGCTTTCTTTCGCTGTTATTTTGGCTTCCTCCATCGCATTGTTTTTTACTTTCTCCAATGCTTTGTTCAGCGTTACCACCAATTCATCTTCCAATTGTTGTTTGTCCGCCATCAGCCCTTGTGCAATCTGTATATCTTTGATGGTGGCCAATTCAGTCAATGTAATTGAGGTGTTGCCGGACGAGGAAGTTTCCGTAAAAGTCTGACTGTCTAATTTTTCTTTTAATTTTTCAAAATTCTCACGGGCAGATTGTAGTTTTCCCATGATTTCCATAAAATTTCCAAACATAATTTTTCTTTAATTATAAATAGTAATGATATCTCCGGTTCTGATCGCCGCATATACGCGTGGTGGACGATTGGCGATTGAAATCGGTTCGCCAGACAGCAAAATCCATTCCGCGCCGTCATGAGGGCAATAAAGTTTGATGTCATCCACCACTTCAAGTGTAGAACCTGCTGTGGGACAGATATGTGGGGCGTTACGGTCATAGGCTTTGTAACCGGAATTTGTTTTCACAACGATGATGCCACGGCTGCCAGTCCCTGTACCCTGCACATAAGTCCATCCGCGTGTTTCCAATTCGCTATACAGTGGTAGATTGATATTGATAGTAGCCGAAATGGTATATTCAGGGTTGCAATCCATTTGGCCATCATTGTCTAAGCAAGCTGTCAATAATGCCATGCCGGCAAACAAAAGGATGAGCGAATGTTTTCTAAAAAAAGGAATTTTCATTTTTTTTCTTGCTAGGTTTTATTTACCTTTGTACGAAATAGTCCTGCGGAAATCCGTAGGATTATTCTTTTTATTAATTATTTTGATATGGCAAATATACAATATGTTACACAAGAAGGATTGGATAAAATGCGGGAAGAGTTAGACCAGCTTGAATCCATTGAAAGGCCGAAAATTTCACAGCAGATTGCCGATGCGCGAGATAAAGGAGATTTATCGGAAAATGCCGAATACGATGCTGCAAAAGAAGCACAGGGATTGTTGGAAATGCGCATTGCAAAACTAAAAGACCAAATCGCAGGCGCAAGAGTCATCGATCCAACCAAACTCGATCATTCAAAAATATCTATTTTATCCAATATAAAAATCAAGAACACAGCCAACGGAATGGAAATGAGTTATCAACTCGTTCCTGAAAGCGAAGCCAATTTGGCCAAAGGAAAAATCTCGGTTAACACACCGATTGCGAAAGGGCTTTTGGGTAAAAAAGTAGGTGAAATTGCAGAGATACTGTTGCCCAACGGTACCAAAATGAGTTTCGAAGTTCTGGACATAAGTGTAGGTTAAAGATGGCAAGTATTTTCACAAAAATAATCAACGGAGAAATTCCTTCTTATAAAATTGCGGAAGACGAAAATTTTTTCGCTTTTCTAGATATCTCTCCGGTGGTCAGAGGGCATGTATTGGTGGTTCCCAAAAAAGAGGTGGATAAAATCTTTGAATTAGACAGGGAAACCTATTTGGGATTGATGGATTTTTCTTATAAAATCGCGGGTGCCATTGAGAAAGCCGTTCCCTGCAAAAGAGTGGGCATGGCAGTGGTCGGATTAGAAGTTCCGCATGTACATGTACACCTGATGCCATTGAATTCCATGCAGGACACGAGTTTCCTGAATCCGAGACTGCAATTGAGCCGAGAAGAAATGAATGAAATCACGGAAAAAATCAAATCACAACTCTAAAAGATGAATAAATATATCAAATTAGTTATCGCCGCCTTAATAATTATAGCGGGAATTTATCTGTTTACAATACGGGAATACGGTTGGGGTACGGTTCTTATCATACTGTCCGGTCTGCCTGTCCTATTGTTCTTTAAAAATGAATATATCTTGCTGGCGTTCTGGCATATGCGCAAAGAAAGATTGGACAAAGCTAAAAATGTATTGAGCAAAATTAAAAACATGGAATCCCAATTGGTCAGAAAACAATTCGGGTATTTTCATTATTTGACCGGAATGACGGAAGCGCAAACCAACTTGACCGGAACAGAAAAACACATGAAAAAAGCATTGGAATACGGACTTAGTTTCAAACATGACCGAGCGATGGCTAAAATGAGCTTAGCCGGTGCGGTAATGGCCAAAGGAAGGAAAAATGAAGCAGCCATCTTATTGAAAGAAGCCAGAGAACTTGATAGGCAGGGCATGCTGACAGAACAAATAAAAATGATGCAGGAACAACTCAAAAAGGTAAATATTGGGAAAAATCTCCAAAATCCTAATATGCGCAGAAGAGGGAAGTATTTCTAAATCATTTTAAAATCAATACTTCGGTAAAAAATTAAACAGCCATTAAACCGACACGCCTTAATTTGCGCAGTCTCCGTTTATTTCTAAGCAAATATGGGATTATGCCGAACGCTCCTAAAAATAAATCAAGTGTCAACTCATTGTTGTTTAGTGTTTTAACTTCAGTCATAGAAAAGAATACCGCAAAAGAACTGTTTCTTTTTCTGATTTCCAGAAAAGTAAAAGCAAAGCATTAATTCAAAACCGTTCAATTCAAACCGGTATGATTAAACGGCTTACAGACGAATTGATTTTTCCAGATTACTCAGAAGCAAACCCGGACGGCATACTCGCCTATGGGGGCGATTTGAGTGTTGAAAGACTGAAACTTGCCTACCGCAAAGGGATTTTTCCGTGGTACAATCCCGGAGAACCGATTCTTTGGTGGTTTCCCGATCCGAGATTTGTCTTATATCCAGAAGAATTGAAGGTTTCAAAATCAATGACGAAAATTCTGAGAGAGAATATTTTTGAAATTACAGAAAATCAAGCCTTTGAAGAAGTGATTTCAAATTGTCAGAAAATTTTCAGGCCGGGGCAGTGTGGTACCTGGATTACAAATGAAATGAAAGCAGCCTACTTGGAACTTCACCGGATCGGAATTGCAAAAAGCGTTGAAGTCTGGCAAAATGATGAATTGGTCGGCGGATTTTATGGCATCGAACAAAAACGGGTTTTCTGTGGCGAAAGCATGTTTGCAAAAGTTTCTAACACATCCAAAGCCGGATTCATCTGTTTTGTCCGGAAATATCAAAAAAGATATGAATTAATCGATTGTCAGGTTTATACACCTCATTTGGCAAGTCTGGGTGCGAGGGAGATTCCTGCTACTGAATTTCTGAAAGTATTAAATCCTTAGATTTGCAGTATAAATTACAGCAAAATGACAAACCCACTTTTAGATAAATTTAATACCCCTTTTGACAGCATTCCATTTTCTAAAATCAAAGATGAAGATTTTGAACCCGCTTTTATATCCGCTTTGGATGAAGCAAGAAAAGAAATCGATGAGATTTGTAATAATCCCGAAGAACCGGATTTTAAAAATACGGTCGAAGCTTTGGAGGTTAGCGGTGAAAGATTGAGCATTGTTTCTGCTACATTCTTTAATTTATTGCATGCCGAAACCAATGAAAATATGCAGCAAACCGCACAAGTAGTTTCTCCGCTTTTGTCGGAATTTTCAAATGACATCCGCTTGAATCCGGTTTTGTTTCAAAGAATTAAATCGGTTTATGAGAACAAAGAAAAATTTGATTTGAATCCTGAACAACTTCGTTTGTTGGAAAAATCCTATAGGAATTTCTCGAGAAACGGTGCCAATCTGCCGGATGATAAAAAAGAAAAACTCAGAGAAATCGATAAGAAATTGGCCAAACTCAAGCTTGATTTTGGCGACAATGTTTTGGCGGAAACCAATGCTTTTGAACTGCAAATCACAGATGAAAAAGATTTAAGCGGTTTGCCTGATTTTGTTGTAGAACAGGCCAAACACGAAGCCGAATCCAAAGAAAAAGAAGGCTGGATTTTTACCCTTCATGCGCCTTCCTATATTCCGTTTATGACCTATGCCGACAATCGTGAATTGCGCAAAGAATTGAGTTTGGCGTATGGAAAAAGGGCTTTTCAGCAAAACGAATACAACAACGAAGAAATAGTCAAATCCATTGCAGAACTAAGATTGGAAAGAGCAAAATTATTGGGTTATCAATCCCACGCTGATTTTGTTTTGGAAGAAAGAATGGCGAATTCGCCTAAAATCGTCAAGGATTTTTTGAATGATTTATTGGATAAATCCAAAAAGTTTGGTGAAAGAGATGTTGATGAAATCAGAGAATTTGCCAAAGAAACCGATGGTTTGGATGATTTGCAAAAATGGGACCACGCTTATTATGCCGAAAAACTCAAAAAGCAAAAATTCGATTTTTCGGAAGAAGAATTGAAACCCTATTTCTCCTTAGAAAAAGTAATTGACGGAATTTTTCTGACAGCACAGAAATTGTATGGCTTACAATTCAAAGAAAGAAACGACATTGACAAATACCACGAAGATGTAAAAGTTTATGAAATTCTGAATGCTGAAAATGAACATCAGGGCTTGTTTTATGCTGATTTCTTTCCGAGAAAAGGCAAAAAAGCAGGTGCCTGGATGACTGAATTCCGTGGACAATCCAACATAAACGGCAAAAACAAAAGACCACATATTTCGATTGTTTGCAATTTCACCAAACCCGGAAAGGACAAACCTTCTTTGCTAACTTTCAATGAAGTAACGACTTTGTTTCACGAGTTTGGACATTCCTTGCACGGGATGTTGGCGAATACGACTTACGAAAGTTTGTCGGGTACGAATGTATATTATGATTTTGTGGAATTGCCGTCTCAATTCATGGAGAATTTCTGTTATGAGTCAGAAGTTTTGGAAATGTTTGCACGACATTATCAAACCGGAGAAGTGATTCCGCAGGAATTGATTGAAAAGGTGAGAAAAGCAGCCAATTATATGGAAGGCTATCAGACGGTTCGCCAATTGAGTTTTGGTTTATTGGATATGGCGTGGCACGGCGAAGAAAATCTCGAAATCGCATCGGTTTCTGAATATGAACAAAAGGTTTTTGACCGTACGGATTTGTATCCGTCTGTTAGAGAAAATAATATGAGCGTTTCGTTTTCACATATTTTCAACGGAGGTTATTCATCGGGTTATTATTCTTACAAATGGTCGGAAGTTTTGGATGCGGATGCTTTTGCGTATTTCAAGGAATGTGGGATTTTTAATCCTGAAGTTTCTCAAAAATTCAGAAAACTATTGGAAAGCGGCGGCAGTATAGATCCGATGGAATTGTATGTGGAATTCAGAGGGAGAAAACCGGATAATAAGGCATTGATGGAAAGAGCAGGGTTTACTGAGTAAAAATATTAAGGGCTTCATTTAAAATGAAACCCTTAATACTCATTTCTTATGTTGATTTCCATAAATATGCATTTCTTTTCTTTAATCGGTTGTTTAAACTTAATCAAATTCTAAAAATAACGCCTAATATTTAGAACATAATCGAAAAATCACGCCTAATATTTAGATTGTAATCTAAAAATTACGCCTAAATTTTAGAATAGGATAAGAAATCTTCGTACATTTGACCTGAAATAGATAGAAAATGTTCCGCAGAGATTTGCAAAAAAACATAATAGAAGCCTGTTTTAAGGGCAAAGTAATATTATTAATCGGTGCCAGACAAGTGGGGAAAACCACTATTTTGAAAGAAGTGGTAAAAGAATTAGATGTACCTTCCGTGTGGTTGAATGCGGATGAAGAAGATATTTTGGCTGCTTTCAATGCTGCAAATACGAGTACACAATTATTGAGTTTGATTGGAAAAAATCATCGGCTTGTCATCATTGATGAAGCACAACAGATTGAGAATATTGGAAAGAAATTAAAGTTGATGTATGATACCTATCCCGAAATTCAAATCATCGCCACAGGTTCTTCGGCATTTGAATTGCAAAATGAAACATCTGAGCCGTTGACAGGAAGAAAAAAGACTTTTCATTTGTATCCAATCAGTTATCGGGAAATTTCAGAAAATCTTTCACCGTTGGAAGCAAGGAGATTATTGGATACCCGGCTTATTTACGGTTCCTATCCCGAAGTGATGAACAATCCGGGAAAGGAGAAAGAAGTTTTGATTGAACTGACACAAAGTTATTTGTACAAGGATATTTTGAAATTGGACAATATCAGAAAACCAAGCCATCTCGATAAACTTTTGAAAGCGCTTGCTTTTCAGGTTGGAAGTGAGGTGAATTATCATGAATTGGCGAAAACTGTGGGGAATATCGACACTGCCACCGTCGAAAAATACTTGGATTTGTTGGAAAAAGCCTTTGTGATTTTCAAATTGCCGGCTTTCAACCGAAATCTAAGAAATGAAATCAAAAAAGGAAAGAAATATTATTTTTATGACAATGGCGTCAGAAATGTGTTGATTAGCAATTTTACCCATCCCGAAATGAGAATGGACAAAGGACATTTGTGGGAAAATTATCTCATCAGCGAGCGGTTAAAGAAAAAATCTTATGAAGGGATTTTCTCAAATAATTATTTCTGGCGAACCCACGATAAAGCTGAAATCGACTATATAGAAGAAAGAGAAGGACTGCTGAATGCTTATGAAATCAAATGGAAAGAAAAGAAAATTCGTTTTCCCAAATCTTTTTTGGAAGCTTATCCTGAAAATACAACACAGTTAATTTCCCATTCGAATTATGAGGAATTTATAATGTAGAATCGGCAAACTGAGCCTAAACAAAACTCATTGTCTATCATAAAAGTACGGATTCATCTTGATTTTCAACGAAATTAAATTGTTTTAATAATTTTGTGTGTTTGACCCAATGGAATCGCTGATGCAGAAAACCGGACAATAAGGCTTTGATGGAAAGAATGGGGTTTGTGGAGTAATTTTGAATCGTTCTCTAATTAATTTACAACCCATTTAGCATTCAATTTATTTAAGAATATGAAATTGAAATAACATATTTATCTGAAGAAAGTATAATGATGTTTTCATCTAATTTCACTAAGAGATTTTAAGACTTTTGCGATACTTCTGTTAGAGTCAAACTCAACAATTGAAACGATTAAAGCTTAGCATTCAACAGATACAGTTTTCCAGAAAATTTTAAAATACAATTAAACAGGAAGCCCGGTATTTCGGGCTTTTTTTGGCGCAAGTATTCTCAGTTTGTTTCTATTTTCCACAGTCCGCGGAAATCATTCAAAGCATAACCCAAGGCTTGATCCTGATTATAAAGCGTTTGGATTTTTAACAATGTGCCGGATGCGATATCCGATTCCGGATTGCC
The DNA here is from genome assembly GCA_041656055.1 of Weeksellaceae bacterium. Classification (GTDB taxonomy): domain Bacteria; phylum Bacteroidota; class Bacteroidia; order Flavobacteriales; family Weeksellaceae; genus Moheibacter. The sequence continues at coordinate 67,640 of JBBAEI010000001.1, forward strand.
GTGGCATTGGATGCAGGCGGGCATGGCGGCATTGATTCTTTTGTAATAAACTTGTTGGTCTCCATTAGAAATCAAGCTGTCGATAAGACCGGAATTTGCTCTAAAATATTCAAAGACTTCTCGGTCTGCCGCAGATTTTAGTTGGTTGAGGGGATTCCGGGATTTATCAGTGATTCTGGAAATTGAAACTCCGTAATGCGCAGACAAGGAATCCGTCAAGGGCATGGCTTTCAAATTGCAGAATTCGACCGCATATTCGGTTCCGCCTTTGGAAATGGCACCACTAATATTTTTCAACAAAGTTTTTTGGGAAAAAGTTGCGATGCTGTCCAATTCCGATTTGGAAAGGATTGCGATTTTTTCTGTGGATACAACCTCAGTTGCATGGTCGATTTTCTCCCGTTGACAGGAAATGATGAACCAAATCGGAAGCGAAAGTATCAAGGTTTTTATTAAATAATTTTTCATCATGTTTAGTTGCTTGAAGTAGTAAAGAAAATCAGCTGAATTGTTTGATTAATTCCTCCAACCGCTCAGCCGGAAATACCCCGGAATTTCTCCATTTTGGTTCTCCATCCTTGAAAATCATCAGCGTTGGAACGCTCCTGATTCCTAAGGTATTGGCTAATTTTCGATTTTGGTCAATATCAATTTTCAGAATTTTCACTTCCTCTTTCATTTTCTTTTTTAAATCATGGAGTATGGGTGCCTGCATTCGACAAGGCCCGCACCATTCGGCTGAAAAATCAACTAAAACCGGTTTTTCTGATTGAATCAATTCTCTAAAGGTCATTGTTTGTGATTTTAAATTTCGTCATCTGCTGTTATTTCTTCGTAAAACACTTCTTCCGTGTCCAAAACATTGTTGGCCTCTTCAAAATTCGGCGGTTCTGCGGGTTTGATTAATCGGATATTCAGCAATGCCCAAAGACCGATGATGGCTCCAAGCGTGATAAAAAGCCAATTCCAATTTTCAATTCCTTTGTAAAACAGAAATCCGCCTGTCAATATCCCCAAAACACGCATCAGCGACCAGTTTCTTAAAAATCTGTCCATAAGCCATTCAATGCTTTTTTGCTTAAAAATTGAATTTCAAAATTCTTTTATCCCAAAGTTTTTGCCGCTGAATTCATTTGCAAAGTTAACAGCGTAAAAATTGTTGTACAGTAATATTTGTTACAAACTGAAATCTCCAAAAATGCAGTGGATTAAAACCTGATTTTGTATTTCCATTCGATGAATTTGAAGAAATTATACAATCTGTACTCGAATTTAATTCCGTATTCCGTTCTTGGATTATAATCAATCGGCAAAATATAAAAATTCGGGTTGTAAGTATTTGGTTGTCCATTTCTGTAATTCCATTCGGAAACATAGCGTTCATTTTTCATTTTGTAATAATCTTCTGAATAAAAATTCATGGGTTTCGCTTGGCTTTGCATATAAATTTCATAATCCGCATCTGAAACCAAAATATCATATTCATTATCTCCTCCTTTCTCAAATGAAATGGAATCTGGTTGAATATCAGGCGTATATTGTTGTGTGGAGCAAGCTGCTATCGCCAATAAAACCATCAGGAAGAAAATATGTTTTTTCATCTGAATTAAAATTTGTATAAATTTAAACAAAAATATTGAACCAAAAATGATTCAGATTTATCATCATGCGCGCTGTGGAACCAGCAGAAAAGGATTGGAAATCGTTAAGAATTCCGGGGAAGAATTTGAAATAATCGAATACATGAAAAGCCCGATTTCCTTGAAGGAATTGAAGGAGTTGGTACGTAAATTGGGAATCAAACCCATCGAATTAGTCAGACAGAAAGAAGTTGTTTGGAAGGAAAAATATTTGGGTCGGACATTGACAGACGAGCAAATCATTGTGGCGATGCAACAACATCCCGAACTTCTGCAACGTCCGATTGTAGTCAAAAACGGAAAAGCTGTAATAGGCCGGCCACCGGAATTGATAAAAGATTTGTTTTAGCCAAAAAAATGTTTAACTTTATTCTTCTGTAAATTTTTAAAATTTTAATTTTTCAAAACGAATTTCCGGAAGGTAATTAGTTTATTTTCAGTATTTTAATTTTATAATTTAATATGGCGGAAGAAAAGATAGCAGATACAATTAAACAGGAAAATCTGGAAATTTCACGGCGGTACAAGGACATGCTGAAGCATACTTATCAAACCCTGACGAAAGAAGATAAAAAACTGATTCGCAGGGCTTTTGATTTGGCTGTGGAAGCACACAAAGACCAGCGCAGAAAAACCGGAGAACCCTACATCTATCATCCCATCGCAGTGGCCAAAATCATTGCGGATGAAATCGGCTTGGGTGCAGTCAGCATTGCGGCCGCGCTCATGCATGATGTGGTGGAAGATACCCGCTATACATTGGAGGATATTCGTGAACTTTTTGGTGAAAAAATTGAGAAAATCATTGATGGTCTGACGAAAATTTCCGTGCTGAATCGACAGGATGTTTCCATACAATCTGAAAATTACAAAAAACTTTTGCTGACCCTATCCGAAGATGTCCGTGTCATCCTGATTAAAATCGCTGACCGTCTTCACAATATGCGGACATTGGATTCGATGCGGGAAGACAAGCAATTGAAAATCGCTTCAGAAACCATTTTCATTTATGCGCCACTCGCACACCGAATGGGACTTTATAACATCAAATCCGAATTGGAGGATTTGAGTTTGAAATATACCAAGCCAGAGGTTTATTTTGATATCGAACGTAAATTACAGGAAACCAAAGAGGAAAGAGACCGCTACATCAAGGATTTTACGAAAATTGTCGAAAAACGCTTGCAAGATGAAAGCCTGACATTTGAAATCAAAGGCAGGTTCAAATCAATTTATTCCATCCATCGAAAAATGGTTACCCAAAGAATTCCATTTGAAGAAGTTTATGACAAATTTGCGATTCGCATAATTTATGATTCTGACAAACGAAATGAGAAATTCATTGCCTGGAAAATTTATTCCATCGTAACGGATGTTTTCCGTCCGAATCCCAAAAGACTCCGTGACTGGATTTCTCAGCCGAAATCAACCGGTTATGAATCGCTGCATATCACAGTTTTAGGGCCAAATGCCCATTGGGTGGAAGTGCAGATTCGTTCACAACGTATGGACGAAATCGCCGAAAGGGGAGTGGCTGCACATTACAAATACAAAGACAATTACCAGGTTGAGGACAATAAGGTGGATGAATGGGTCAATCAGGTGCGGGAAATGTTGGAAAATAATGAGGGACAGGATGCTGCCGAATTTATCGATAATTTCAAACTCAATTTATACAGCAAGGAAATTTTTGTTTTCACCCCGAAAGGAGATTTGTTTTCCTTGCCCAAAGGAGCTACTTCTCTTGATTTTGCATACGCAATTCACAGCCAAGTCGGCGATACTTGTTTGGGGGCAAAAGTAAACGGAAAATTGTATCCGCTAAGCTACGAACTCCAAAGCGGGGATCAGGTGGAAATCATCACTTCTCCCAATCAAAAACCCAAAGCAGACTGGTTGGAATTCACGGTGACAAGCCGGGCGATTTCCAAAATCAAAGCTGCGCTGAATGCAGAAAAACGCGCAATTTCAGAAGAAGGAAAAGAAATCCTAATAAGGAAACTCAGACATTTGAAAATTGATTTCAATGAAACGGTTTTGAACAATCTACAATCATTTTTCAAAGTAAAAAACAGCCAGGAAGTATTCTACAGAGTGGGGATTGGTGAAATTGACAACAAGGCTTTGCGTAAATTTGTAGAAAGCCGAACAGGAATCACCGGATTCTTGAACAGATTCAGACCCAAATCGAAAACTTCGGTTCCCAAAGAAGAAGCTGAGAAACAAAAATATGATTCCTTGGTTTTCGGGCCGGATGAAGAAAAACTCGATTATGACTTGGCTTCTTGTTGCAATCCCATTCCGGGGGATCCGGTTTTTGGATTTGTAACGGTTGCTAAAGGCATACGCGTTCATAAAAAAGATTGTCCCAATGCCGTAGCATTGCAGGCCAATCAGGCTTACCGCATCATACGGGCGAAATGGATTGATTCCACTTCTCAGATTTATCGTGCCATCATTGACATCCACGGGCTTGATCGCTTGGGGCTGATTAATGACATTACCCGTGTGATTTCATCGAATCTGCATGTACACATTCGTAGCATCAATGTGTCTGAGGAAGACGGGGTTTTTGAAGGGAAAATATCAGTTTCCGTAAAAAACAAAGAACAATTGGACAATATCATGAAGCAATTGAAAGACATCGATGGAATTCGGGAGGTCAAAAGAACATTTGCAAATTAATAAAAAATGAAAATTAAATTTTTAAGTTACATCATCTTAGGACTGGCCATTGCGATGGCAATTGGCTATATGATAAATCATTATTCTGGAGCCATTTACGGGATTGTGTTTTATCTGATTTTAATGGTTGTAATTTCCATTGTACTTGGATTGACCAAATTTAATCCGGTAGAAAAATCCATTTATGAAAGAAGAAAAAAAGAAGAATAAGTTGAAATAAAAGTTAAAAATCAAATCAATTAGAATTCGGCAACAAATTCTTAAACAATAATTTGATGTTATTTACGGGAATGTTTTCAAGCTAAAAAAAGCGTATATTTTTCGTTTTCAGAATAAGGAATTTGGTATCTAAAAAAATCGTACTTTTGCGTTCTCATTTATTTTATGAAGGAAATCACTATCAACGGCAAGGTATTTATACCCTATATTTCTTCGGAGGAAATTGATCATGCCATCAAGAAAATTGCGAATTCGATGTACGAATTGTACAAGGATGAGATTCCGGTTTTTGTGGGTGTGCTCAATGGGGTGATTATGTTCATGAGTGATTTTTTAAAGTATTATCCGGGAGAATGTGAAATATCTTTTCTCAAATTAAAATCCTACGATGGCGTTGCTTCTACGGGAGAGGTGAAAATAGAAATGGAAATTCCGATGGATTTGTCCGGCCGACATGTGGTGATTTTGGAGGACATTGTGGATACCGGAACGACGCTGGAAAAACTGTATGATATTTTAGAGAAAAAACAGGCAAAAAGCATACGAATAGCGACTTTGCTGTACAAACCCGAAGCCTATACCAAGGATTTGGATATCGACATGATTGCATTGACGATTCCCAATAAATTTGTGGTTGGCTATGGTTTGGATTATGACGGTCTGGGCAGAAATCTGCCGGATATTTATCAGATTAAATTGTAAAGATGATTTATATTGTATTATTTGGCCCTCCGGGAAGCGGAAAAGGCACACAGTCCAAATTTTTGGAAGAAAACTTTAACCTGAAACAATTGTCAACCGGCGATATGTTTCGTTTCAACCTGAAAAACAAAACCGAACTCGGGATTTTGGCGCAGTCCTATATGGACAAAGGGCATTTGGTGCCGGATGAAATAACGACCAATATGCTTCGTGAAGAAATCAAAAAATACCACGGCTACGATGGATTTATTTTTGACGGCTATCCCAGAACCATTGCGCAAGCGGAATCCTTAGATATGATTCTGAAAGAAGACTATCAGGATGAAGTAACCATCTGTCTTTCTCTGAAAGTAGATGATGAAATTTTAGTTCAGCGGCTTTTGGAACGCGGAAAAGAAAGCGGCCGTGCCGATGATGCCAATGAGCAAATCATCCGGGATAGAATTACCGAATATTATCAGAAAACGGATGAAGTTGCGGAATTTTACAAAATGCAAAACAAATACGCGGAAATCGACGGCGAAGGTGAGATCTCAGATATCACACGAAAGCTGAGCTGCGAAATTGAAGCGGTAAAGCCTGCTCGCTAAATTCGGAATTTCATAATTTTGATAGAATAATTATACTTGGTTTGGTGAATTCAAGTTATTATCCATCTTGTTTATTTTTGAATGAATGATTAACTACGGTTGAATAGTCGAACAATGAAAACAAAGTTATTTTTAGCCTTTATTTTTTTCTTTTCCCTGCTGAATGCACAAGAAAAAATCGAGATTATCAAAAATGGTGTACTCACCATGAAAAATGATGAGAAAATCGAATTCAGCAACTTGTATTATGATGGCGATAAAGTTCATTTCATCAATATCAATACCCAACAGCAGGAGCATTTATTTCTGAGTTCAATTCTCTCTATTGACAAAGGAGAAACTGAGTATCTAAACAAAAAGGAATTTAAAAAATCTGCTGAAACCAACATTCTAAAAGACGGACTTTACAGAACGCCGGAGAACCTGAAAGCCGGCTTATCCCAACCCGGGAATTATCAGCTTGTCGTAAAGAATGATAAAAAAGGATATTATTATGTCGTGGATTCCAACGGAAAAAAAGTAAAAAATGCTTTCGCATATTCAGAAAATGGAATTTTGTATTTGAGAGGTGGCGGAATAAAACCGTATCAAGCAAATTCTAAAGCATTGATTTTCAGAAGAAATAATCGCATGTTCCTGAAGATGAATTTTCAAAACGGTCAATATGTAGGAAAGGGGCCGTTTATCAATGATGTTGTCAGTACAACCGGAGCTATTTTGATTGGCGTCGGTGCCGGCGTGCTTGCGCCGACCATTCTCTCAGCTGCAACTTATGGTGCTGCCGGTGCGGCTGTTTACTATCTTATTGTTTCTCAACAAAAAGAAATAAATTTTGATTTGCAGAATGAGAAAATAACTCTTTATTGATTTTCTCATATTTCAAAAGTGATTAGAAAATTTATTTAACTATTTTTTTCAATGCCGTAATTCTCGTTTCTTTTTTATCACAAATCTGAAACTCGAAATCATAAGCTATTTCTTCACGATATTCCGCATGGTAAATCCGGCAGGGTGTGGCTCTCACTTCTTCGGTGCCAAAATTGGTGATTTTGCTTTTGACAAAAAGCTCATTGTACAGAAAAAGGCTGTCAATTCCTTCATTTTGCACTTCGTCAGCAAATATGATGGGATAAACTTTTGCCTCTTCCAAAGTTCTGGAATTGGGGAAATAGGAGCATTGCGTGGCTCTTTTCCCGAAAAAGATAAAAACTAAAAAAAGTCCGATGGCAAATCCGGTCAAATAAAATCTAAATCTTCTGGCAAATCCACTCATAAATCAGGGTTCAAAACGGATGGCAATTATACGATTAATAAATTGATGTCGTGAAATGGAAGGTCAAACCATTCGCAGATTTTCTGTTCGGTCATTCTGCCATGAAATAGGTAAGTCCCGGCTCTCAATCCATAATCCCGCTTCAATACACTTTCAAATCCGCCGTCTTTGGCGACAGTCAGCAAGTAGGGCATAAAAAAATTGCTCAGGGCTTTGGTGGTAGTTCGGGCAACGCGTGAAGTGATATTCGCTACGCCATAATGAATCACACCGTGTTTCACGCTGACGGGTTTTTCCAAGTTGGTCAGTTCCGAAGTTTCAAAACAGCCGCCGTTGTCTATACTCAGATCCACGATGACCGCACCGTCTTTCATTGCTTTCACCATTTTCTCCGTTACCACGCAGGGCGTTCTGACGTCTCCGCGCAAAGCACCGATGGCTACATCGCAACGCCGCAGGGATTTTCCTAATTCTTTGGGATCCAACATGGAAGTAGAAATGCGGATGCCGAGATTGGTTTGCAGTCGCCGTAACCGGGTGAGTGAATCATCAAAAACCCGGACATTTGCACCCAGTCCCAAAGCAGCTCTGGAAGCGTATTCTCCGATGGTTCCGCTGCCGAGAATGACTACTTCGGCCGGTCGTAATCCCGCAACTCCGCCCATCAGAATGCCCTTGCCACCATTGGTGTTGGACATCAGTTCGCCGGCAACGAGTACGGAAGTAGTACCCGCAATTTCACTCAACAGACGGACAACCGGTAGATGACCGTGCGAATCCTTGATGAATTCAAAACCGATGGCTGTGATTTTCTTTTCCGCTAACTTTTCAAAATAACTTCTGGTTTGCAGATTAATCTGAACGGTGGAAATCAAAAATGAATTTGGTGAAATCAGCTGAATCTCAGTGGGTGTCGGTGGATTTACCTTCAGGATGACGGGCTTGGAGAAAATTTCTTTAGGTTCGTAAGCGATTTTAGCACCGGCATTTGCATATTCTAAATCCGTATAATTGGAGCCTTTCCCAGCTTCGGATTCCACTGTGATTTCATGTCCGTTAGCAACCAAAACTTGTACAGCATCGGGCGACAAGCACAATCTTTTCTCTTGAAGCCTTGTTTCCTTGGGTACGCCGATGCTTAGGCTTCCTTCCTTGTATCTGACCTCTAACCTTTCCTCTTTTGGAATCAGTTCCTGACGGGAAAAAGGCGTATAAACTCCACTTTCAATCATTCTATAAAATTAAACAAAATTTAGGATTCTTTGCCCATCTTCCACTTGAATTTTCAAGGTGTGAAATTCAGCAGGCAGTAAATTTCTGATGATATCGGGCCATTCGATGAAGCAGTATTCTCCGGAATCTAAATATTCTTCTGTTCCGAAATCCAAAGCTTCTTCTTCGGATTTAATTCTATAGAAATCAAAATGATAGACTTTTTTTCCGGGAATGTCATACGCATTGATGATGGAAAAAGTGGGGCTGGAAACTTGGTCGGAACTGTTCATTTGTTTCAACAATTCCTTGATTAACGTGGTTTTTCCGGCACCTAATTCGCCTTCAAAAAGTATGATTTTGAATTTTAAATTTTGAAGAATTTCCGCGGCAACTTCCGCCAATTCAGAAATTGATTTGATTTTAAATGTCATTTTATGAAAATGAATTCAAAAATACGAAAATTCATAGGTTTCTTGTTGAAATCTGCTTTTCCTTTTTTTCACAAATAAAAAAAGTCATGAACGGACTTCAATGCCATGTGATTGGAGCTTAAATTCTTCCGATTCAACGTTTGTCATTAGTTGCTTTCAAAAGAAATAAAGGGAACTCCTTACAGAATTCTCTTTATCAATTTCCAATTAAAAAGCATAAATTTTCAATACAAATCAATTACTCTATAAATAACAAATATTTTGTAAATTTGCCGGATGATTAAAAAAGCCGGTATTTTACTATTCCTCATTATGGTCGCTGTTTCATGTAACAAGCGGTTAGACAGTGCACTCAAGAGTACGGACAAAGATTTCATCCTTCAGATTGCTGATGAATTTTACGATGAAGGGAAATGGCCGGAAGCGATTGGTTTGTACAATAAAATTTCATCCTCTTTTGCAGGTACCGAAGAAGGGATCGACATTGCTTACAAATTGGCGGATGCCAATTTTCAGGACAGAAATTATCGGTTGGCAGCGCATTTATTCAAATCCTTTTATGTGACCAATCCGACAGACCCGAGAGCGGAGGATGCCGCTTTTCGTTCGGCCTACACCTATTATATTGCGTCACCTGCATACAATCTGGATCAAACGACCACCTATGATGCCATCAATGAATTGCAGTCTTTCATCAATGCTTATCCGAATTCCGAACGTGTGGAACAAGCCAATAATTACATTGATGAGTTGCGGATAAAATTAGAAAAAAAGGCTTTTGAAATTGCGAAAATTTATTATAAAACATTGAAATACAAAGCGGCAGGTATCGCATTCGACAATATGCTCGATGATTTTCCCGATACCAAATACCGCGAAGAAGCCATGATTTATTCGCTGCGTTCCAAATACGAATTAGCCGTGAATTTCAGTCGGTTTGAAAAAGAAGAACTGAGAATCCAAAATGCGATTACGCAGTATAAACTGTTCAAAAAAGCTTTTCCGGAATCTCAATTCGGAGATGAAGCAGAAAAAATCAACAAGCGACTAACAGATGCCATGAAGAAGCATAAAGACTTGGCAACCAAAGTGGAAGAAGCTAAAGAAGTAAAAAAATCAAATTCTTAAATAGATAATTAATTCAATTCAAATATGAACTTCAAGGAAATTAATGCCCCCGTTACGACTGAAACTTTTGATCGAAATATCATCGAAAAAGAGACAGGAAACATTTATAAATCCTTAGTGATTATAGCCAAAAGAGCAGAGCAAATCAATCAGGAAATTAAAACCGAATTGGTACAAAAATTAGATGAATTTGCATCCCACAGTGATTCTTTGGAAGAGGTTTTCGAAAACCGCGAACAAATCGAGGTTTCCAAATATTATGAAAGTCTTCCGAAACCCACTTCTATCGCCATCAAAGAATGGATGGACGGCGATACCTACTACAGATTTCCCGATTTGGATGAAGAATAAATAAATCTGTTTCCATGTCGATTCTACACAGGAAAAAGATTTTGATTGCAATCACGGCCGGAATCGCTGCTTACAAAACAGCTTTTCTGGTTCGTCTTTTTATTAAGAAAGGTGCAGAAGTAAAAGTTATTTTGACTCCAGAATCACTTGATTTCGTAACACCACTGACGCTGTCAACACTTTCGGGCAATCCTGTAGAATGGGAATTCTCGGATGAAGCCGGAACTTGGAACAATCATGTGGAATACGGACTTTGGGCAGATTTGATGATTATCGCTCCCGCAACAGCCAATTCTCTTTCCAAAATGGCGGATGGTGCCGCCAACAATTTGGTGCTTGCGACTTATCTTTCCGCTAAATGTCCGGTGTATATCGCTCCGGCCATGGATTTGGACATGTACAAACATCCGTCCACCAAAAATAATTTTGACAAGCTCTCGGCATTCGGGAATAAGATAATTCCAGCTGAAAGCGGCGAATTGGCAAGCGGATTGACCGGAGAAGGAAGGATGGCGGAACCCGAACACATCATTGAATTCATTGAAAATGATTTACAAAACAAAGCTCCTTTTTACGGAAAGAAATTACTGATTTCAGCCGGCCCGACTTTTGAAAGAATCGACCCAGTCAGATTCATTGGGAATTTTTCTTCCGGTAAAATGGGCATCGAAATCGCGAAAACCGCTTCCCAAATGGGAGCAGAAGTTACTTTGGTCTGTGGGCCTTCTGCCATTTCAACGGAAAATTACAATATAAACAGGGTTGACATCGTTTCTGCTATAGAAATGCAACGGGAAATGGAGCTTCACTATACAGATTCAGATGTAGTCATCATGTCGGCGGCAGTCGCGGATTACCGTCCGGCATCGGAAGCCAATCAGAAAATCAAAAAAGATGCGGACAACATGGTCATTGAACTGACTAAAAATCCGGATATTTTGTTCGGCTTAGGGCAAAAAAAACAGCAGCAGATTTTGGTGGGATTCGCATTGGAAACGAATAATGAGATTGAATTTGCAAAAGGAAAATTGGATAAGAAAAACTTGGATTTCATCGTATTGAATTCCATGAGAGATGAGGAAGCCGGTTTCCGAAAGGATACGAACAAAGTAACAATCATCCCGAGAAATGGAACTCCGGTTCCTTATGAAGCCAAAAATAAAACCGAAGTTGCAGAAGATATTCTTAACTTTATCCTTGAAAATTACGATTTATGAAAACATTGAAGATTTGGATAATCACATTGTTTGTTACGGCAAGTGCTTCTGCGCAAGAGTTTATGGCAACAGTTCAGGTGGACTATTCACAGGTTCCCGGTTCCAATACGCAGGTTTACAAAACCCTTGAAAGATCGCTCAGCGATTTTATCAACACCACAAGATGGACGGACGGACGATTTAAGGTGAATGAAAAAATTGAAGCCAATTTCATCATCATTATCATGGAAAAAAATGGCAATGATTACAAAGCCAGACTTCAGATACAGTCAAGAAGACCGGTTTTCAATTCCACTTATTTCACGCCCATTCTGAACTTTGTGGAATCCAATTTCAATTTCAGCTATACCGAAAATGAAGAAATCATCTTCAATCCCAGAAGATTCAGCAATAAGAATTTGCCGGATGTGATTTCATTCTATGTGTATTATATTTTAGGAATGGATGCCGATACTTTTAAACTCGAAGGGGGGACTAATTATTTCAAAACAGCCCAGCAAATAGCAGGCAACGCCAGCAATTCCGGATACTCCGGTTGGAATGAAATCGATGGCAATAAATCTCGTTCTTCGCTGATTAATAATGTTTTAAAACAAGATAATAAAACCTTGCGAAGCGTTTATTACCAATACCATCGCGCAGGTTTGGATCAAATGTATGACAATGAAACCAAAGCCAAAAATGCCATCGGAACCGCTTTGGAATCTCTGAAGTTTTATGAAAGAGGAAATTATGCACTGTTCTATCCACTTGATATTTTCTTTCTGGCCAAAAAAGATGAAATCGGAAAAATATTTGGCGGAGGCATGATGTCCACTGTGAATATTACAGCAATCAAAGAAACACTTTCTTCGTTGTCGCCCAACAATAGCACTATCTGGAATAACCTGAAAAAATAATGCTGACCCGGCTCTCCGTTTCCAATTTCGCCATAATTGACAAACTGGAACTCCGGTTTTTCGATGGATTGACCATTATCACAGGGGAAACCGGTGCCGGAAAATCCATTCTTTTAGGGGCTTTGAAACTTATTTTGGGTGAAAGAGCCAATCTGAAAGACATCAATGATGCTTCCAAAAAATGTGTGATTGAAGCCAATTTTGATATTCAGAAATTAAATCTTCAATTATTTTTTGAACAAGAGCATTTAGATAACGAACCCGAAACGATTCTAAGAAGGGAACTGCTTCCCGGCGGAAAATCCAGGGCTTTCATCAATGATACGCCTGTCACGCTTTCAGTATTGAAAAGTTTGGGCGATCAGCTGATTGATATTCATTCTCAATTCAATACCGCCAATTTATTCAACCAAAATTACCAGCTCAGGATTCTCGATGCTTATGCCGGTCAATTATCGGAATTAAAAGATTTTCAGGAATTGTTTTCGGAAAGAAAGCTTAAAAAAGCTGAACTGAAGGATTTGAAAGCCAAGTTGAGTGAGTCAGAACGGGAAGCCGATTACAGACAATTTCTTTTGAATGAATTGACGGACGCAGATTTGAAAGAAGAGGAATTGGCGTCACTGGAAAGTGAACAACAGGAATTGGGAAATATTGAAGAAATTCAGTTGGTTTTGGGTGAAACAGATTCCCGACTTGATTCTCCTGAATTCGGAATTCTGAGTCTATTGGATGATTTGACAGGAAAATTGCATAAAATTTCAAATTTCGGAGAAAGTTTCAGCAGCATTTGGGGAAGAATGAATTCGGTTAGAATTGAACTGAAAGACCTGCATGATGAAATTATTTCCAAACTTCAAAAGTTAGAATCCAATCCCCAAAGATTGGAAGAAATCAATGAACGTTTGAATTTGCTGAACACCTTGCTACACAAGCACAGCGTGCAGGAAATTCCGGAATTGATAGAAATCCGAAATAATTTGGAAAGCAAAAATTCAGATTTTCAACAGCTTGAAATTCAGATTGAAAAATTAGACAATGAAATTCAAAACCTGGAAGTTCTATTGCGGGAAAAAGCCGAAAAATTATCAACCAACCGTAAAAAGGCTTTGCCCAAAGTTGAAAAAGAAATTTTGGAATCTCTTTTCAAATTAGGGATGAATGAAGCGGTTCTGAAAATTGAGTTGCAACAGAAATCCGATTTGGGACATGATGGAAATGATGCAATCCGTTTTCTGTTCAGTGCCAATAAAGGGGCTGATTTAAAACCGATTGAAGATGCCATTTCGGGAGGTGAGCGTTCTCGTGTGATGCTCTCTGTGAAAAAAAGTTTGGCTGGAAAATTAGATTTACCGACTTTGATACTCGATGAAATTGACACCGGAGTTTCCGGGAAAATCGCAGATGAAGTCGGAAAAGTAATGAAAGAAATGGCCAAAAATCTTCAGCTTATCAGCATCACCCACTTGCCACAAGTAGCCGCAAAGGGCGACCATCACTTGAAAGTTGAAAAAGTAAGCGACCGGGAGAGAACCACTACCCGCGTTGTGCCTTTGGATGGCGAAGCCCGAATCAAGGAAATTGCGGAACTGATCAGCGGCTCTAAGATTACCCAAGCTGCCTTGGAACAAGCTGAAAAATTAATCAGAGATTAATCAAAAATCATTTTCAAATAATCATAAAAAAACCTCACAGTAAAGAGAAACTATGAGGCAAAATAACTAACACACAAATAATCTTAAAATAAGACTTACTTGTACAATTCATTTAGAGCAAAACTTATTGTACCGTACAAATGTACAAAAGTCTATTAATTTAATAGACTTTTAGATTAAAAATTTTCACCAATCAAATAATGTCTTTAAGTGTTTGGTTATGAAGCGCATGCAGGGTTCTGTCTCGGATGTCAATCATCATTTTATTGACACTGCAATTCTTCTCATCTTGACAATCCGCACATTTTTCATAAAAATTCAGGCTTGCACAGGGCAACAATGCGATGGGGCCGTCCAAGATTCTGACCAAGGTAGTGAGTGGAATTCCGGACGCAGGAACCTTGAGAAAATACCCACCGCCACGGCCTTGTTTGGAGTCAAGATAACCGTGCTTTTTCAAACTGAGCAAAATTCCCTGTAAAAATTTTAACGGAATATTTTCATTTTCAGAAATTTCTGAAATCAACGTCGGTGCATTGTTTTCTTTTCTGGCAAGATATGACATCGCCTTCAATCCGTATTTTGCTTTTTTGGTAAACATATTTTTAATTTAATCCAATCCATACAAAATGTTTCATCCATAAATTTGAGTAAAGTTCTTCAAATTTAGGCTAAATTGCAGCATTATTAATTAAAATTAAACGATGAAAAAATTTAGTTTACTTTTTGCATTCCTTTCTTTTACTTCCTGCCTTATCGCACAGTACCAAACCCCTAACACGGGCGTACATTGGACTTTGGACTCCATTGCACTTCATTCACCTGCTACCGTTCAGGTTTCGGGAAATGAATATTTGCTGACAACCGGATTGGTCATCAGTGAAACTGACTCCTTGTTTTTAGATACGGATTTGATTCTGAAAATCAATCCCGATGTGGAAATTGAAGTGGAAGGTTTTTTCAGCAGTGATGCGGACGATATTTTGATTACGGCTGTGGATCCTGAAAATATCTATGAAGGATTTTGGTTTTATGATGGATCCGGTGCGTATTTCAGAAACACAAAGATTGAATACGGCGGTGGGCTGAAGGTTGTAACTGAAAATTTCACAATGCTCAATTGCGAAGTTTCCAATAATGGAGTAGGTTCTTCTACCGGTTCTGCCATTTCATTTTCTAAAGGAAATCCCATCATCATGGATTCTTATTTTTACAATAATGATAAACCGGCACTGAGTTCAGCAGCGAATTCCTCGGTTGGTGCTATGATTATCGGGAATTATTTCGAAGGAAATCACCAGTTGAACGGCAATGCGCCGCAAATCAATATGGGGCCAAGCGGTGTCGGCGATACCATCAGGATTATGAACAATATTGTCGTAGGAGACAGAAGCCTGACCAAAGTAGGCGGTATTTCCGCATCCAGCTTGTTGGGCGTTGAAAACAATATTCTGGTTCAGGGAAATACAGTTACGGACAACCGCTATGGCATTACTTCCATGGGGCCGGCTTCATCGGGAATCATTGCAGATAATATCATTGAAGACAATGATACCGAAGGTGCGCCCATGTTGGGAGGCAGTGGTATCAATCTATATGGAACCAGTTTGGTGTATCTGTCCGGCAATCAAATCAGAAGAAATTTATGGGGATTGACATTACAAAATGAAGCCTTGACCAATTTAGGAAGTGATGATGAAGAAGATTTTAATCCCGGGGAAAATATTTTCAGTGAAAACGGCAATGGCGGTACGGTTTACGCAATGTACAACAATACGCCTAATCCGGTAAAAGCTTTACACAATTGTTGGATTGAAGGGCAACAATCTACCATCGAAGAAGTGGAAGATGTGATATTTCACCAAACAGATGATCCAAGTTTAGGAGAAGTTTTCTACGATCCGTTTGAATGTGGCATCGAAATGGCTGTTACCGATTTAGAGAAAGATAAAATCAATATCTATCCCAATCCTGCCAAAACGGATTTCTTCGTAGCCTCTCCTGTATCCGGAGTCCTACAAATCTTTGACATGAACGGAAAACTTGTGAAAACCCAACATCTTTCACAAGGAAAAAATCAAATTCAAATTCGTTTGCCAAAAGGCGTTTACAATGTTTTGATTAAAAATCAAGATACACAATTGAGTGAAAAATTAATTGTGCGCTAAGGCACAATTTTGAGAATTAAAAAAGCCGGTTTAATTCCGGCTTTTTTGTTGTCATTAAAATAATATTCAATTATTGTTTGGAATAATTTACTGTTATAGGAAGGCTTTGACCATAGAATACAATCGGATAAGTAAGTGTTAAAGTCGTTTCACTCAAAGCATCAACAATTCTGTCGGTATCTTTCACATTCACTATTTCATCCGTCCATGAACCGATGGAAGTAACATCTTCACATACATTTGCATCATTTTTGATATGTTCCAACAGCGAGGCTGAATTGTCATTGCTCAAAGTCAAAAAGTCAACTTCACATCCTTCAAAAGGACCTCCGGCAATGTTGTAAGGAAAAGTATGTGTCTCACCTCCAAAGGTATAGGAAACGGTTTCTGCTTTCCAAACGCCAACCATAGGGTCAGCTACAACTACATCATCATCACTGCTGCATGAGGTAAAACCCAAAGCCAAAACGACCATTGCTACCCCAAAAAATATTTTTTTCATATGTTTAAATTTCCAACAAATATACAAAGCTGCTCAATTCCGGGATATGATTTTTATCCGTATTCTTAATCAGGGTTTTACCAGCGTATCAACACACTGCCCCAAGTAAATCCACTTCCAAAAGCGGTCAAACAGATTAAATCTCCTTTTTCAAATCTTCCCTCCTGATAAGCTTCACTCAATGCAATTGGAATGGAAGCCGCAGTCGTATTCCCATATTTTTGAATATTGTTGAACACCTGCTCATCCCGAAGTTCTAATTGTCTTTGTACAAACTGACTGATTCTCAGATTGGCCTGATGCGGAATAAAAAGTTTTAAATCTTCCATTTTTTCTCCGGCTTGTTCAAAAGCTTCTTTGATGGATTCCGGAAATCGAGTTACAGCATGTTTGAAAACAAAATTTCCATTCATATAAGGGTAAATATCTTCCGGTGTGATTGTGTGATTTTCCTGAAAAACGGTATCAGCCCATCCGAGTTTGGAACCAGGAAACAAAACCGCAAGTTCCTTAGCATATTCACCTTCACTATGCATATTAGTTGAAATAATTCCGCGGTTTTCTTCCTCAGAAGCCGATACCACCGCAGCTCCGGCCCCATCTCCGAAAATCACGGAAACGCTGCGGCCACGAGTGGTCATATCCAATCCAAAAGAATGATTTTCTGCGCCTACTACCAAAATGTTTTTGTAAACACCCGAACGAATAAAAGCATCCGCTGTGGAAAGTGCATAAATAAATCCTGAACACTGATTTCGTACATCCAATGCGCCTATCGTATCACAACCGAGATTTTTTTGTAAAATCACACCGCAGCCCGGAAAAAAATAATCAGGACTCAATGTTGCGAAAATGATAAAGTCAATATCCTTTGCGGTCAGTCCTGCATTTTTGATAGCGATTTCGGCGGCTTTGGTTCCCAAATCGGAGGTGGCCATTTCGGAATTTCTACCCAAATGCCTTCTTTCCACGATTCCGGTTCGTTCACGAATCCATTCATCGTTGGTCTTCATGACTTTGGACAAATCATCATTGGTAACAATATTTTCGGGGACATAATGTCCTACGCCGGTTATGACAGATTTTCTCATTTCAATTTTTTTGTTGGATGGCAAATTTAAGGCTTTTTGATGAACCGGATTTTTAATTTCAAACCGGAAATATCCTGAAAATCAAAAGCCTCACAACCGGAGTTGATGAGGCTTTGTGTATATTGCAATTAGAATTTATTCCTTGATTCTTTCCATGTAAGAACCGTCATCTGTATTGATTTTCACTTTGTCGCCTTCATTGATAAATAAAGGTACACGGATTTCCGCACCGGTTTCTGTGGTGGCGGGTTTCATCGCATTAGTGGCAGTATCACCTTTGATGCCCGGCTCGGTATATGTAACTTCCATGATGACGAATTGTGGTAATTCGGCTGAAAGCGGGGTTTCGTCATCCGCTCTGAAAATGATGGTAATTTCGTCACCACTTTTCATGAATTGGGAATTCTCAATCATGGATTTATTGAGATAAACCTGTGTGAAATCATCATTGTTCATAAAATGGAATCCATTGTCATCTTCATAAAGAAACTGGTATTTTCTGGTTTCCACCCTTACTTCATCAATTCTGTGTCCTGCCGAAAATGTATTGTCTAGCACTTTCCCACTGGTAACACTCTTGAGTTTTGTCCGAACAAAGGCAGGTCCTTTTCCTGGTTTTACGTGTTGGAAATCAACGATTTTCCAAGTATCCCCATTCAGATTGATGCATAATCCTTTTCTGATATCTGCTGTTGTAGCCATATTCTATTTATAAATAATTTTTAATCTTCTTTTGAATTGTTGCTGCTTTTGATAATTCCTCTTGGGCTGTTTTTCAGAAAATCCAAAATCATATCTCGCTCTTGGGATGGTTGAAATTCAGTTTCAATGGCTAAAATGGCCTGTGAAACATTTTTATTCATTTGAAAGAGTACTCTGTAAATATTTTGAATCTCTGTAATCACATCATTGGAAAACCCCCTACGGACCAATCCGAGTGAATTTACACCTTTGTATGCCAGCGGATCTCTTCCTACTTTCACGTATGGCGGAATATCTTTTCGAACCAAAGAACCTCCGGCAATAAAGGAATGCGCACCCACTCTTGTGAATTGATGAATCGCCGACATCCCGCCAACAAATCCATAATCTCCGATTTCAATATGCCCAGCCAGACCAACTCCATTTACAACAATCACATGATCGCCGAGAATACAGTCATGAGCGACATGTGCCGTTGCCATAATCAGGCAGTTGTTGCCGATTTTGGTATATCCAAGGGCTTTGGTACCTTTATTTATGGTGACGCTTTCACGAATGGTAGTATTATCACCGATATAAACATAGGTTTTTTCACCCTCATATTTCAAATCCTGAGGTTCGGCAGCTATGACAGCTCCCGGAAAAATCTTACAATTTTTACCGATTCTGGTTCCTTCCATTATGGTAACGTTCGGACCTATCCAAGTTCCTTCACCTATTTCCACATCATCATAGATGACCGAAAACGGCTCGATTTTGACTGAATCAGCAATTTTTGCACCTGGATGAATATATGCCAATGGACGTTGAGTCATGGTTTCCACGTTTAAATCTTTTCTTTAGTTATTAATGCCATCATTTCTGCTTCAACCGCAATCGTGTCATTGACATAGCCATAGCCCTGCATATGGACGATTCCTCTGCGGATGGGTTGTACCAATTCCACTTTCAGAATCAGGGTATCCCCGGGTACGACTTTTCTTTTAAATTTCACATTGTCGATTTTCATAAAATAGGTGGAAAATTCTTTGGGTTTTTCCATTTCTCCTAAAACCAAAATTCCACCTAATTGTGCCATCGCTTCCACCTGAAGGACACCCGGCATCACCGGTTCCTGTGGAAAATGACCAACAAAAAAAGGCTCATTCATCGTAACGTTCTTAATTCCCACCAAACAACCTTCGTCCTTCTCTATCACTTTGTCTATCAGTAAGAAGGGTGGACGATGAGGTAGGATTTTCATAATCTCATTGATGTCATAAATCGGATTTTTCGTCAAATCAAATTCAGGAACATTTCTTCTTTTGGCGATGGCGATTTTTTTGCTCAGTTTCTTCGCAAAACCGGTATTGATTTTATGCCCGGGTTTGTTGGCGATGATTTTCCCTTTAATTTTGGTGCCGACCAAAGCCAAATCCCCAACCACATCCAGCAGTTTGTGTCTTGCTGCTTCATTGGGATAATGAAGGGTGATGTTATCCAAAGTTCCGTTGGGCTGGATTTTCACATGTTCTTTGTGAAATGCTTTTTTTAGTTTTTCCTGGGTTTCAGGTGTAATTTCCGTATCAACATAAACAATGGCATTGTTCAAATCACCTCCTTTTATCAATCCCGCATCCAACAGATATTCAATTTCATGAAGAAAACTGAAAGTCCGGGCATTGGCGATTTGGGTTTTGAATTCGGAAATATCTTTAATACTCGCATTTTGCGTTCCCAAAACTTTGGTTCCGAAGTCCACCATGGTCGTTACTTGATAGGTGTTTGCGGGAATGGCTGTAATTTCTGAGCCCGTTTCCGGATCGGTATATGAAACAATGTCCTTGATTACATAATATTCCCGGTCTTCATCCTGTTCTTCGATTCCGACTTTTTCAATGGCCTCAATAAATTCTTTGGCAGAACCATCGAGAATCGGAATTTCTGAATTATCGACTTCAATCAGCACATTATCCAGATCCATTCCAGTGAGTGCGGCGAGAAGATGTTCGACGGTATGAATTTCAACGCCTTTCTTTTCTATGGTAGTTCCTCGTTGTGTAGCAGAAACATAATTGGCGTCAGCTTCAATCTTTGGGCTACCGTCCAGATCGGTTCTGACAAATACGAATCCGGTATTGACCGATGCCGGTTTCAGCGTCAGCGTAACGGACACTCCGGTATGGAGTCCTACTCCTTTCAGCGTACATTCTCCGGCTAAGGTTTTTTGTTTGTCCGACATTAACTTTTTATTGTTTGTTGCTTAATTTCTTTTTCTAATTCTTCTAATCGTTTCACGATTTCCGGAAATCTTCTGAAATATACATAAGATTTGCGGAAGTCTGAAACATCCATGGCGGGACTGCCCTGAATCCTTGCACCTTCGGAAATTTCTTTGGTTATTCCGCTTTGTGCCTGAATTTGTGCATAATCTCCGATTTTTAAATGTCCGACTACTCCGGCCTGTCCGCCTACACGGCAGTTTCGGCCGATTTTGGTTGAACCTGCAATTCCGGCTTGTGCCGCTATCACTGTATTTTCTTGTATTTCAACATTATGTGCAATCTGTATCAGATTATCTAATTTCACACCGGAATGAATAATAGTAGAACCTAAAGTAGCGCGATCAATCGTACAGGAAGCACCTATTTCTACATTGTCTTTGATAATAACATTTCCGATTTGCGGGATTTTTTCCATTTTCCCACCTTCTGTCGGCGCAAATCCAAAACCGTCAGCACCGATTACCGTATTGGAATTGATGATGCAGTTTTTCCCGATTTCGGTGTCTGTGTATAGTCGGACGCCGGAATGAATAACCGTTCCTTCACCGATTTTCACATTGTCGCCGATGTGGGCATTGGAATAAATCATTACGTTGTCAGCGATTTTCACATTTTCTCCTACATAAACGAAGCTTCCGATATATATATCTTGTCCCAATTCCGCGGATTCGTGAATATGGGTCAAGGAATCAATTCCGGTTTTCTTATTTCTCAACTGGTTGACGTGGTTCAGTAATTTAGTAAATGACCGATAGGCGTCATCTACATAAATCAAAGTCGTCTTGAATTTTTTGGTGGGTATAAAGTCTTTGGAAACTATCACAAGAGACGCTTCCGTACCATAAAGATATGGTTCATACTTCATATTGGAAAGGAATGATAATGTTCCCGGTTTCCCTTCTTCTATTTTAGAAAGTGTTGAAACTTTCACGTCCGGATTTCCCTCAATCCTGCCTTCCAAAAAAGAAGCAATCTCTAATGCGCTAAACTCCATAATGTGCAAAAATATGAATTTTGGATATATTGAATGATTGAATCATGGATTTTTCTTAACATTCAAGTAACAAAGGTGAAACTTTTCAATCGGATTCAATAAATGATGCGCTAAAATTTGCAAAGGTGATTCGGAAATTTCCGTCAATTCCCTGTTCTTGTCCATGATGTAAATCGGGAAATCCATTTTGTCATAAGGCAAAACGCGGATGGGTGTTTGATGGACAAAATAACTGCCGTCTTCCACATTTAGCAGATTTCTGGCTTGTTCGGTCAATTTTTTAATTTCCCGGTCGTCAAGTTTCTGGTTAAATATTCTCGAAACCGGTAGCTTTCGTTCAATAAGTGCCCGTGACAAAAAGGCCAGAATCCGGTCTTCCGAATGCTGCCATTCCTTGAGCGAAGTCCAAATATCACTGTCATCCAGCCGAGTGAAATAATGAAGATTTTCTGACACATCCTTTTCCGAATGCCCCTCTAAAAAATATTTTAAGGCGTCCGTCGCAAAAAGATTTTGACCGGCTCTACTCAATTCCTTTGCCCTTTTCAATGCTTGCGTGGCCAGTACTTCAGCGGTCACCGAAGTTTTGTGATTGTAAACCTGCCAATACATGAACATACGTGCAGTCAAGTATTTTTCTACGGAATAAATTCCTTTGGAATCCACGACAAGTTGGTCATCTTTCACATTTAGGGTGGAAATAATCCGGTCGGGATTGATGTTTCCTTCTACGACGCCGGTAAAAAAACTATCCCGTTTCAGATAGTCTAATCTGTCCATGTCCAACTGGCTTGAAACCAATTGCTTGAAAAAAGTTCTTTCAAATTCTCCTTTGAAAATCTGAATAGCCAAAGTCAGTTGACCCGAAAAAGTTTCGTTCAATGCTTCCATCAGATACAGCGAAATTTCTTCGTGCTGCCATTTCTCCATGATGCTTTTTTCCAATGCATGAGAAAAGGGGCCGTGTCCGACATCGTGCAGTAAAATCGCACACATGGCTGCATTTTTTTCTTCATCTGAGATTTCCACCCCTTTTTTTCGCAAAGTGTCCATCACCTTCTGCATCAGGTGCATGGCACCCAAAGCATGATGGAAACGGGAATGACGCGCGCCGGGATAAACCATTTCTGTCAAACCGGTTTGGCATATTCTTCGCAGTCTTTGAAAATGTGGATGTTGAATAATATCAAAAATTAATTCATTCGGAATGCTAATAAATCCGTGTACCGGATCGTTAAATACTTTGAGCTTGTTTACTTTCAAAACAATTGGAATTTATACATCACAAATTTAATATAAAACAAATATATGGCTATAAAGATTTTATGGATAGACGATGAAATAGAGTTATTGAAACCGCATGCAATGTTTTTGGAGAAGAAAGGCTACGAAACCAGAATGCTCAATAATGCGACAGATGCCTTGGAAATCATTCCCACAGAAAATTTTGAAGCGGTGCTGATCGATGAAAATATGCCGGGCATGGGCGGGTTAGAAGCACTGCAAAAAATCAAGGAAATCAAACCTCAGCTGCCCATTGTGATGATTACCAAAAATGAGGAAGAGCATATCATGGAGGAAGCCATCGGTTCACACATTGCGGACTATCTGATTAAACCGGTCAATCCCAATCAGATTCTCCTGAGTTTGAAAAAAATTCTGGATCGCCATAAAATCATCAATGAAAAAGCGGTGGTCAATTACCAACAGGAATTTCGTAAAATCTCAATGGATATCATGGGAGCGGGCGACTACAACGACTGGCGTGAGATTTATAAAAGATTGGTGTTTTGGGAATTGGAATTGGAGAAAATTCAGGACAATGAAATGTTTCAAATCCTCGAAAATCAAAAACAGGAAGCCAATTCTGCTTTCTTCAAATTCATTTCCAATAATTATTATGACTGGTTGACCACCGATGACAAACCCATCATGTCGCATACCGCATTCAAGGAACTTGCTCGTCCGAACTTAAATTCCAGCAACAAAACCTTGTTGATTATGGTCGATAATCTGCGTTATGACCAATGGAAATCCATAGAACCGCTGTTCGCACAACATTATAATGTGGAGCAAGAAATCATGTATTACAGCATCCTACCTTCCGCAACCCAGTATGCAAGAAACGCTTTTTTCGCCGGATTGATGCCCTTGCAGATTGAAAAAAGATTCCCTGACAAATGGCTGAATGACAATGAAGAAGGCAATAAAAACACTTTTGAAAAAGATTTTCTTGCCGACCAAATGCAGCGGTTGGGAATGAACGACCTGAGCATGCAGTATTACAAAATCCTCAATTCGGAATTTGAAAAAAAGATATTGGATAGCTTTCATCAGTACAAAAACAGAAACCTGACGGTGATTGTTTACAATTTTATTGACATCCTATCACATGCCAAAACCGATAACCGCATTGTGAGTGAAATGATTAGGGACGATAAAACCTTCCGTGCCACTACGAAAAACTGGTTTGAGAATTCATACCTGATGGAAATCGTCCGAAAAGCGCACGAAGAGGGCATGAAAATCATGCTGACCACAGACCATGGTACCATCTTTGTCCGCAAGCCTTCAAAAGTAGTCGGCGACCGTGAAACCAGCACCAACCTGCGTTATAAAATGGGAAGAAAATTGGTGTTTGAGGAAGATGATGTATTTGCCATCGACAATGCGGAAGATTATTTCATGCCGAAAGTCAATTTGAGTTCCAAATATATTTTCGCCAAGGAGGATATATTTTTGGCGTATCCTAAGAACTATAATCATTACGTCAATTATTACAAAAACACTTATCAGCACGGCGGAATTTCCATGGAGGAAATGATTATTCCTTTTGTGGTGATGAATCCCAAGCGGTAGGAGTTGGAAAAATAAATAAAATGTTTCGAATCTTGGTTTTATAAGGTTCTATTTCTAGGATTTTGTCGATTTTGATAAAATGAAAGTAATTTCAAATTTTAATTATTTCCTAAATTTAAAAGAAAAATCGAGGCAATTACAACTAAAGACAATAAAATTACGATGACTGTCAGGGGAAATCACCCAAAATCAATCGATTTTTGTCCTTTTTCATCCATTTTTTTCATCAGGAAATGGTTGAAGAATAATTTTGAAAAATCAAATATCAACTGAAAATTTATTTATGGTTTATTTTTTAGCTTTAAAATCTCATTTTCAAGATTTTTAATCCTTTCTTCTAAAATAGTTATAATTTTATCAGACAAATACATATTATAAGAAAAATAGCTGTTTCTTTGAATATTCTTCTTAGAAATAATTCCACTTTTTTCATCATGGAGTAATTCTGTTAAGGGTATGTCAAGATACTCAGAAATCAGCTGCCATTGATTTTCGGATAAAACTACTTTTCCACTCTCGCATCTATGATATTGTGCTTGTGATATTCCAAGAAAATCAGCCATTTCTGATTGTGAAATTTTCTTATTTTCTCTAATTTTTCTTAATTTGACATTCATTCGAAAAACGTATATCTAATATAATACAAAAATAGAAATTATTCTTTATTATTCAAAATTATACAACTTTTAATTGCCAGGTCTAATTCTTCAAATCATTTTTGTTAAAGTTTAATCAAATATTAACATTTAAATAACAATCCTATGAAATGAATTTTTATGTATTTGTCAGTTTTACTATCAATCAATTCATGTATCGAAGAAGATTTTAAATTAACTAATTCAACTAATGAGGATGTTAGCATCTCAAATAGAGCAGATAAGTTCTTTTTATTTAATGAACAAAACCAGCTGTCAAAAACTCAAAGTTTTGTTAATTTAGAGTTTGTCGAAAAGTTAGAAAGAATTAATAATGAAAAAGATTTTATTTCGGACTTGTCAGATTTAAAAGGAATACCTCAATGGAGTTATGCAAGGTTAAGTGGCAGTAATTTACACAGTAGAGGCAGTGATGAAGAAACAGATTTCGTAGTTATACCATTACGTGTAGAAGGAGAGAATAATCTTTCATCATTACTTTATATTAAAAACCCTGATAGTGAAAACCCTATTAATTTATACTATAACAAATGATGAATTATATACTTTCACACATAATTCGGAAATAGAAAAGATTGATAGGGAAAGTGTATTAATGACTTTTTTATATTTTGATCAGAAAATTTTTGGTGAAGAAAGAAAATATACAAAAATTCCCGTAGATCTGTTTGAAAGTATTCCGGAAGCCGGCATAATGGAAGGACACGAACTTCAAAACGAAGAAGGATTCGGTTATAAAGAATTTAATTTTAATATTACAGAGGAAGAGGGAGACTCAACAGGAAGAATAGCACAAATATGTGTGGAATATCATCATTGTTACGGATGTTCAGGTACTTGTGACAACTGTTCGATGTGCATGACGGTTGAGTGTTGGTCATTAGGCGGTGGAGGCGTTACAAGTAGTGGTGGGGATTATGATTTTGGAGGAAATGACCCCGGAGATCAGGGTGGTGGAGGAACGGGTAATTCGAACAATAGTCCATGGTACACATTTTATCCAGATTATTACAGCTATCACCCAAAATTACAAGTCATTTTGGATAGACTACATTCTCATGGTTTACATTTAGATGTTTATAATGAGGTACCTTATTTAAACAGCCAAATAAAACCAAAATTTTTCAATCAATTTATAATCCCTCTTAATAATGCACCAAATGACCAGGCAGAGTTTATATATAGTGCAATAATTTTTTTATGTCAAAATAAAGATGTAGTAGTGGAGCCAGAAAATTTTATGGATAGACTCCATTCATTAGAACAATACTTATACGAAAATCCATTTGCAATATCGAATATCCCCTGCAACCAAATCCCTCAATGGCAGGAAGTAGCGCAATACCCTATACCACAGTCAGTAAAAGACAAATTGCAAAATTTAGATGATGCACATATAAGCCCATATTATGGATGGGCTCTACAAAATTTAGAAAATGCAAAAGGTTCTTTAGTGAACAATGATTACTTTGCAGTAACTTTTAACACTATGCCTTACAAGCCTGCACCTCATGATAGTCAACAGTTTACTCCGGAAGAATTTCTAAATTTCGTTAGAACAAACATTAATGATTTTGTGAATACCGATTACAGCAGTTTTTCTCCTTCTAATCAAACAGGATACAATGAAGGGGCGATATGGTATTCAAATAATCCTTTTAATTCAATTATACACATAAATATTCCCGGCGACGATGGCTCTGTTATAACTTCTGGTTATCAAGTAAATTATAATACTCCTCCTTATAATGATTTTCATAATGGACATTGGATTTTTACCACAATAAAGACTCCCTATGGTAATTTGACACAAGGTTTAGATGGACCTCATCCGGTAAGTGGTAATAGAAAATTTGGATTGATTAAAAATCAAGATGGAACTTATACTATATATACAAGAGGAGTGGATAGAGTGACGAGAGGTTTGTATGCACATATATTTCCAGGGCAAAATTTCATGTTTGAAAAAGCAGATAATCTTTGGAAAAGCTTTCAAGATGGATTGAAAGAATATATCCAAAACAATAGCTATGGAAATACTGTAACGAAAAACGCTCCTGTAACATGGAGACCTAATTGGAGCGAAGTCAACAAGGTATTATTAGGAATTAATCCCCAAAGTTCTTTAGGATGTCAATAGTTAAAGACTTATTTCGAGTATTTATTCTTTCAATACTTTTTACTGTTTTAAAATTTGCTGTGGATATGGTGATGAGTATTATTATTGATGACAGCACTAACATTCAACCCTTAAGTTATTATATATCAACATCAGGTTTTACTTTTTATAGTTATGTTTTTAATTTTTCAATCGGCTTATTTTTACCACTTCTATTATCCTCTCTCGCTTTTAAACTAACAAGAAAACAAACAAGAAGGAATATTTATTGGATTATTTCGGTAGTTCCAATTTCTCTTTATACCTATATGGCATTTTTCACAGTGATTTTTATGGGTATTGAATATAAATTTTTATTTACTTTCCTATTGCCTCTTTATATTTTTCTGATGTTTTATTATAATTATAAAATGCTAAATAAGGAGTCGGAGAAAAAAGAAAGTTAAGTAGTAAGTTGTAAAAATATGCTGGTAATATGGAGACCGAATTGGAGTGAAGTCGATAAGGTATTATATAGCTAAATCCTTTTCCAAGATTCAAAACCTTGGAAAAGGTATGAAATCTTGAATCTGTTAGGTGTTCGGATTTAAATTTAAAAATAATCTGAACAATAGTTAATTTCCTGAATTATTATCAAATTGTTGACATACCAAAAATATTTAAATAATATTTTTAGAATTTAACAAAGGGTTAAATAAATGATAATTTCCTCTGTTTTTTTATCATAATTTAATAATAATTGTACCTTTATCCCTGAAAATTAAATATTAGTTATGATGAAAAATTATTTATTGGCTTTGGCCGTATTATTTAGCTTTACTGTTAATGCTCAGTTCTTTTGGACAAACCAAGCTACGAACTGGCCATTGAATTGGGGTGTAAACGACATCTCAATTGTAGATGAAAATACCGTTTGGATTTCTGCATACGATGGTAGTGGAGCCGGAACTTATCCTAAGGATGTAGCAAGAACAACCAATGGAGGTAGTGACTGGGTTGCCATGTCAGTAACGGGTGTACCGAGTACAGCTTTGATTGGTGATATTGCGGGGGTTGACGCAAACACAGCTTATGTTGTTACTGCACCAACCGGCGCAAACGCATCTAATAATGGCATTTGGAAAACCACCGATGGCGGTTCTACTTGGACTAAATATTCAGGTTCTGTTTTCACCGGTTCTGCCGCTTTTGCAAACCATATTTATTTTTGGGATGCTGATAACGGATATGCTGGCGGAGATCCGGTTTCCAATATGTTCCAGATGTACAAAACCACAGATGGAGGAGAAAGCTGGACGCAGATTACTTCTGCACCTGCACCTTTGAATGCGGATGAATTTACTTATACAGGACTGAAAGATGTTGTTGGTGATAAAATCTGGTTGGGTACTTCTTTGGGAAGAATCCTTTATTCTCCGGACAGAGGAGAAACTTGGGAAGCCTATCAGTCTCCGGCTACGGATTTCGGTGGGGTAATCACTGAAGGTTCAACTGGAACTTACGCATTTGCGGACAACGGTTTGGATGGGCTTTTGATTACAAATGACAGCGGATCCGTTTTCTTGTGGAGAACCAACGACGGGGGTGAAAACTGGGAATTGTTAGACCTTAGTACCGATTGGTATGCTGGTGACGTAGCAGCTGTACCGGGTACTTCTGGCGTATTTGTTACTTCTGGCATCAACGCACTTGTGGCAACAGGAACTGCTTATACCACTGATTTTGGTGATACTTGGATCAATATTGACAGCGATGACCAGAGAGGGACATTGGCGTTTTTGAACGGGACAACAGGATGGTGCGGATACTTCTCTGACGGTCCTAACGGTATTTCCGGAATTTGGAAATTTGATGGAGATTTGAACATGGGAACTGTGGAAGTAACTCAATCTTCACTTCAGGTTTATCCTAATCCTGCTAACGGAGTGGTTAATTTCATTTCTGACAAAGAAATTCAAATGATCAATATTATTGATATGAACGGTAGAAATGTGTTGCAAACTAAAAACACGCAGGTTGATGTTTCTTCACTTCCAGCCGGAATTTATATCGGACAAGCCAGATTGATTGACGGCCGTGTTCAAAACACAAAAATTGTTGTGAAATAATCAAAGAACTTAAATAAATAAAAAATGCTCCTGAATCGGGAGCATTTTTTTTTGAGTTAATTTTTAGAATTAAAGCTTCATTCAACTACCGAATCTTCTCCGTAAATCAATTCGATGAAATCTTCTTTGGGCAAATCCCCGAAATAATTTGTGATGTCAACATCTTTTAATTTTTCAATGATTTCATTCTTTTCATACCTCAAGCCCGGCATCAGATTTTCCAAGTTTTCAACTGATTCTTTGGAAAAGAAATCACCATAAACTTTGAAATCAGTGATAAGTCCTTTTTCAACAAAAATCCTCAAATCAATTTCACCAATCGGAAATCTTTTGGCTCTTTTGATATTGAATTTAGGAGAACGTCCGAAATTCCAATCCCAGTTGTCGTATTTTTCATCTCTTAGTTTTCTGACTTTTTCCCATTCTTCATCTGTGAGATGATAAACTTCAAAGGGTTCCCCCCCTTCATAAAGCCCTTCTAACAATTTTGTTCTGAAGGCTTCGATGCTCATTTTCTCTTTTAGAAAATCAGAAATATTGGCTACCCTGCTGCGTACGGATTTATGCCCTTTGGATTCTATTTTGCTCATTTTTACATGCAGTGCATTGGCGACTTCGTTCAAATCGGAATCAAAAAGCAAGGTTCCGTGGCTCAGCATTCTTTTACCGTTGGTAAATTGTGCGGTTCCCGAAATTTTCTTTTCATCCACTTGAATGTCATTTCTTCCTTTTAGTTCCGCATTCAATCCCAAATCTTTCAGAACTTTGATTACCGGTGCTGTGAAATTTTTAAAATTATTAATGCTTTTGATATCATGATTGGTGTGAAAACTGAAATTTAAATTTCCTAAATCATGATAAACAGCCCCGCCACCGGAAAGTCTTCTGACCACACGAATGTTATTTTCCGTGACATATCCGTAATTGATTTCTTCCAATGTGTTCTGATAACTTCCGATTATAATCGAAGGATTATTGATATAAAATAAAAGGTAATCATTGTCAGGACTAAAGTTTCTAAGCATGTATTCTTCGAGGGCAATATTCAGATGAGGGTCATTGTTTCCTTCATTTTCCACAAATATCATAACATAAAATTTTTGCAAAATTAACCATTTATAGCTGTTTGTCAAGTAGTAGCTGCTTTCAATTTAGATTATTAGAATCTTCAAAAGTTTTATATTTTTGTTCAATCTATGACGCACAATAAAAATCAAAGTTCTAAATTCTGGATGCTCGTCTATGCCGCTTCAGCCGCTATCGTATTGGGATTGTACTATTTAGCCGGCTTAGCATTTATTTCTGAATGGATTGGATTTGCACAGATTTTACGTAAAATATTATTTTGTGCATTTTTGGTTCTTGTGGTTTTGATGTTTGGGAAAATTGTGGAAAGATTTATTCATGCTCAAATTCATTCGGAAGGAGATAAGTATAATTTATTGAGAATCAATAAATTGTTGACAGGGATATTGGTGGTCTTTGTTTCTGGCTCATTTTTATTTGACAACCTTTATACTACGGTGGTAAGTTTGGGGTTGATTTCCCTGATTCTCGGATTTGCACTTCAGGCACCAATTACATCATTTATTGCATGGCTTTATATTGTTTTCCGTCAGCCTTACAAAGTGGGTGATCGGATTCAAATCAATGGTATGCGCGGTGATATTGTCGAAATTGGTTATCTCGACACCAAAATGATTGAAATCAGTGGAGATTATGTACAAAATGACCGAAAAACCGGTCGGGTGGTTTATTTTCCAAACAGCAAAATCCTGAAAGATGAAGTCATCAATTATTCGGGGCCGCAGATCCCTTTCATCTGGAATGAAACCGCTATTCAGATTGCCTATACAAGTGATTTGAAATTTGTGGAGGAATGTTTGATTCAGGCTACTTTGGAAGATTTCACAACAAGATATCCGAAAAAAGATGTCAAAATCAGAAAAAGATGGTATCCCGAAGTGTATTTCAGAAACAATACTTACGCATGGTTGGAAGCCGTAATTTCCTATCCAGTAGAACCTTTGGATACAACCGGACGGCGAACGAGAATCCTAAAACTTGCACTCCCCATGCTCAATGAACATCCTGAAAAAGTGCAGTTTCCGGAAGGTTCAATCCGATAAATTATTCTTCGTCATCGTATTGACGATCGAATTTATTTTCATATTCCCATTTTACTTTTTCGATTTTTTCCTGCACAGATTTCTGCATTTTTCTGCGAAATTCTTCCAATTTCTTAGCAACATTCTCATCTGAAATTCCAACGATTTTTGCAGCAAGTATGCCTGCGTTTTTCGCACCATCCAATGCCACAGTTGCCACGGGAATGCCATTGGGCATTTGTAGGATGGATAGAATGGAGTCCCAGCCTTCGATGGAATTTGAAGATTTAATGGGTACACCGATAACCGGAAGGGCGGTCAGCGAAGCTACCATTCCGGGCAAATGAGCTGCGCCGCCTGCCCCGGCGATGATGGCTTTCAATCCCCGGTCTTTGGCGGTGGTCGCATATTTAAAAAGTCGGATTGGCGTGCGATGTGCTGAAACGATGGTCAATTCGTAGGCTACGTTCAATTCCTCCAAAACTTCTGCAGCTGCTTTCATGACAGGTAAATCGCTGTCGCTGCCCATGATGATTCCTACCATGATTTTATTTTTTTTGCGGTTACTTTTATGATTTGATTGACTAAAGCTATTTTTGATTTCAATTCATTTAAACTTTCATCCAACAGGGTTATATGTCCCATTTTTCTGCCTGGTCGCGTTTCTTCTTTGGAATACCAATGCAGATAAATTCCAGGAATGCCCAAAACTTTGTCGATGTTTTCAATTTGCGCCAAACCCATCTCTCCTTCGGCTCCAATCAGATTGACCATTGCGGAATAACAATGCAATTGCGTATCGCCCAAAGGTAGCCCCATCAGGATTCTCAGCATCTGATCAAATTGTGAACAATTGGCTGCTTCAATGGTGGAATGCCCGCTGTTGTGTACTCTACAAGCCGTTTCGTTGACCCAAATGGAACCGTCTTTGTTCAAAAACATTTCTACAGCAAATACCCCGGGAGAATTCAGTTTTTCAACGGTTTTTCTGGCAATTTTGTCGGCTTTGGTAGCATATTCTACATCAATCATAGCCGGAATCAACAAATGATCCAGCAGGTTATATTCTTGATTGAAAACCAATTCCACCACCGGATAAGTAACGATATTTCCAAGGTGGTCGGCTGCTGCTACTACAGCGATTTCCTTTTGGATGTCAGCGGGTTTCTCATAAATGGACGGAGCTTTCAGCTGCTTATGCAAATCTTTTTGTGACTCAATGAATTGCACCCCATGACCGTCATATCCGCCTTTGTTGGCTTTCTGAAACAAGGGAAGGGCTACATTTTTATTTTTCAATTCTTCCCAGTTTTCCAATTCAAAAAACGGCGAAGTAGGAATATCTTGTTCCACATAAAATCGTTTTTGAACAGATTTGTCCTGAATGATTTCTAACGCATCCGGGTCTGGAACCACGATTTTTCCTAAAGATTTCAGATGGTGCAACGCCGCTGCATTGACGTGTTCAATTTCAATTCCAATGGCATCTAAGTCTTTCCCGAATTTCACAACCGTTTCATAATCAGCGAAATCGCCTTGTGTGAAAAAATCTGCATGACGCGCACAAGGGGCATTGGCCGATGGATCCAGAATATGAATTTCCACAGGGTACTGCAATGCATTTTGCAAAAACATATAGCCCAATTGACCACCACCTAAAATTCCTATTTTCATAGCAACGAAGTTACGCATTTTGCTATTTATAACTGCGGGTTTTTATCAAAAGGAAGAAGTTATTGAAAAATCAATTAATCTCAATTTTATGATTTTCAAATTCCTTTCAATGAATAAATTATTATGCACATTCTTAAATTTCCGGTCAAATCTCATTTTCCACTTCAAAAACCGATTTGTACATTTGCTCCAATTAAAAAAGCTTCATGAAATTGCTTCGAAGAGCATTGATGTATGTAACCCCCTACCGTTCGTCATTTTCGGTGGCCATCTTTTTTAATTTCCTCTATGCGGTTTTCAATGTTACTGCATTGGCTTTTATGATGCCGATTCTTTCCGTGCTGTTCGATGAACAAAAACCACCTATTCCCGAAAAACCTCAGTTTTCAGGGAATATCTTGGATGCAAAGGACTATTTCAGTGAATTATTTGGTTATCAGATGCAGCACATTGGGGATGTCCATGGGCCGCTCAGGGTTCTGCTGATTTCTTGCCTGCTCTTTATTTTTCTGTTTTTAATCAGAAATATTTGCAGTTATTTTTCGGAATATTTTCTAATTGATTTGCGTTCAGGAGTATCCCGTGATTTCAGAGTTGATATTCATAATAAAATTTTAGAATTGCCGGTGGCTTATTTCACTGAAAAGAAAAAAGGGGATATGCTGGTTCGGATTTCCAATGATGTCGCAGAAGTAGAATCGAATATCCTGAATGGATTGGTGGATACTTTGCGAAGTCCGATTCAAATACTTGTGTTCGTAACTGTTTTGTTTATAACCAGTTATCAGTTAACTATTTTTGCCATTTTGGTTTTTCCGATCATGGGTAGTCTGATTTCATGGATTGGAAAAAGTTTGAAAAGAGATACAGGATTTGCACAAAATGAATTGGGAAATATATTGTCTTATGTGGATGAAACGTTGAATTCTATTAAGATTATTAAAATTTTCAATGCAGATTATCAAATCAGAAATCGCTTCAACAAATCCATCAACAAATACCGCCGGCTGCTTCAGCAAGTGATGAAAAAGAAAGCATTGGCTTCTCCAACCAGTGAATTCTTGGGCGCAATTACGATTGGAATGATTGTGTTTTTTGGGGGGAAACTGAGTTTAGAAGGCGAGGGGCTGAGTGGATCTGAATTCATTTTCTACATTGCCACTTTTTATACTTTGCTTGATCCGATTAAGAAATTTTCCCGTGCACTTTCTGATATTCAGAAAGGAGAAGTTTCGGCACAACGGATTTTTGATTTGTTAGACACAAAGGTGGTTATCGAAGACAAACCCAATGCAGTGAGTCTGTCAGCATTTAAAAATCAAATCGAATTCAGGAATGTGAGTTTCGGCTATACCGACAAAAATATCATTGAAAATTTTAATCTGACCATTCAAAAAGGTGAAGTGGTCGCGTTGGTCGGTCCTTCAGGAAGTGGTAAATCCACGGTAGCCAATCTGATTACAAGATTTTATGATGTAATCGAAGGGCAGATTCTGTTGGATGGAACAGATATTCGGGACATAAAACTCGCTGATTATCATAAACTTTTTGGCTTGGTCACGCAGGACAGTATTTTGTTCAATGACACGGTTTCCAATAATATTTCATTGGGAGATGAGAAAGCAACCGCCGAAAAAGTAAGCAGGGCGGCAAAAGTCGCCAATGCCGACGAATTCATTGAAAAACTTCCCAAGAAATATAATGACATCATTGGAGAAGGTGGTGGAAAGTTGAGCGGAGGACAGAAACAACGTTTAAGCATCGCCCGTGCGGTTTACAAAAACCCGCCGATAATGGTGTTGGACGAAGCCACTTCCGCACTGGACACGCAATCCGAGAAATTAGTTCAGGACGCATTGAGTAAAATGATGAAGAGCAGGACTTCTATCGTAATTGCACATCGGCTTTCTACCATTACCAACGCAGATAAAATCGTGGTGATGGACGGCGGAAAAATTCAGGAATACGGAACCCATAATGAATTGATTGAGAAAAACGGCATCTATTCCAACCTGATTCAACTTCAGAATATAGAAAGCAAAAGTTAAATTGAATTTCTCTAAATGAAGGTTTTCTGTATATAAAAAAACTGAACCATTTTCTTTTCTTAATTTTAAGCAGATTTGAAGCAATATGGAATATATTTCGCGTGACAATCGGTCAAAATTCAGTAAAATGCTCAAAGACAAAGCCCATGAACTTGGGTTTCTGGCCTGTGGCATCGCGAAAGCCGAATTCCTCGAAGAAGAAGCCCCGCATTTGGAGAATTATCTCAAAAATGGCTACCATGGAAAGTTAGCGTATATGGAGAATAATTTTGACAAAAGGCTGGATCCGACTTTGTTGGTGGAAGGAGCGAAATCCGTTGTCTCACTTGCATACAATTATTATCCTGAAAAAATTCAAAGACAAGATTCTTATAAAATTGCGAAATATGCATACGGAAAAGATTATCATTTTGTAATCAAGGACAAATTGCGGGAACTGATGAATTACATCAATGAGGAAATCGGGGAGGTAAACGGCAGGGTTTTCACAGATTCCGCACCGGTGTTAGAAGACGCTTGGGCGCGTAGATCGGGGATAGGTTGGACTGGTAAAAACACCTTGAATCTCATCAAAAGTCGAGGTTCTTTTCATTTTCTGGCAGAGTTGATAATTGATTTGGATTTGGCTTATGATGCTGAGTTTCAGTCAGATCATTGTGGGGATTGTACACGTTGTATAGACGCTTGTCCCACCGATGCCATTCTCCCGGATCGCAGGCTCAATGCCAGTCAGTGCATTACTTATTTCACGATTGAATTGAAAGACAAGTCTTTTCCGTTGGCAATGCAAGGGAAATTTGAAGACTGGATTTTTGGTTGCGATATTTGTCAGGATGTCTGTCCGTGGAATCGTTTTGCGTTGCCAACGCAGGATGAAGAATTTCGTCCAAATGAGAAATTACTCGCATTTTCCAAAAAGGACTGGGAAGAAATCACTGAAGAGGTTTATCGCGATATTTTCAAAAAATCTGCGGTAAAAAGAGCGAAATTTGATGGCTTGAAAAGGAATATAGAATTTGTTTCCCGATCAAATTAATCATGATTTTCAGGTGTTCCCAATTCATGGTCAATGATTCTTTTGAAATAATTTTGGAGAAAGGCTTTGCAGTAAATTTCCAACTCATCCATTTCGCGGTTCCTATTGCCAATCAGATTGTTTTTTAACAGCAAATCATCCTTGTCATAAAAGCCCAAAGCTTTTTCTCCGTTAAATATACAGATATAATTTCCGGAAGCGAAGCGATAAACATTGTCCAAATAATTTATCACAAAAGGTTCCTGATTCGGGTCACCAAACAGACTTCTGCCCCAGCTGCGAAATGGTTTTTGATAACCAATCATGTCCATGATTGTTGGATAAATATCAATATGCTGCGCCCATTCGTGGTTTTCACCTTTCAGGCTGTTGTCCGGCTTATAAATAATAATGGGTATTGCGGTTTGTTGATTCATACCCGATTGATATGCTGGATAATAGGTGTCATTGTCATGATCGCCGGTGATAATAAAAATTGTGTTTTCAAACCAAGGTTCTCTTTGGGCTGATTCAAAAAATCTTTTCACCGCAAAATCCGTATAACCTACTACCTGATGCATTGGAATCTGTCCTTTCGGAAATTTTCCCTTGTATTTTTTTGGAACTTTATAAGGTTCGTGTGAAGTTACCGTAAAAACAGTAGCCATAAATGGTTGTTTCTTTTTTGAAATCACATCATGGGTAAACTGTAAAAATGGTTCATCCCATATGCCCCAAACGCCGTCGAATTCTTCCGGGTTATTGAACTCATTCATTCCATAATAATGATGCATCCCGAGGATATTTCCAAAACCCAAAAATCCCATCGAACCATTGGCGGCTCCATGAAAAAAAGAAGTATCATAGCCTAAGCTGTTGAGAATAGAAACCAAAGATTCAATATTTTGGTTGGGATATGGAGAAGATGTAAAAGCCTTGGAAAAAGATGGAATCCCGGCAAGAATTGCGGACATGGCATGTGTAGAACGGGTTCCGTTGGAAAATGCTTTTGTGAAAATCATGCTGTTTTGGGAAAGTGAATCCAGAAACGGCGTAAAGCCTTCGTAATCCCGGATTTTATGGTGTTGGTTGAAAGCACCCATGTATTCCCGGGAAAAACTTTCCAAAATCAATAGGACAATGTTGGGTTTGGAAGCTGGATTCCGGTTGTATTGTTTGA
This sequence comes from Weeksellaceae bacterium, assembly GCA_041656055.1. Classification (GTDB taxonomy): domain Bacteria; phylum Bacteroidota; class Bacteroidia; order Flavobacteriales; family Weeksellaceae; genus Moheibacter. The sequence continues at coordinate 105,133 of JBBAEI010000001.1, forward strand.
TGGGATAAACCCGTTGTTCAGCTTCTTCATCCGGCATAAAATCGAGTTTCTGATAAGAGTCAACGCCGAAAGTCCGGATAATACAAAACGGCGTGTTCAAAATAATATTGGCATGAATGAAATTGCTGACCATATTATTTGCGTCCACCATGTTGATTGGACGGGATTTTTCACCATAACCACCTCGTATTCCGCCAATTATCAGCCAGCCGGAAATTAAAATAAAAACAAGTGAACTCCAAACATAGTTCCTTTTTGAAACAGATTTTTCCGTTTCAATTTTCATTCTTGAATAGAGGAAAATCCACAATCCCAAACAAAGAAAATACAGTAGAAAAACATACCAATAATTGATGAGGAAATTCCCAAGAAGTCTGCCGAGATTTTGTTCATGTTCAACGGATTCCAGAATGTTTGAAGTGCTTCTACTCAATGTAAATCGATAATAAATCATATCGATAAAATTAAAGGCTATCGCAATGAAATTGGGAATAAAGAAAATATAAGCGAGAAATTTCTGATAGGATTTTTTGGTATTTACAAATGCCGGAATGATTGAAAAGAAGATAAAAAGAAGATTGACGTAAAGAATGGCGGAAGTATCAAATCTCAGTCCGTAAAAACAATATTTAATCAACTGATTTACCGAATCGATTTGTAATTGCTCCCAATTCAAAAACACAAACAGCAACCGTGTCAACGTATAAAACAAAAATACAAGCAAAAGCCTGTAAAGCATTACTTTATATTCATCAAAACGAAAATATTTTCTCATTTATTAGCGATATTTGACGAAGGTTCGTTTAATTCCTGATCCATTATTCTTTGAAAATAATTCTGAAGAAAAGCTTTGCAGGCTGTTTCCATTTCATCCATTTCCGGATTTCTCTGTCCAATCAAATTGTTTTTTAACTCAGTATCATTTTTGTCAAAGAATCCGACTGCTTTCTTACCATCAAAAACGCAGATGTAATCCCCTGAAGCATAGCGATATGTGTTGTCTAAATAATTAATCACAAAAGGTTCATTTTCGGGATCACCCATCAAACTGACACCCCAGCTACGGAAAGGTTTTTGATAACCAATTAAATCCATAATCGTCGGATAAATATCAATTTGTTGTGCCCATTGGTCGCTGACCCCCTTTAAATTGCTGTTGGGTTTGTACAAAATAATCGGTACAGCTTGTTTGTTCAATCCGTTTTGATAAAATTTATAATCACTTTGGTTGTCATGATCCGCCGTCAATACAAACAGCGTATTTTCAAACCAAGGTTCCCGGGCGGCTGCTTCAAAAAACTTTTTGAGTGCATAATCCGTATAGCCCACTACCTGATGCATCTGAACGTTGCCTTTCGGAAATTTTCCTTCGAATTCTTTGGGTACCTGAAAGGGTTCGTGTGACGTTATCGTGAAAACAGTCGCCATAAAAGGTTGCTTCTTCTCAGAGAGCATCCGATTGGTAAATTGTAGAAAAGGTTCATCCCAAATTCCCCAAACCCCGTCAAAATCTTCATCGTTGTCATACTCTGTTTTACCATAATAATGCTGAATCCCGAGAATATTTCCAAATCCCAAAAATCCCATGGAACCGTTAGGCGCACCATGAAAAAAAGAGGTATCATAACCTTCCTCATTCAAAATTGAAACCAATGACTGTATGTCCTGATTCGGAAAAGGGGAGGAGGTAAAGGCATCTTTGAAAGACGGAATCCCGGCCAAAACAGAGGACATCCCATGAATCGATTTATATCCGTTTGCAAAAGCATTGGTGAAAATCATGCTTTTTTCAGATAAGGAATCAAGGAAGGGCGTATAGCTGACATATCCTTCAATTCCTTTGTCTTTATTGAAAGCCCCAATATACTCTCTGGAATAACTTTCCAAAATAAAGATAACGATATTGGGATTATCCGGTTCATTTCGGTTGTATTGTTTGATAGGCGCAGCCATGGCTTCCGCTTCGCTGTCATACATGAAATACTCTTTTCTGAAAGACGTTTTCCCAATGGTTCTGATTATGCAGAATGGGGTGTTGAGTACCACATTGGCATGTACAAATTGTTTGACATGCCGTCCGGCATCCACCATATTAATCGGTCGCGTACTTTTTTTGAAATCTCCGCGGATTCCGCCGACGGTCAATACACCGATAATCAAAATCCCAACAAGAGAACTTGCAATGTAACCGATTTTATATTCACTGTATTTTTTCTTTTTGACTTTCACTTTGGAATAAAGGAAAATACAGACAAAGGCGAAGATGAAAAACAGCAAAAAAACATACCAGAAGTTGTTTAGAAATCCGATGAAAAGCCTTGGGAGATTGGTCTCATTTTCAATACTTTCAAAAATATTAATCGTACTTCGGTTGAATGTAAAACGATAATAAATCAAATCAATGAAATTCAATGCAAGAGCCGGAAGGTTAAAAGCGAAGTATATGATTTTCAGAAATTTCTGATACTTTTTATTGGTATTGATGAAAAATGGCGCAATTGAAAGCAGGATAAACAAAGCATTGCTGTATAAAATGGCTGTGGTGTCAAACTGGATTCCGTAATAACACAGCCGCAGGAGTTCTTTGATTGAGTGCAAATCCAACAGTTCCCAATTAAAAACTGCAAACAATATACGTGCTATAAAGTAAAAGAAATAAACGAGAAAAATACGATAAATCAATACTGCGTATTCCCGGATACGAATATAGTTTTTCATCCAAAAAATTGTTTGCTGAACAGATTAAGAATTATCTTAATGGATAAATCTTTAGTTTTGCAAACTAATGTTCAACTTTATTAATAACTCACTTACGAAATCGGTTGTGGTTTTCCTCATGACCTGGCTGGTAATAAAAGCAGTGGGCGGTTTTACCGCATTTTCTGACGATCATTTTCCGGCCGTCAACCAATTTTTTTCAAATGTACAATATTTTGTCAGTTCACAATTTCCTTTTTCAATAGGTGATATATTTTATACGGTTTTGTTCATCGCAATCATCGCTGTGTTGTTTTATCTAATCAGGTCGGTTTTACGAAAAGATTATATGAAGTTTCGTAAATACCTTGCGTACTTTATCTATTCCTTGACGCTTTTTTATTTGTTGTTCAATTTGCTTTGGGGGATGTTTAATTACCGAAAGCCATTGAAAGATACGCTGATAATTGAAGAGCCGATGACTTTGGATGAATTAAAATCACTTTCTGAATTTTATTTTCTGAGGGCAGCGATTTACAGAAGCCTTATTACTGAAGACGAAAACGGCGTATTCAAATATACATTGACCGAAAATCAGTTGAATGATGAAATGATAAAATCATCGGTGTTAATCCTGAAAAATCATCCTGAAATTAAAATTATTGAGTCCAATCAGGTGATGATTAAGAAATCACTCTTCAGCACGATGTTCAGTTATTTAGGCGTTTTGGGATATTACAATCCTTTCAGTGGCGAATCTCAGTACAATGCAAAGATGCCGGATTCCAGACAACTGTTTACAAAATTGCATGAAGCATCCCATCGTTTGGGATTCTCGAACGAAGGAGAAGCAAATTTTGTTGGTTTCATGATGGGAATTTATTCAGATAATCCGGAACTTCAATACATTGCGAATTTTCAAGCAATGCGAAATGTGTTGAATAGAATTCTATGGTATGAACCGGAATTTGTGAAAGATTTTGTGGAGAATCGTTACACGCCCGGCATGAAAAGAGATCGGGATTATGAAATCACAATTGCAAAAAAATATGACAGCAAAGCAGATTACGCTTTCTCTCTAATGAACGAAGCCTTCCTGAAGTTGAACAATCAGGAAGGCTTGGAATCTTATAATCGTTTTACCGATTTGTTAGTTGGGTTTAACCGAAAATATTTTTAGAAACTAATCGTTTCGGCAAACGCTCTTTTGGTTTTTACCACTTGTGCACCGGAACTGTCATTGGCAGTCAATGTCATCAAAATATGATAAGTTCCGTTTTTAGGAGCTTGCTCCAAATTGGTTTTAATGGTTGTATCGATGTATTTTTTGTTTTTCTCAACTGTACCCAAAACTGCTGATGCGATTCTAATGCCCTGAAAATCAGATAGAATTACAGATTGGTCGTCTTTTGTTAAAAACAAATCGATTTTTACATTTTTAAGATCTTCGTTGGACATGTTGGCAATATCACCACCTACCATGTTAACCATCCAGTCTTTAAAGTCAATTTCAATTTTCCATTCTTTTTGAATTTGAATAGAAGTATCTTCTTGCAAATCCATGGATTGTTTAACGTGAGCCGGTGGTCTGGTCGCTACAGGTTCTACTTCAGGAATCGGGTCATAGTGAACAGCTAATTTTCCTGCTCTTGACTCAATGGAGCTATATTCTACTTTTTTCACATCATAGATACTTCCACCTCTATCGGTCAACACCAAAATGGATTCATAATCTCCTTCCGGTGGAATGTCGGTGATGGCACCTCTAACATCTACTTGGCTAAGTGTAGAGTTGGAAGGAACCCTATCGAAAGGCACCTGCGCTACGTGGTATCCTTGGAAACTTCCTGAAGCGATATCGGCCGGTTTAAGTACCAAATATAAATTCAGGAATAATCTTTTGGAATTGATGTTGGAAGCGTTTCTGATGTTTCCATTGAAAATCATCAAGGAATTCCCTGATATATAGGACTTCCAGTTTTGAGTAAGAGTTAATTGATCTTGCCCTAATTCAGTAGGGGAAAATTTAACTGAAACCCTTTCCTGTGCGTTCATTATGGCTGCTAAGCCAATAATTAATACGAATGTAAATATGTTCCTCATAACTAATAAATCGATTGTTTTCAGTTAATTAATGGTTAATGGCTGTAAAATTATTTATTATTTTTTAAAATCCAATAAAACAATTTGAAATTAATTTTAAATTTTTTTCAACAGCCTGATTTTTCTCATATAATTCGGCGTAAAGTTACTGTTTTTTATCATATAAAAAAATTGTATTACAATTCTTTTTGCTCGATTTTTATCGCTTTTCCAAAAAATATCTTGGCAAGTTTGGTGAAATTTTCCGTAAAATCTGAAATATAAAAATTGTAAATCGGATGCTTTTCATCCGAAAGTAATTTTCGCTTTGTCAATTCATTGATTAATTCATTGACTACGATCAGCGGAGAATCCACCACTTTGACCCGGTTTTGGAATGCATTTTCTATCTCTTTCTGAATCAGTGGATAATGGGTGCATCCCAAGATGATGGTGTCGATGTCTTTGAATTTCTTATGCGAAATATAAGATTCGATGATGGCTTTCGAGACCGGCGTGTTGCTGTATCCTTCTTCAATTATAGGAACGAGCAATGGAGTTGCCAATTCGGCTACCTTGATATATCGGTTGTATTTGCGGATGATATTTTTGTAAGCATGGGATTCTACAGTCGCTTTGGTGGCAATCAGCCCGATATTTTGATTCAGTTCATAAGCCACTTTTTTCGCAACGGGATAAATGACATCGATGACCGGCGTTTTGCCTGCCGCCTCTCGGATGGCTTCTATGGAATTGGAAGTGGCTGTATTGCAAGCGACTACAATGGCTTTGCATTTATTTTTAATCAGAAATTTTGTGATTTTTACCGCATATTTGGTGATGGTTTCTCTGGATTTATCGCCATAAGGCAGATGCTTGGTGTCTCCAAAATAAATGATGCTTTCGTGGGGCAGCAGGCGTTTGATTTCTTTGGCAACAGTCAAACCGCCTACACCTGAATCAAATACACCAATGGGCCTGTCGTTGCGCATGAGACAAATTTATTTGTTTTTTTTAATAGTATAAAAAAAGGAGACCGAAAAGAATCTCCTTTTTAAATTTTATTTTTGATAATTAAAGTTCCAATGCTTTTTTGGAATTTCCTTCCATCAGTAAGTTCAAGGGATCTTCCAATCCTTCTTTGACCGCAACAAGGAACCCGACAGATTCGCGACCGTCGATGATTCTGTGGTCATAAGATAAAGCCACATACATCATCGGGTGAATTTCCACTTTTCCGTTGACGGCTACCGGGCGCTCAATGATGTTGTGCATCCCGAGGATGGCCGATTGCGGTGGATTAATGATGGGTGTACTCAGCATGCTGCCGAAAACACCACCGTTGGTGATGGTGAAAGTACCTCCTGTCATCTCGTCAACGGTAATGATCCCATCGCGAACTCGGGTTGCGAGATTTTTGATTTCGGTTTCAATGCCTCTGAATGAAAGCATTTCGGCATTTCTGATCACCGGTACCATCAGTCCTTTCGGTCCTGATACAGCAATGGAAATATCACAAAAGTCATAAGAAATCTTGTAATCACCATCAATCATGGAATTTACATCCGGGAAAAGTTGTAAGGCTCTGACCACTGCTTTGGTGAAAAATGACATAAAGCCAAGGCTGACACCGTGTTTGGCTTTAAATTCTTCTTTAAATTCATTTCTCAATTGGAAAATTGGCGACATATCAACTTCATTGAAAGTGGTCAGCATCGCAGTTTCATTTTTTGCGGCAACCAATCTTTCAGCTACTTTTCTACGAAGCATAGAAAGTTTAGTTCGTTCCATTCCTCTGTTTCCTCCTGTCGGAGAACCCATGGATGTGGCTTGCGCGCGATTGGCGTCATCTTTGGTGATTCTGCCGTCTTTTCCGGTTCCTGTTACGGAAACGGGAGAGATTCCTTTTTCATCCAATATCTTTTTAGCTGCCGGAGAAGGCGTTCCAGTTGCGTAAGTAGCATTGTTTGAAGTTGGTGCAGGTGTGTTTTCTGCCGGTTTTGCCACTTCGGCTTTTGGCGTGACTTCTGTTTTATTTTCAGCCTGATTGTCTGATTTTCCTTCCGGTTTTTTAACGGAAGTATCGATGAGACAAACGACATCTCCAACTTTCACAGTATCGCCTTCTTTGGCTTTGAATCTGATTTTACCGCTTTCTTCAGCCGGTAGTTCAAGCGTGGCTTTGTCGGAATCGACTTCTGCTATCGCCTGATCTTTTTCTACATAGTCCCCGTCTTTTACTAGCCAGGTCGCAATTTCCACTTCCGTGATGGATTCTCCCGGTGAGGGAACTCTCATTTCTAATACCATAATTTGTTTAGTATTTTGTTACAAAATTATTCAAAAACTTTATTTATCACTCCATTGTAATTTATTTCAAAAGATAAATGTGAACCGGATGCGGGAGCGGCACTTTCCGGTGGAGAAATTAATTCAAATTCAATTTCTCTTAATCTCAACAATAAATGACTCCAAGCACCCATGTTTTCAGGTTCTTCTTGTGCCCAAATCAATCTTTTACTTTTGTTGTATTTTTTCAGGATTTGATTGATTTTATCTTTGTCCAAAGGATAAAGCTGTTCCATGCGGATGATGGCGACATTTTTAGCCTTTAGTTCTACTTTTTTCTTTAGTAGGTCATAATAAATTTTGCCCTGACAGAAAACGATTTTATCGACTTGTGATGCTTTTGCGTCCGGGTCATCAATAATTGTCTGAAACTTGCCCTTTGCCAAATCATCCATTGTGGAAACCGCCATCGGATGTCGAAGCAAACTTTTTGGTGTAAATACGATTAAAGGCTTTCTGTAATTCGTTTTAATTTGTCTCCTCAAAACATGAAAAAAGTTAGCCGGTGTGGTGCAATTCACCGCAAACATATTGCCTTCGGCACATAGTTGCAGGTATCTTTCCATTCTGGCCGAGGAATGTTCTGCGCCTTGACCTTCATAACCGTGTGGCAACAACATTACCAAACCGTTTTGGGTATTCCATTTGTCTTCGGCAGCAGAAAGATATTGGTCGATGATGATTTGCGCACCGTTAGAGAAATCTCCGAATTGTGCTTCCCAAAGGGTCAAGCCATTGGGCATTGCCATCGCATAACCATAATCAAATCCACAAACTCCATATTCAGACAACAAGGAGTTATATACTGTGAATTTTCCTTGATTGTCAGAAATGTGATTCAGCAGAATGATTTCTTCTTCTGCATCTTCGGTGATGATAACTGCGTGTCGGTGAGAAAAAGTTCCTCTTTCTACATCTTCACCCGAAAGCCTTACTCCATGCCCTTCATCCAACAAAGAACCGTAAGCTAATAATTCTCCCATGGCCCAGTCCAATCTGTTTTCATCCGCCATTTTCCGGCGTTGATCCAATAAACGCTGTGTTTTTCGGATGATTTTTTTGCCTTCTGGGGCAGTGGTAATTACTTCCACGATTTTTTTCAGCTTTTGAAGTGGATATTTGGTATTCGCAGATTTGAGCATATCGGCTTCCAATGCTGTTTTGAATCCTTTCCAAACATCCGGTAGGATAGGACTTAGAATGTTTTTTTGAATTTTTTTCGATTCTTCAAAATTCTTTTCTAACAAATCTTTGAAATCATTTTCTATTTTTGAAATGGTTTCACTGCTGACAATCCCTTCGGCAATAAGTTCATTCTTATAAATTTCCTTCTGATTCGGATGTTTTGCTATGGCATCATAAAGTTTAGGTTGGGTAAACCTTGGCTCATCTCCTTCATTGTGGCCGTATTTTCTGAATCCAAGCAAGTCGATGAAAACATCCTGTCCGAAGTGCATTCTAAATTCAGTGGCAAAACGTATAGCGTGTACGACTGATTCGGAGTCATCTGCATTGACGTGCATTACGGGTGAAGAAGTTACTTTGGCTAAATCTGTACAATACAGACTGGAGCGTGCATCTTGATAATTGGTGGTAAATCCAATTTGATTGTTCACCACGATGCGGATAGTTCCACCGGTTTTGTAGCCATCTAAGTTCATCATTTGGATGACTTCATAAACAATTCCTTGTCCGGCAATGGCCGCATCACCGTGAATACTGATGGGCAGTACTTTTTTGAAATCCCAGTTGTATTCATTCTCAATTTTGGCTCTGGCGATGCCTTCTGTAACTGCATCCACAGCTTCCAAATGCGATGGGTTTGGCGTCAGATTGACTTTGACCGTTTTTCCGGATTTGGTGGTAATTGCTGATGAAAATCCGAGATGGTATTTCACATCGCCGGCATAGATATCACCCTCAAATTCTTTGCCTTCGAATTCACTGAAAATTTTGGAGTAAGGTTTTTTTAGATAATTCCCCAAAACGTTCAACCTTCCTCGGTGTGCCATCCCGATGATGATTTCCTCTACACCTAAATTGGCAGCAAAATCAGTCATGAAATCAAGTGCCGGAATCAAGGTTTCATTGCCTTCCAATGAAAATCTTTTTTGCCCGACAAATTTGGTATTCAGGAATCCTTCAAATGAAGAAGCTTCATTGAGTTTTTCGAAAATTCTTTCTTTTTGTGCTGCGTTAAACTGAGGATGATTGAGATTATGATTGATCCAGTTCTGAATCCATTCAATTTTCTCAGGTGCTTCTATGTGCATATATTCCACACCAATCGCATCACAATATATCTGTTCTAATTTTTCGATGATTGTACGCAGGGTATTGGATCTTCCGATACCGATGATATCGCCCGATGAAAAGGTTTCATCCAAGTCGCTTTCACTCAATCCGAAATTCGATAGATCCAGGGTAGGATAGTGGTGCCTTCTTTCTCTAACCGGATTGGTTTTGGTGAAAAGATGACCTCTGCGACGATAACCGTCAATGAGATTGATGACTTTAAATTCCTTCTGAATTTTTTCGGGAATGTCATTGATGATTTCTTGAGATAAACCGATTGCTTCATTTTCCGTGTTTTCTATCAAAGAATGACCGTTGTAACCTGTGTTTGCAAAATCAAAACCTTGAAAAAACGCTCTCCAACTCGGCTCTATACTGTCAGGGTATTTTAAATATTGCTCGTACATTTCACCAATGAATTCGGTGTGTACGGCATTTAAAAATGAGAATTTGTCCATTAATTTGTCTCTTATGAGAATTTGAACGCAAATTTAGACCATTTACAGCGTTTAAAAAAATGGTTTCCACATAAATTAAGGCTGGCGTTCTTCTTTGAAAATTCGGAGATTTGGGGTTATTTTCCTTTGGGAACCACCAACAAAGGCACGTGTGATTTTTTGATAACCTCGCTGGCCACACTGCCGATGAACATTTTGTAAAGCGCATTGTGTCCCAAAGAACCGATGCAAATCAAATCCGCATTGATTTCTTCGGCGGTTTCGATGATGAGATCCGAAGGAATGCCTTGTTTGGTTATAATGTGGCAAGGTATATTTTCCTTTTCCACCATTTCTTTTAGGTTATTCAACTGTTCAGCTTCTTCGCGCATGGCTGTTTCTTCCAATTCAGGGATATAGCTGAATCCGGTTTCGCTTACGATAATCCCAATGTCAAGCGTGGTCACGTGTACCAAATGGATTTCGCTGTTTGGAATCAATTTGGCTTGTGCGATGGCGATGGAAATCACTTTCTGGCTGAAATCGGATAAATCAATTGGGACAAGAATTCTTTGGGTCATGGCGGAATTGTTTTGATTTGTCTATAAATATAAAACTATTTTACTGAAATTTCAAATATTTTTTTTCCTTCAATTTTTCCAGTCAGTCTGTCTCCCGAAATGATTTTCCCCACACCTTTCGGTGTCCCGGTCATAATCAGGTCTCCGGTTTTCAAGGTGAAATATTTGGATGCCTCCGAAATAATTTTTGAAAAATCATGTATCATCCACCCGGTATTGCCTTGTTGTACGATTTCATCATTTTTTTCGAGCGTGAAATTCAAATTCGTCAAATCAAAATCATTTTTATCTAAAAATGCTCCACACAAAGCGGCACCATCAAAGGCTTTGGAGATTTCCCATGGATAACCTTTACTTTTTAGTTCAGCCTGTAAATCCCGTGCAGTGAAATCGATGCCCAAAGAAATTTGTTCGAAATAATTTCCGGCAAATTCAGATTGAATGTATTTGCCGGGTTTTGAAATCTTTAGCACGATTTCTACTTCATAATGAATGTCATTGCTGAATTCCGGAAGATAAAAATCCCGGCCTTTTTGCAGAAGTGCCGTATCCGGTTTGATGAAAAAAACAGGGTTTTGGGGAATGCTGTTATTCAGCTCTTTAGCGTGTTCAGTATAATTTCTGGCGATGCAGATGATTTTCATGAAAATGAAATTTAAAGTTTCAAATTTAAAAGATATTTTTTTGAGCAAGCAAATTTTGAAATCCTTTCCCTTGAAAATTTATTTTCCAATCCAATTGCAGGCTATTTTGGGGATTTGTAAGTTTGTAAATTCTATTTTTAAAAAATGATGGTTTTCCGGAACTACCGGCTATCGTTTTGATTTTATGAAACATTCCCAAATATTCAACAGATTATGACAAATCAATATATCACAACGGAAGCAGCCATTCAGAAAGTGGAGCTGGCTGAAAAAGTATTTCAAAAAAACAAAAGCCGTTTTCAGAACAGGCCAAAAGATAAAATCAGAAAAGTAGGAAAAATCTTGTTAGAAAATAAAGCACAATTCGCAAAAATCATCTCTGGTGAAATGGGGAAACCCATGAAAGAATCCATTGCTGAAATTGAAAAATCCGCTTTGAGTTGTGATTATTATGCTGATCATTGCGATGAATTTCTAAAAGATCGCAATTATTCATTTGAAAATTATGATGCTGTCATTCGCTATGAACCGTTGGGGGTAATTCTTGGAGTAATGCCTTGGAATTTCCCGTTTTGGCAGGTATTTCGATTTGCTGTTCCTACAATTTTAGCCGGAAATACCGTGGTTGTCAAGCACGCGAGCAATGTGCCGGAATCTGCTTGGGCATTGGAAAAGATTTTTCTTGAAGCCGGATTTGAACCGGGCATTTATCAGAACCTTTCGCTTGAAAGCAAACACGTGGAAACTTTGATTCAGCATCCTTTTATCAAAGCGGTTTCCCTGACTGGTAGTGAGAAAGCCGGATCTTCGGTTGCTTCCGCTGCCGGAAAAGTGATTAAAAAATCTGTTTTGGAATTAGGCGGCAGCAATGCCTTTATCGTGCTGGACGATGCCGATTTGGAAGATACTTTGGAAAAAGCCATGAATGCACGTTTCCGAAATGCAGGACAAAGTTGCATTGCCGCCAAAAGATTTTTGGTACAGGAAAATATTTATGATGAATTTCTTGAAAAATTCACCCAAAAAGTTAAAGCACTGAAAATGGGTGATCCCTTTGATCCTTCAACAGACATAGGTCCTTTGGCGAGAGCGGATTTGGCGGAAGATTTGGAAAAACAAGTCAATGCATCTTTGAAAATGGGTGCCAAATTGATGACCGGCGGAAAGCGAAACGGAGCCTATTACGAACCATCGGTGATGGTCGATGTAACGCCTGAAATGCGAGTTTTCAAAGAAGAAACTTTTGGTCCGCTGGCCGTTTTTATGAAATTTAAAACGATGGAAGAAGCCATCCGGCTCAGCAATGATTCTAATTTTGGTCTGGGGGTTTCAATTTTCACAAAAAATGTAGATGAAGCGGCCAAACATGCATACAAATTTGAAGAAGGTGCTGTGTTTTTCAATCAACTTGTTCGTTCTGATCCGAGGCTTCCTTTTGGCGGGGTTAAAAATTCTGGTTTCGGTCGTGAACTTTCCATTGACGGAATTCATGAATTTGTCAACGTAAAAACCATGCATTTCGCAAAATAGAACCGGAATAAAAAACACACCTCACATATTATAAAAATCTGTGAGGTGTGAAAAAAAACGAAACTATAAAAAGTCTGTGTATTAAGAATCCATATGTTCCAGCGTTTCCGCAGGATGTAATTCTTTAGGAATGGACTTTTTAACCAACTCTTCAAATCTTGCCGTGAAAAATCTCAATCTTTTGGGTTCGTAAACGAACTTGAGTCCGTTTATTTGTTCCCTGTTGCGGTACAGCCGAATCACGGCATCGGCCACCACATCCATATGTCGATAAGTATAAACTCTTCTTGGAATCGTTAAGCGCACAGTTTCCAATTTAGGTTTATGATTTTCTCCGGTTTTGATATCCCTTCCCGCTGAGATGATTCCTCTTTCCATGCTTCGCACCCCGCTTTCTACATAAAGTGTGGCAGCTAAAGCCTGCGCAGGAAACTCTTCTTGTGTCAGATGCGGACAAAATCTTTTTGCATCCAAAAACACAGCGTGTCCGCCAGCGGGTTCAATAATGGGTACACCAGCATCTGTCAGTCTATCGGCTAAATAACGAACTTGTTTTACCCGGTGTTCGATGTATTCAAATTGTACGGATTCTTCCAGCCCGATGGCGAGAGCTTCCATATCTCGTCCGGTCATTCCGCCGTAAGAAGGCATCCCTTCATAAACCACCACTAACTCCTTGGCATCCAAAAACAATTCATCGTCGTTCATACAAAGAAAACCGCCGATATTGACAATGCCGTCTTTTTTGCCGCTCATCGTGCAGCCATCGGCGTAACTGAACATTTCTTGAACGATTTCTTTGATGGTTTTATCTTCATAACCCGCTTCTTGTTCTTTGATGAAATATGCATTTTCAATACAACGTGTGGCGTCATAAAAAACTTTGATGCCGTGCGATTGGGTCAGTTCCCGCACCGCCTTCATGTTGCGCATGGAAACCGGTTGTCCGCCAGCCAGATTTACGGTTACGGCCAAACAAACGTATGCGATGTTTTCAGCACCTTGCTCATCGATTAGTTTTTCTAATTTTCCTAAATCAATATCTCCTTTGAAAGGAATATTCAATGAAGCGTCATGGGCTTCATCTCGGATGATGTCATAAAAAATACCACCGTTTCTTTCCTGATGATAGCGAGTTGTGGTAAAATACATATTGCCGGGAACATATTGTCCGGGACGAATCGCAATCTGTGAAAGCAAATTTTCCGCTCCGCGTCCTTGATGTGTCGGCACCAAATGTTTGAATCCAAATAAATCTCTAACTACATTCTCAAGATGATGAAAGTTTTTACTTCCTGCATAAGCCTCGTCTCCCATCATCATTCCGGCCCATTGTCGGTCACTCATTGCATTGGTGCCACTGTCTGTCAACAAGTCGATATAAACATCTTCGGAATGAATCAGAAATGTGTTGTATCCGGCAGCTTGGATTACTTTTTTGCGTTCTTCTTTCGAGATCATTCTGACCGGTTCCACTGCCTTGATACGAAAGGGTTCAGCGGGATATTTCTGTAAATCCATAAGCTTAGAATTTTAATGCTCAAATAATAGAAGACAAATATATCCTTTTTATAATTAATTTCCACAAATTATTACAATGAATTTTATCATCTTTCATGGATGATAACCGAACAGAGGAAAAACCAATGCAAGACAATTGTATTCCTACTTAACATAAATCAATGTTTAGAAACTTTATTATCAGTAAATTTGCATAAATTTTTAAAAAATGATTTTTCACGATTTAAAAGTTAAATCCTTAAACAGGTTAACATCTGATGCTGTTGAAATTGATTTTGAAGTACCGAATGAATTAAAACCCGATTTTAAATTCAAACCCGGGCAATATATAACACTGAATTTAGACGGAAGAAGAAGGGATTACTCATTGTGTTCCAGTCCTTTGGAAGGTCGTTGGTCGATTGGCATCAAAACCGTTGACAATGGTTTGGTTTCCAATTATCTGAATACCCGGATTGAAAAGGGAAGTACAATCAAGGTTTCTTCGCCCAACGGACGATTTGGAATTCAAAGCCGCCCGGATGTGCAAAGATCGGTTTTGGCTTTTGCAGCCGGAAGTGGAATTACACCGATTCTCAGCATTTTGAAATATACATTACAAACTGAAAAAAACGTTGATTTTTATCTTTTTTACGGCAATCGCACTCCTGAGGATGTGATGTTCAGAAAAGATATAGATGAATTGAAAATTGATTATCCCAAAAATTTTCATCCCTACTTTTTTTATACCCGTCACAAGGCGGAAAAAGCTTCTTTTGAAGGCAGATTGAATCCTGAGAAATTAGAATTTATCCTGAATGAAATTGTGGATTTGAAAGTAGTGGATGAAGTAGTGGTTTGTGGTCCTAACGGCATGGTGAAAGAAATTACCGATGAATTTTTGAAAGCCGGAATATCAAAGGATAAAATTCATTTTGAGCTATTTACCGCTCCCAATCAACAAAATACACAGCCTGAAATCACGGAATCAGCAGTTCAGCTTACGGAAGTAGAAATTGAACTGGACGGTGAAAGTTTTTCCATGGAATGGGATGGCAAAAAAAATTTAGTGGATGCCATGCTTGATGCCGGAATTGATGCCCCGCATTCCTGCAAAGGTGGAATTTGCAGCAGTTGTATGTGCCGATTGGAAGAAGGTGAAGTGGTGATGGGAGAAAATTTTGTTTTGTCCGATGATGAGGTCGAAGACGGAATTATCGTTGCCTGCTGTTCAAAACCAAAGAGTAAAAAAATTAAAGTTAATTTTGACGATATCTGAGAAAATAAATATCAGAAATGAAGAATTCTGGAATGTGCTGACGCACGGCGTAGGTGCAATAATGTCGGTCATTGGTTTGATGCTGATGATTGATAATGCGGCTCAAAACGGTTCTGCATTTGAGATTTTCTGTGTGACGGTCTTCGGCCTGAGTCTGGTGATGCTTTACACGGCTTCCTCGCTTTATCATTATACTTCCGATAAAAGAAAGAAAATCCTGCTTCGAAGAATCGATCACCTTTGTATATATCTGCTGATTGCAGGAACTTATACGCCTGTTATGCTTTTGGGAATTAAAGGTATATGGGGATGGGTGGTTTTTTCAGCGATTTGGGTTTTGGCATTCATAGGTTTTGTATTCAAACTTTCTCCCTATTGGAAAAAAGAAAAAATTTCACTTTTTATTTATTTACTGATGGGCTGGTTGGCAATCATCGCCATCAAACCGATTGTGGAAACTTTATCGCTCTCGGCTTTGATTTACATCGGCTTGGGTGGACTTGCTTATACGGGAGGCGTTTTTTTTTATAGCAACCGTAAAATTCCATTCAACCACGCCATTTGGCATGTGTTCGTGATGGGGGGCAGCTTCTTTCATTTTTTGGCCGTTTTTATGCATATTTTGTAAGGAATTTGTAATGAAAAATCGAAGTTTGAAGAAAGTTCAAACGCTTTAATATTTTTAAATTTGTCTCTCAACCCAATAATTCATTAAAATTGAAATCAGGAAAAAATATAGTAATTACCGGAGCAAGCCGTGGAATCGGTTGGGAACTGGCTAAAAAACATTTAGAAAACGGCAACAATGTATTGGCGGTTTCACGGAATGAATTGAAATTAAAAGCATTGAAAGTATTTGAAAATCATTCGGAATACCGATATCTGAAGTTAGATTTGGCTGATTTTTCCCAATTTGAAAGAATCCTGCCTTCCATTGAAGACTGGAAAACGATAGACGTTTTGTACAACAATGCTGGATTTTTGGTCAATAAACCTTTTGCGGAAATTACAGAAAAAGATATTAATTATTCAATTTCAGTAAATTATAAAGCACCTTTCGGCATGACTCAGGCTTTATTACCCAAAATGAACAATGATTCCCACATCGTCAATATCACGACGATGGGGGCAGTTCAAGGTTCTGTGAAATTTCCCGGACTCGCTGCATATTCTTCATCGAAAGCTGGAGTCATTACGTTGACAGAATTGTTGGCAGAGGAGTTTGATGAAAATCAGCCCCGCATCAATTGTGTAGCGTTGGGAGCGGTTCAAACGGAAATGTTGGAGGAAGCTTTTCCAGGATATCAAGCACCATTGACGGCGGAAGAAATGGCCATGTATCTTTTTGAATTCGGATTGAAAGGACATCATTTCCAAAACGGAAAAACAATTCAGCTTTCAATTTCTACGCCATAGAAAATTTATTTTTTTAGATTTGATTAATTGCTCAGCACGAAAGCAAATCTTAATTTTGTTTTTCAAAATGCTGATTTAAATAAAACACACAATGATGATGACTGCAAAACAAAAAGAAACGATTAAAGACTGGCATTCCGGCTCCAATCCCGAAGAAATACGCGCCAATCACATGAAACTCAATATCATGGTTGATTTCGAGAAGAAACACATCAAAGGCGTGGTTACATGGTATATCACACCGGATCCGGATGTGGAATTCGCCTATTTTGATACACAAGGTTTGAAAATAGTTGCAGTTCATTATCAGGATGGATACAAAGCTTGGTTTACGCAGGAAGAAGCAGACCCGATACTTGGCAGTACCCTCAAAATTCAATTGAAACCTGATACCCGGAAATTGGCTATTTTCTATTATACTTTGGAAAATTCCACGGCTTTGCAGTGGTTGGAACCCGAACAGACTTTTGGGAAAGAATCACCTTATATATATACGCAGGGACAATCGATTTATACCCGAAGTTGGATTCCATGTCCCGACAGTCCCGGATGGCGATTTACTTATGAAGCCACGGTAGTTGTACCACAGGGTTTGATGGCATTGATGAGCGCAGAGAATCCGCAAAAGAAAAATAAGGAAGGTAAATACCATTTCAAAATGGAGCAGAAAATTCCGGCATATTTAATTGCTTTGGCGGTGGGAGATATTGAATTTCAGTCTATTGATGAACGAACCGGAATTTATTCAGAACCTGCGATTCTTGAAAAAGCGCGGTTTGAATTAGAGGGTACGGGTAAAATGATTCAGTTGGCTGAATCACTTTATGGTGCATATCGTTGGGATAGATATGATGTGCTGGTTTTGCCTTCGGGATTTCCGATTGGCGGGATGGAAAACCCCAGATTAACTTTTGCAACGCCGACCATTTTGGCAGGTGATAAATCATTGGCCAATCTTGTTGCCCATGAACTGGCACACAGCTGGAGCGGAAACTTGGTGACCAATGCAACCTGGAATGATTTCTGGCTCAATGAAGGATTTACGGTTTATTTTGAAAGAAGAATTACAGAAGCGCAATATGATAGTGATTATGCGGCCATGCTTTGGAGTTTAGCCAAAACGGAGTTGAAAAAACTGATTGACAAAATGGGACATGACAATCCGGATACCGCCCTGTATATTCAGCTCAAAGACAGGGATCCGGACGATGGGTTCAACATTATTCCTTATGAAAAAGGAGCTGCTTTCCTGCTGAAAATCGAACAAACAGTTGGGCGCGAAAGATGGGACGGATTTGTAAAAAGTTATTTTGACAACCATTCATTCCAATCGATGGATACCCATCGGTTTTTGAAATATTTGAATGAAAATCTTTTGGATGAAGATGAAAAATGGAAAAATACAATTGACGCTGAAACTTGGATTTTCAAACCCGGAATTCCGGAAAATTACCCCGAATTGAAAAATCCCAGATTTGAAAAGGTGGAGGAACAAACCACAGCATATCTCGAACATTCTTCTGCTTCTCAATTGAATACAAATGACTGGAGTACGTATGAATGGCTGCATTTTCTCTCTCTGCTTCCTGAAAAACTTAGCAAGGAGCAAATGGCGGATTTGGATGAGCATTTTGATTTCACCCATACCGGAAACAGTGAAATCGCCGATATCTGGTTTCTGATCTCACTCAGAAATCAATATACGCCGGCTTTTGAAGCGATGAAGGATTTTTTGTATGTCACTGGAAGGCAGAAGTTTCTGGAGCCACTTTATTCGGAAATGATGAAAACAGCCGAAGGCAAAGAGATGGCAAAAGAAATTTATGCCATTGCCCGGCCGAATTATCATCCGCTGACACAGAAAACCATCGATAAGATTTTGAATAAATAAAATGCGCCGCCATTCCGAATTGTTGTAAATTCGTGATTTAAAGAAATTAACACGAAACTAAATTTGTTATGAAAAAGACGGTCTGGCTGATTGGTTTGCTGGTTCTACTCATTTTAGGTGGAATTGTTTGGTACAAATATTATTTTGTATTCGGCGAAGGCGTGAAATCAGGTTATCTAAATTTTGCGGTTAAAAAAGGCAATGTTTTCAAAACTTTTGAAGGAAAAATCATTCAGCAGGGATTTGGCGGCAATAAAGCCACCGGTAGTCTGACCAGCTATGAATTTGAGTTTTCAATTGAAGATGAAAAAGTATTCAAGCAGCTTTCTGAAAACGGTGGAAAATATTTTGATTTGCATTACAAAGAATATCACGGTGTCTTGCCATGGCGCGGGAATACGGTTTATGTGGTGGATTCAATTCTGAATATGTCTGATGCGAACATGGATGTAAATCCTTTCAGATAAAGCATCGTATTTCAGGGATTTACCGAGGATTTCGGTTTTCTCCATTCCCAAGGTGGGATGGGATTGGGATCCGCCCAAAGTCCGGTTTTATTTTTGCGGGCTAACCTTTCCAGTAAATCATAGCTGTTGTCATTTGAATATTTTTTGAAATGCCATGCCATGCCGCGTTTGACCATTTCCTTGTTTACGTTTTTTCCTTTTTCATTCCACAAAACTGCGATATATCTGCCGTAGCGGTCTTTCTCACCGCTCCATTCCACGGTGATGTTTTGGCCGAAACACAATTCTGAAACCGCTTTTCTTGCACTGTTTCCGAAAGGTTGCCGTCCTCTTTTCTCGGGACAGTCAATATACGCAAGCCGGATTTTCAATGTTTGCTTCTCAAAAAGTGCTTCCACCGTATCCCCATCGATGATGCGAACGATTTTAGCTTGGAATTCACCTTTTGGTGGCTGTGTGATGATTTCAGTCCGAACGTTTACAGCTGGTTTTGAAAGGAATTTGGAATAAATAAAATAACCGGATGCTGCAACTATCAAAACCAAAAAAGGTAGATAAGAAATAATGGTTTTTCTTTTCAATTGGATGTGTTTTCTGAAATTAAACCAAAGCCAAACTTATTCCAAACTTCTGAAATCATTTGAAATTAGTACGTTATTCGTTGTGATCTCCTTCCATTTCCTTGAGGATTTTTTGAATATCCTCTTCGGTGGTGGTGAGTTTGTTTTTGCAGATTTTGATTAATCCGGCTGCATGTTTGACTTTTTCAGCCAATTCATCTACTGAAATTTGCCCGGTTTCAATTTGTCCTACAATTTCCTGTAATTCTTCAAAAGCTTTGGTGTATGAGATTTTTTCTTTCATGATTGATTGGTTTTATTGACGGATTCGACTGTACTGATTATTTTTCCATTGTAAATCAAGGTTTCCAAATTGTCTCCTTTTTTGATTTGTTTGGTGTCTGTCACGGATTTCCCGTTTAGCGTGGTGATGCTGTAACCGCGTTTCAGAACGTTTTTTGGTTTCAGAATTTCCACTGTATTTCTCAGGTGTCCGATTTGGGTGTTATTTTCTTTGAGCATGGCAACCGCGTCTTTTTGAATTTCGAGCAAGGCGCGGTTGACCAAGTTTAGATTTTTCGTTAAAGCGCTTTGTACCAGATTTCCGAATAAGCGAATCTGTATATTCAGTTTGTATTTTTCTTCATCTATCAATTGCATTGATTTTTGCGTGATTTTATCCCCTGCATTCTGAACCGGAATGGCAAAATCGTGAAATTTCTGAATCAGAAATTCCCCCAATTGAGTAGGGGTAATCGTATTGACGTGTGCAACGAGTTCAGCTACAGTTTCATTGGTAGAATGCCCGATTCCGGTTAAAACCGGCAAAGGAAAGAGTGCGATTTCTCTTGCCAAACTGTAATCATTATAACAACTCAATCCTACTTCTCCACCGCCGCCGCGAATGATGGCAACCGCATCAAAATGATGTTGGTATTTTCGAATAAAATTCAGCTGTCGGATAATCTGCTGTGAAGCATTGTCGCCTTGCAAAAGTGAAGGAAAAAGCAAATGAAAAAAAGCATAACCCCAGGAATTGTTTTGAATCATTTTCAAGAAATCTGCGTAGCCCTTGCTGGTTTCAACAGAAATCACGGCGATTCTTTGGGGGAGCAAAGGAAGTTTCAGTGATTTATTTTGGTGAAAAATTCCTTCCTCTTTTAATTTCTGAATGGTTTCCTTTTTTTCTTTTTCCAAATCTCCCATAGTATAGCTCGGATCAATGTCCTGAATCCAAAGCGACAATCCATGTACCGGATCAAAACTGATTTTGGCTTGAAACAGAATTTTGATGCCGTCTTTGAGTGGTTCATTTAGCAATTTCAGGAATGCGTTGTTGACACGTTCATAATCTTTTCGCCATAAATATGCGCGGATTTGTGCAATGATGTTTCCGTCTTTTTTTTCCACCAAATCTGGATAGCAATGTCCGGTACGACCATAATGATTGAGTTTGTTCATTTCGGCTTGAACCCAGAAAGTGCTGCCATATCGTCCGGAAAGTGTTCTCTGTATGCTCTGCATGACTTCCAGCAGACTGAAAACCTTTTTGTCATGGGTGTTTTCAGACATAATAGTTAAATTTTCAGGTTGCCTTTCAAAGATAGTAAAAGATTTTTGAATTTATAAAAATTGAAAATATTTGAATTGGAAAAATGGATTTTTCTCGCAAATTAAAACAATGATTTTGTTACATAAATAATCGACTATGAAGTTGTAAGTGATTGTTCTACAGTGCAAGACACTTGAAATTCTTCCGATTGGATTGATGTGGTAGTTGAGGAAAAGCCGGAATATGTAAAAGTAAAATCCTGGAGTTGCATTGCTATGGATTTATTCCGTACATGGGCAGCTGAAAATAATTTTACCGGACAAAAACCAATTCTTTTTCTGATGATAATTTCTCATCAAAAGCATAATGGCCTTCATTGAAATGTTTGATTCCCTCTAAATCCGTAATATTATTTTTCGCGCAATACTTTGTCATCGCGCCCCTTGCGTTTTTGAAATAAGCCATGATGGGTTTGAGTTGACCATTTTTAAAATCCAGAAATTTCACATTGATTTTCGGAGATTTCAGTTTTTTGTCATCGATGGCTTTTGCGTATTCATCGCTGGCCAGATTCAATAAAATCTCATTTTTTTTGAGTTTGGAATTCACAAATCGAGTCAAATCTTCTTTCCAGAATTCATACAGATTCTTATGATTTTCAACAGCGAATTTTGAACCCATTTCCAAGCGATAGGGCATAATTCGGTCTTTCGGACTGAGGATGCCGTATAATCCGGAAAGGATGAACAGGTTTTCATTCAGGTATTCCTGTGCATTTTCATCCAATTGTTCAGCGCTTAATCCGCGGTAAGCTTCGCCTTGAAAGGCCAATATGGCTTGCAGACTTTCTTTGGATTTTGGTTTTGTATGCCAGACTTCATTTCTGATTTTATTGATTTCTGCTAAGGAAGGTGAAATGGACATTAATTTCTCTAAATCCTTGGTTTTTAATGTCTTCAACTTATACATTAAAATTTCGGATTGGTCAAGAAATTTAGGTTTTCCAGTTTTCACCCATTTTCCCGAGCTTTCCATTGACATCAATTTTGCTGGCGAAAGCAATATCTTCATTCTTCAAACTTTCACAAAAATGAATAAATATCTCCCTTTCCTTCCCGCAATACCAATACTTCTTCTGCGGAAACATCAACAATTGTTGAAGCGATATTTCCTCCATATCCACTGTCAATCACTGCATCGACAAGATTGTCAAATTTCTCAATAATTAATTCAGGATCAGTGGTATATTCGATGATTTCATCATCATCTTTGATAGAAGTAGAGGCGATTGGATTGCCTAATTTTTCCACAATCATTCTGGGAACGAGATGATCCGGAACGCGGATTCCAACCGTTTTTCGGTTTCTGTAGGTGTTGGGCAAATTGTTGGAAGCTTCCAAAATGAAAGTAAACGGCCCGGGCAGGGAACGTTTCAGTAATTTGAAAACAGAATTGGAAATGGGTTTGGTATAATAAGCTAAATGACTCAAATCGTCACATACAAAAGAGAATTGCGCTTTTTCCTGTTTGATTCCTTTCAGCCGGCAAAGTTTTTCCATAGCCATTTGATTGGTGATATCACAGCCTAAACCGTAAACGGTATCGGATGGATAGATAATTAAACCACCGTTTTTTAGAATCTCAACTATCTGATCTATTGCACGTTCATGAGGATTTTCAGGATGAACTTTAATTAGTTTTGCCATGTTTTTTGCTTTTATTCAAAATTATATAAAATCTTTGTCTTTACAGTATTTTCAGCCCGGAAAAAAGAAAAATTTTAGTCCAATGCCGGGCGGTTTTCACGATTGACCAGTTCCCAAGCTGTTGCAAAAATTAATTGCGTTCTTTTGGTCAATATTTCATAATTTATTTTATCCGGCGTATCCGTCGGCTTGTGATAATCTTCGTGAACGCCGTTGAAATAAAAAATCACCGGAATATTTTTTTTAGCGAAATTATAATGATCTGAACGATAGTAAAACCGATTGGGATCACTGTCGGAATTAAAGGTATAATCCAATTCCAAGTTGATGTATTTTTGGTTAATTTCTTCTGAAACTTGATGTAATTCTGTACTAAGT
Source organism: Weeksellaceae bacterium (assembly GCA_041656055.1). Classification (GTDB taxonomy): domain Bacteria; phylum Bacteroidota; class Bacteroidia; order Flavobacteriales; family Weeksellaceae; genus Moheibacter. The sequence continues at coordinate 128,497 of JBBAEI010000001.1, forward strand.
TTATCAGAACCAATTAGATATACATAATTTGGATTGTCTGTATGGGCATCATCAATTCTTCCTATCATGTCCGTATTCAGATTGGCGATGGTATTTTCAAGAGGAAATAAAGGCTGAATATCCGTATAAAAACGCGAGCCGAGCAATCCGATTTCTTCTGCGGTAACATGGAGAAATAAAATGGATCTTTTGGGGCGGAATCCATCTTTTTCAGCTTTTCGGAAAGCCTGGGCAATGGCCATCACCCCAACGGTTCCCGAGCCGTCATCGTCAGCACCATAATAAATGACGTCTCCTTTTTTGCCTTCATGGTCGTAATGCGCAGAAATCACCAGAATTTCTTCTGGTTTTTCGCTGCCTTCGATGTAGGCAACTACATTGGGGACATCCTGTTTGATGCGGGGAAATGTTCCGGCGGGAATGGTTTGAAAATAATTTTCGGCCAAAGTATTTTTCGGGGAAGAAATTCCTTGTTGCATATAGAAATTCCGTAAATATTCAGCCGCTTTCCGCTGTCCTTCTTGTCCGGTTCCGCGGCCTTCAAATTCATCGGAAGCGATTTTGTACAAATAAGTTTTGGTGTCATCGGCTTTGATGGACGCTATGTATTTGGGCAACACCTTGTCATAGTCTTCTTTCGTGAAAGTTTTTTGGGTGGAACATTGCACCAAAAGAAGTCCCGTGATCGCAAACGCTAAGATTTTTTTCATAGACAAATCATTTATTCTGATTGATTTTCGGAAAAATGAACGTTTTTATCAAAAATTTTTAAAAATTCATGCCGGCGTTCCATTCAATAGGTTGAAATTATTTGGAATAAGCCAGTGCCACCGCACGTGTCCAGTCGTTCAGTTGCTGTGCTTCTTCCGCACTAAGACTCTGGTTAAATTTCTGGATTTGCTTGGCGTAATTCAATCCAACCGCATTCAGTTCATCGGTTTTTTCCTGATCTCCTCTTCTGGCAGCTTCGTATAAATCATCTGCGTATTTCAGATAATTTTGCGCAAATTCTTTCAACTCCGGGTTGGTAAAGCCTGATAAATCTGTAACGGCTTTCACCGCTTCTTCAAATCCACTTTCTTCGATGGAAGCAGGCGTAGAAGGTGCAGTAACCACCGGGTTTTCAGTTACGGTCTGCATTTCTTTGATTTCGTTCTTGCAGGAAATCAACGCATTAAACAGAATGAAGCTTAGTGCGATTAGTTGTAATTTCATATTGATCCGAAAATTGTGTGTAATTTATTTTCTTATAAAGCAATATCATTGCTATTTCGAGGTAAAATTAATCAATTAAATTGAAAGAATTCATTTCAGTTCACTTCATTATATAAATAGGTGCATAAAGAAATTTTATTGCCAGCGTAATTTATGATGTTTTTGGGATGAAATCCTCAAAAGTTCCATCGTCGAAAAATAACACGGCTCTGAGGATTTTTCTTTCTGCATACTGTTGCTTGTTTAAAATATAAGGAGGTGGGTCTTCTTCTTGCAAAATAGTTTTTTCTTCGGATTCGGTAAAATCAAATAGAGTAGGATGAGGGGTTTCAATTTTTGTTGTCGATTTTTTTGCATCAAATTCCAGTGCATCGGGAATTGTATTTTCCGCTTTTTTGTCGTTGCCGAAAATTAGCCAGTCGGTATCAATTTCGGGGAAAGCATTTTTGATTTTTATGATAAAATCCAAACTCGGATTATTTCTTCCCGAAATGATGTGCGAAATAGAGGAGCGGGGGGCTTCAATTTTTTCGGCAAATTCTGAGGGTGTGAGCCCGGAATTTTCCATGATTTCCAAAATTCTGTCTTTTGTTTCCATTTCACAAATATAAACAGTCAATTTCACATTCACAAATGTCAATAGTTAAAAAGAATGACAGAATTTCTTAACCTAAAGCAGAATAACTTGTTTAAATTAAACTAACTAACATACTGAATATTAAGAAATAAAGATTATTTTATAAATTACAATTATAAAAATGGCATCCAAGCGACGATTTGTCATGTTTGCAATTCACATCTGTAAATTACAAATGTAAATAAGTGTGAATTTCAATTTTAGCGACTTTCTGAAGAAGAATGAAGCAAATGTATTTCTATAAATTTTGGATGGGTTAAATCGCTTAAAAACGAATTTGAAAAATTGTATCTTCGCTCAATGGATTTTTTGAAATTATTTCATAAAAAATACAATGAGATTTTAGTTCCGGGATTTGATTCTAAATTTTTACCTTATTTAAAACTAAAAAATTATTTAGACTTAAAATTTCCGGATAAAAAGTTTTTGGGAAATTCATTTTTAGGAAATGAAATTTATTCCCTGAAAAAAGGTCGGGGTTCCAAAAAAATATTGATTTGGTCGCAGATGCACGGCAATGAATCGACGGGAACGCGTGCCATGCTTGATGTGTTTGAATTTTTGAATTTGGATGAAGAAAATATTGAAAAACTGTTGAATGAAGTCACGATTTACTTTATTCCCATGCTGAATCCGGATGGGGCGACCACATATACAAGAAGAAATGCGGTGGGAATTGATTTGAACAGGGATTTTATCTCTGAATCTTCGCCGGAAATTCGGATTTTAAAAAATTATGTGCATGAAATTCAACCGGATTTTATTTTCAACCTGCATGACCAGCGTTCTATATTCAATGTAAACAACACCTCCAAGCCTGCTACACTCTCATTTTTAGCACCTTCACCGGATTTGGAACGTTCCGTAACTGAAGCACGGTTAAAATCCATGACCATCATTGGGAAAATTGCGAAAACCTTAGAAACACTCATTCCCGGGCAAATTGCCAGATTTTCGGATGAATTTTATCCAACATCTACCGGAGATAATTTTATGAAAGCCGGTTTCTCCAATTTACTTTTTGAAGCCGGACATTTCCCGAATGATTATGCTCGCTCAGAAACTCGGAAATACAATGCCCTGGCGATTTTGCTGGCGATGGAAGCCATTGCGATTCCCCAAAAACCAAACGCAGCCGATTATTTCAAAATTCCGGAGAATAACAAAAAATCATTGGATGTCATTTTACGCAATGTTGCCGTGAAATGCGGAACGCAGGAATCCTTGATTGATATTGGAATATATTTTGAAGAACACTTGAACTTGGAAAAACAAGAAATAGATTTGGTTTCCAAAATCGAGGAAACAGGAGATTTGTCGGGATGGTTCGGTCATTTGGATTTGGATATGAAGGGTGCTGAATACGACGGAAATTCAGAATTGTATCCTAAGTTAGGGCAATCCGCTGATTTTAAGGTAGGTAAAATTCAATTTGAAAATGGAAAATTCATAAGATAGTGGAAAACGAAGAAAAAATATTGACGGGAGAAATCCGACGTTCGGAACTTGAGCAAAAACCATTTTCAGATTGGTATCTGTCTGGTTATCAGGATTATTATCCAAATCAACGAAAATTAGAGGCATTAATAAATCCATTGAAAGCTATTAAAATTCTGGCTTTTATTGGCACTTGGTGTCCGGATACACAAAGGGAATATCCGCATTTGATAAAAATATTGGATAGTGTTTATTTTCCTGAAAATCAAATAATTACATTTGGTTTGGATCAAGATAAAATGTTGCCCGGTGGAGAAAAACCGAATGATGTGGCGTTTGTACCCACCTTTATATTTTTCAGGGATGGTAAAGAAATCGGAAGAATTGTGGAAAGACCGGGTTCATCATCATTGGAAGAAGATATTTTGAAAATAGTTGACAATCATTCAGTTCCCATGAAATCGAAACCTGTTTTTCCTTTCGCAGCAGTCAAGAAAACATTTTATTTGACCATCGGATTGTTGCTGGGTGCATTGTTTACTTATTTCATTATGAAACAGTTCCAGCATACTTCGGTGAGCAATGATTCACATGTAATCGCTTATGAAATCAAGAAACTCAACAAAATGGTGGTAGCGGAGCAGACTTTTTCGGATGTGTATTCGCACAAAAGCAGTTTGTATTTTCCGGGGATGGAGAGATTTTTCAGTTTCAATAAAAAGGTGCTTTATCTGGTGAATGCGAAAGTGCAAGCTACCTATGATTTGAGTAAATTGGATGTGGAAGTGGATTCAGTCAAAAAAATTATTTACATCCACAAAGTTCCGGATTTAGAAATCAAAACTTATCCCGATGTTAGTATTTTTGACTTGGATCAGAGTACTTTCAATAAATTCAGCAAGGATGAACTCAATGAAATCAAGGACAAAGCTGTTGCGCATATCGAAAAGACCATTGACCGAAAAAAATTGGAAAAAGAAGCACATGATCAGTTGATTCAAAACCTATCAGATCTTTATTTATTGGCGCAAACTTACGGTTGGAAAGTGGAAGATAAAACGCCGTACAGCAAGGAGTTGGAATTGATGTTCAAATAAAAGTGCTTTAGCGTTTGTTTAAATTATTCCGGAAGTTTTCTGGAAACAGCCCAAGAAACAAAGCCGCCAATGAATACAACAGTCAGAATTACAATCAGATAATTGGCAGTGGTAAACTCAAATGGAAATGGAACAAAGGCATTTGCCATAATCAGATGGTAATGATTTTGCAACCAACCGATTATAGAGCCTTGAAACAATCCGAAAGCAACGGAAAAGATAGTTATCAGCATACCGGTTTGAAAAAAGATGGTTTTGATTTGCGATTTGCTCATACCAAAACTTTGCATGGTCTTGATTTGTTTGGTTTTTTCGATGATGATGATGATGATGGCACCGGCCAGATTAAAGGATGCGATGATGATAACCAAGGTGAAAATCATGTAAATCACAAAGTTTTCCATGTTCATCACTTTCAGAAAAGTGGCGTCCATGTCCTGCCGGGTTTGTACAATCAGGTCATTGCCCAATTCAGTTTGGATTTTGGCTTTGGCGTTTTTGGCTACAATGCCCGGATGCAGTTCAATTTCAATGCTGTAAGCTGATTCTCCGGGCAATTCCAAAAGATTTCGGGTCAATTCAATCGGTGCAAAAACATATTTGTCATATTGACCGCTGATGACGAAAACCCCAACCGGACTGGCGGTTTCGGTATTGAATGCATCTTCCTCACTTCGAATCAATCCTTTTCCCGGTTTCGGCATTCTGAGTTTTGCAATATGCTGATGGTCAATGTACATCTGTATTCTTCTTGCAACTCCGTCCGAGACTAAAATTTCATTCGGCATGTCAAAATCGATGAAACTTCCATAAACAACGGTGGTATCAATGCGGATGATTTCCTTGTAATTTTCTTCCACGCCCTTGATGTAAGCAATGTCCTGTTTGTCTTCAAATTCAATGGAAACCTTTTCTTCAATCACTTTTGAGTAGCTTGCTACGTCGGGGCTTTTGTCCAAAATGGCAGTAACTTCCTGAATGTTGTTAATCAGTTTTCCTTTGGTGGGCAAAATTTTCAAATCCGGATTGACACTGCTGAACAATTCAATATTCATTTTTTCCAAACCGGAAAAAACAGATAGAATTATGAACAGGGCAGTAGTAGCAATTGTTATCGCAAATACAGCGATGGAAGTTATAATGTTGACACCGGTGATTTTTCGGTTTGAAAGCAGAAAGGACAACAACCCAATCAACAACGAAAGCAGGGCAACGGAAATAAAAAGCAGAAAAAACAAATGGATGACGGCAGCATCATGAATGTTCAGAAAACGCATCAGTCCTGCGAGCAGCAATGAAATCAGTGAAATTAATAAAGCCAGCCCGATTTTTCTTTTGTTTTTAAGTGTTTTCAGCAGGCGGTTTAAGATATAGTAAATGACTAAGGTCTGAATACAGAAGTAAGCGATGGAAATCGTATAAATCAAAATATTTTGTGCATTGCTAATCATTTCCTTTCCATAAAGCAATTCTCTGAAAATTTTCAGAGAAGCGTTGCCTATGTAAATCATTGTTCCAATCAGCAAAGCTCCTGATGTGATTAGTACTATGCTGATTAGCAGCGTGTAAGAATTGTATCGTTTTGCGATATAGAAAGAAACGTTTTTCATCAAAGCACAGGATTGTTGCCTTCGCCGCGGAGTGCGCGTTCAATTTTTTCCATATCATCGAGTGAAGAATCGAGATAAAATAAAACCTCGGGAACGATCCGCATGTTTTTGGCGGCAGATTTCGCCAATAGTGTACGATAATGAGGTGCTTTCTCCTTGACCAACAAGATGATTTCATCCTTTTTTTCAGAAGGGAAAACACTCAGATAGGCTTTGGCTACCGAAAGGTCGGAAGACACCCAAACTCCGGTAATGGTAATCAGCGTTCCACGAAAATTATCATGGGCTTCTTTTCGGAAAATCTCTGATAATTCTTCCTTAAATATAGCAGCTACTTTTTTCTGACGATTTGTTTCCAAACTGATTGAATTAATTGTTGCGAAAATACGGAAATTATCGGGAAATGAATTCAAATCTTTGTAGTGAGACAATCTAAAAACAAATAAAATCTAAAAATTACAGCGCGGATAGTCTTGCTGCGATGGTTTCAATAAAATGGGTCAGCGGTTTTTTGGCCATCATCTCTATCATCGGATTAAACTTCCCTTCAAAATTAATATCAATTTCCGAAGAAGAATCATCAGCCGGCGCGATGTCAATGGTCAGATAATATTCAAAAGCCGCAGATGGGGATTCAAAAATCAGTTGTGTAGGCTCTGTTTTTTCTTTGAGTTTCATACCTACTTTAGGCAGATTTCCGATTTGTACCGCAAATCCGTTTCCGGATTCGTGTACTTCAAATGATTTCATGTCTTCGGGCATCAGCTGCCGGTAATTCTCCATATTGGAAAGGAATTCAAAGGCTTGCTCCTGATTTTTTGAAAAACGGGTTTTATCGATATTTACTGTCATAATACGTGTAAAATGGTTACATTTGTTGCTTATTGCGCTCAAATGTACAAAGTTTTTTACAATGAGAAGTTAATCCTGTTGACGGATAAACCTTCACCAAAAATCAAATCTCTCAAGTACATTACGGACAGTCAATTTGAAGAAGCTTTGGCGATTTTGAAAATCACTTCCGCTTCTGAAATCAATATTTATTACCATAATTTAGACAAATTATGGCAACATTTCAAAGCTTATTTTCATTATTTGGAAGCTGCCGGAGGGGTGGTGACCAATCCACAGAATCAGTTGTTATTTATATACCGGCTGATGAAGTGGGATTTGCCCAAAGGAAAAGTAGAAAAAGGAGAAACGACCGAAATCGCAGCGATTCGGGAAGTAGAAGAGGAGTGCGGCATGAGAAATCTGGAATTGGGTCGGTTGATTACAAAAACATATCATATTTATTTTCAAAAGGATATGATTCTGAAGGCAACTTATTGGTATGCCATGAAAATCCATGAAGATAAAATCCCGGTTCCGCAGCACGAAGAAGGAATCGACATTGCCAAATGGATAGACAAATCAGATTTGCATGAAATTTTGGATAATACTTACGGCAATATTAAAATTGTTTTGGAGAATTGCTGAAATGAAAATGAAAAAATCCCACCGGAATGTCCGGCGGGATTTTATGATTAACACATTGATTTATAGTTATTTCTTAATCACTTTTTGAGCAATTACTTTTCCGTTGTTTTCTATGGATAAAATGTAAATTCCTTTGGGTAGGGAAGTGCCATTCCAAACAAATTGACTTTCGGTCCTATTTTTTTGGATGAAAATCAATTTTCCGGTTATATCGGAAACTTTAAATGTGTAATTCCCTTTCAAGTTTTCAGGAAGTTTTATGTTTATTTCGTTGGTAAACGGATTTGGATAAACTGTAAAACCTGATTTGTCGATTTCTTCAATTCCCATGGTTGCCTGCTCAATTTTAAATGCGGGTGAAATAACCTGCTCCTGTTTGTTTCCAGCGGCATCGGTACAGATAACTTTCACATCAAACCAGGAATTGTCTTCGGGAACAACAACGCTTGCCAAAGATGCTTCATAATAGTCGCCGAATCCAGGCATAAAGAAATGTTCGGGATATTCTGTAAGCTCTAATTCCGTCCATTCACTTTCATTATATCTGCTGTAGAAAAACTCTACAGAGTTTCCTTCATTGTAGGCAAAAATAGAAGCCTCTGCATCAAATTCGAAATCACCTGCAGCTAACCGAACAGTTCCATTTTCTGCTGATTCAAAACGATCGGTTACCTGATCATTAGTATTACGAAACTGTAAATGTTGCAATGTAGGGGCAGCTTCTCCTTCATATATAATATGAGTTATGTTTTTACCGGGAATTCCGTCGACCTCAACATTGGTATTTGTAAAAGTAATATCCCAAATTCCGTCTGGTGACAATGGAAGGTATTGGGCATAAAAATCAGTATAATTGCCTGAATAAATAGTGTTTCCGTTTTGTTTGGCTTCTACCGTTGTATTAAAGAAATCACTTTCCCTCATCTCTCCGTAACGCCCTTTATAATTACTTAGTAAATAATTAATTTCATACGCAGGTAGCATCATTGTGCCTACTACCGAAATGGGGACATTATTACCTTGGATGATTTCCGGATTTTCAGAAGAAGAAAAAGTAAATTGATTATGAAACGGTAGAAATTGGCTTTCACCAGTTCCTATGTTATCGTAATATACATTTCCCAGGAAATACCAACTCCCTGCAATATCTGCCCCTGATCCATATAAAACTTCGTTATTATCTCCGGAAATGATACAATTGCCTTCTATAAGAAAACCTTCGTCTCCCATATTAGGATCTATGGTTCCTATGTGATCTATAATAGCCGGGAAGACTAACAAATCCCAAGGCTCATCATTAAATGGATTATTCAAATAGGCTCTAAACCCTTCCTCAGGATTTATTTCAATTTCTCTATGGATTCCCCATCCACCGCGAGAAGCTCCCTCCCAAGCATTATAGGTGGATAGCCCTGTGTAAATAGCTTCTGAGGATTCTCCTAATACACTTGGTTGAAATTTTTCCTGATGAAATACATAGTCTTCCGGATTATTTTCTAAATCTATAGATGCAGAGATTCCGGTAATCAACGGATATTTAGAGAAGTAATTATCTCCCTCATATCCTACTGCAAAAATACTTTGTGCAATTGTATATCGTTCACTTACATCATTAATATAGAAGTTCCATACAAGATCGTCTTCCTCAGATAACCTGTAGCCCCATAAAAAACCAAAACTGGATATTCTCTTATTTGTAGGATTAAAATGAAAAAGGCGGTCTGCAATCACCTCTGCATTTCCTCCGGTTATAGTTCCGGTGTCAGGATTTAAAATCCCGGGCAAGGGCATTTCTCCATTTTCATTAAGCAGCTTGGTTGTGATATGATTAGCTGCCTCGGCTATATTTATGTTTATTGTATTCTCTTCTTCTACATCTATCATTTCTTTTATAATAATGTAATCGGTAGGGTTAGGATTCCATTTGGCAAAAGACATAAACAAATCATAAACCCCGGCCGGTACATCAATAGTGAATGGATTCTCACCATTCCACAAAAAAATATCATCATACCCTTCTTCATTATAAATTCTTATTATACCCGGTTCATATTCCTCAGTGTCAAAAGCAAGATTTACGCTTAATGAAACATCGTTTACATTATCATTTCCATATTGGGTATTCTCTTCAAAAGACAGACTGTTTTGAAAGAGTGAATCATTGGTTACATACATTTTCCTTCCGTTTTCATCGGATATTTTTGTGTATTCTTCTTTAGGAAAATTGTGTTTGAATTTCAAAGGACTATCAGGAAGTACTTTTATTTGTTCTATAATAACCTCTTGTGCAGACAAGGAATTATGAATCCCTGTACAAATCCCAATACATAAAATAGCTTGTAATAATTTTTTCATCATATGTAATTTTTTAATTATCTGTCAAACAAACAAAACTCCATCGAGTGTATCAAAAAACAAGAGTGTACAAATGGAGTACAAAGTTAAAATAAGGGATTAATGCGTAAATTTGAACGATGAAAAACCTGATTTCTTTTTTGATTCTTTCTATATCAATTGCCTCAAGTGCCCAAATAAATGGTTTCTGGAAACCAACAAACCAATCAGAATTTGACTCTTTATTTTTTAAAATAGAAGAAAATTACTTAGGGGATCTCAACATGAAAAAAGAGCAGGCTATTGTCAAAAGATTGTATGAGATAGCTGACAGTATAAAAAATCCAATTCTTTTAAGCAGAGCTCTTTATTTTGATGTTCGCAACCGCCTATATCTTAAAAGCGATTCTATAGATTTTCTTTTGCAAAAGCAACTTTCATTGATTGATGAGAAACAAAATAGTTATGATTATGCCAGAGCTAAATTCCTTCAGGGCGATTATTATGATGATACAGGAAACATTGTAAAGGCATACAAAATATGGCAGGAACAGCTCACATATTTCAGAAGTATAAGTGACTATATGTATATTGCTAATACGCTTTCCAGGATGGGTGTTGTACTTGCAAAAATAAATGAAAACCATAGGGCATTGTCCTTACTGAAAGAAGCAAATTTATACTATGAAAAAGCCAATCAAACGATTTTTAGTAGGAAGAACTTGTTAAACATTAGCAATACATTGTATAAGTTTGGAGAAATAGAAATGGCAAACAACAATCTAAATTCATTAATAAATGATTCCTCCGTTGCCGCTGATACAGCATTTTTGATAAATGTTATGTTGTCTCTATTCTCACACTCATCCACCATAAAAGACAAAGAAATATATGCTGAAAAGAACTATTTATTAGCCAAACAATTTGGTAATAAAGACCTAATCATAAAAGCCGGAGTCAATTATGTGTCTTTTTTGTCAAGACAAGAAGATTACAATCAGTCTTTAAAAATCCTGAATAAACTTCTTAAAATTTCAGCTCAATTGAATGATATTGAGGGTTATAGGCTTATCTATGGCAATAAAGCTGCTATCTATACAGAAAAGGAGCAATGGGACAGTGCCTATTACTACACAAATCTTTATCATATTTATAGTGACTCTATTTTAGGGGCAGATAAAGTAATCGAAATTAACAAAATAGAAGCCCGTGAAGCCATCCGCAAAATTGAACAGGAAAAAAAGGAATCCGAACTGAAAAGAAAAATCATACTGGCGATTTTATTTGGTGTCTGCTGTCTTTCAATTGCGATTATTTCTATTATTTATTTCAAGAAGAAAAAAACTGAAATGCAGAAAAAGCTCAAAGAAGCCGAAAATGAGCAGTTAGAGGCGCAAGTAAATTTCAAAAACCGGGAGCTGGCTTCCAATACTTTATTGCTGACCGAAAAAAACCGTGTATTAGAAGATCTCTCAAAACAGCTCAAAGAATTGGAATTTCAGGGAAACATTCCTGCAAGAGAAGAAAAACTGCTACGGAAAAAAATAGAAGATCACCTGAAAACGGGGAATGAATGGGAATACTTCAAGCTTCATTTTGAAAATGTTCATCCTGAATTTTTTTCTAAGTTAAAACTGTATTTCCCTATGCTTTCTGAAAATGATTTGCGGTTGTGTGCTTATATTCGCATTGGATTAGAAGCCAAACAAATTGCTCAAATGTTGTCAGTTATGCCAAATACCATCAAAACCTCGCGTTACCGATTAAGAAAAAAACTAAATTTGGCAGGAGAGAATTCTTTGGAAAACTTTTTGAGAGAATTATAAGTTGAAAGCCCTTATTAGTGTTGTTGTTAATCATAAAATCCCACCAGAATGTCCGGCGGGATTTTATGATTAACACATTGATTTACAATTATTTCTTAATCACTTTTTCTGCAATTACTTTTCCGTTGTTTTCTATGGATAAAATGTAAATTCCTTTGGGTAGGGAAGAGCCGTTCCAATTAAGGATTTCTTTTGCTTTCACAGATTCAGAATAAATTGTTTTACCATTCAAATCTGTAACTCTTAATGTAAATACTCCTTGTGTTGATTCTGGGATTTTAATGTAGAGGTTGTCCTTGAATGGATTAGGATAAACACTCAACATTGTATTGTTATTCAAATCATTTGTACCCAGTATGCTGTTTAACTGGAAAGCTGGGGAAATAGTTTGAATTTGTTGATTTCCGGCAGCATCGGTAGAGATAATTTTCACATCATACCAAGCGTTGTCTCCTGTAGCCTCAACAGATGAGAGTGAGGCTTCATAATAATCCCCGAAAGCAGGCATAAAAAAATGTTCAGGATATTCCGTTAATTCCAATTCTGTCCATTCATTCTGGTTATATGGGCTGTAAAGTAATTCAACTTCATTCCCTTCATTATAATTATAAGAGAAAGTAAAATCCTCCATATTGAAAGTAAATACAAAATCACCAGCTGCCAGTCTGAGCGTTCCTTCTTCACCAGGCGCAAATCGGTCGGTTACCTTACCATCCGCATTTCGGAACTGTAGGTGTTGTACTGTTGGCGGCATAAAATCTTCCTGATCTCTTGTATATAACAATTGAGTGATGTTTTTACCTTCGAGTCCATCAATAATTATATTATTATTGGTATATATGACCTCTATATCCCCTGATTCAGGCTCGAAAAAGGTGTTTACGAAGTCAGGTAAATAAATTCCTGAATAAATTATCTCCCCATCTTGTTTTATCTCAAAGTCTGTTGCGAAAAAATCGATATCTCTCTTCTCCCCAAATCTTCCTATATAATTTGCTTGTATAGCTCCTGTGCTTGTTACACATAAGGGGACATTATCCCCAATAACAATATCCGGATTTTCTGATGCAGAGAAAGAGAATTTAGGATGGAATGGAAGTAATTTTCTTTTGCTGTTTATGGAATAGTACGAGTTCCCTAAGGTATAGGAGCCAGACTCAGTAGAATTTCCGCTATATATTACATCATTATTATTTTTTACAACAGGAACAGTTCCGGTAAAAAAGAACTCTACCCCCCAGTCAGGATCAACCGTGTCCATATGAGCTATAGCCGGCAATATCAGAAAATCTGCGGCGTCCCCATCAATTGCATTATTGAGATACATTTTAAATCCTTCTTCTAAATCAAACGGAATTCCGATTCCAAATCCTGTGGCTCCTATGAGAAAATCATTAAATATATTTTGAGCATAAAATCCTGTGTAAATTTCGGATGAATCACTAAAAGGAGAAGAAGCAAATTTTTCCCGATGGAAAACCCAATCATCCTGATTTATCTCCAGATTTATCGATTCAGATATACCTTCTAATGTGGTAAGTTTTGAAAAATAATATACATCATCTGCATTTAGTAAATTGAAAAAACTTTGAATAATGGAATAACGATTGCTTACATCACTGATATTAAAATTCCAAATCGGTTCATTTTCAAATGGTTCACCCCACCAATATCCATTGGTATAATTACTTTCCGGATTGGGGTTGAAGTTTATAATTCTATCAAAGACAATTTGAGAATTTGTTTCTATGTCTGGATTATAAACGCCTGGTTCCAACGGGTTGCCATTTATGTCGTTGATAATTAACGATACATGGTTTACTGCTTCAGCTACATCTATGTTTACAGAGGTTGAAGCTGAAACATCTATTAGCTCTTTAATTACTATATTGCTATGGAATTGGGGGGTAACAAAATCAGCAAATAAATCATAAGTTCCTGGGGGTACATCTATTGTAAGAGGGTTAGTTCCTTCCCAATATGCATAATATGGATAACCAATTTCATCATAAATCAAAACTACCGAAGGAACTTCGAACTCGTTTTCATCAAAAATTAGATTGATTGATAGTGTTACCTCTTCCGTACCTTCATTCCCTTGCGTTGCATTTTGTTCTTGAATTTGGTTTTGGACATAGATTTTTCTGTTGTTTTCATCTAAAATTTGGGTATAGTCATTTTGATTAATAATAGGTTTGTAAAATACTTTGTCAGAAATTCCTGAACTTTGTTCTACAATTACTTGTTGAGCCGATAGACTTGTTACACAAAAAATAACTGTAAATGCAATCAAGTTTTTTGATAAAATAAATTTTTTCATTATGTTTAATTTTTTAGAATTTCCGCTAAAATATATTAAGCAGCATGAATTAGTAGAAAACAGATTGCCCGAAAGTTGCCCGATACATATTTATAACCTGAGTTCGATTATTAAAACACAGCTAACTGATTAGATTTCAATGTTTCAAATTTTAGGGAAGGTTTTTTGGGTAAGAAGTGATAGGCAATAATACCTGCAATCAGATTCGTTATGAAATTCACGACACTTCTGTGTCTGGAATGTTCTACTTGACAGATGTTTTTGAGTTCATCATTCACGGTTTCAATAATTGAGCGTTTACGAAGTAAAATTTTATCGGACATGGTCATCAAGCTGTTTTTCATGTTGTTACGGATGTTTGTGATTAAGTGGATACCATCAACAAACAGGATTTTTTGGAGTTCTTCGCCGATGTAACCTTTGTCGCCAAAGAGTTTGCCAAAAACCGCTTTGAGAAAACCTTCGTTTTTAAGGGGTTCACGATCATCTACATTGGCTTGGGTAATGGCAAAACTGATGATTTCACCTTTATCATTAATGATGATATGTAGTTTGAAGCCATGAAACCATCCCATGGTTGATTTTCCGGTGGTGGCAAAACCTTTGAAGACCTTATTGCGTTTAATCCGTTTGTTTTTACAAACCCTGATTGGCGTAGAATCGACAAATGATATTCCAGTGCAACCCCCTAAACAACAGGTTTTAGCAAAAATAGTCATCGGCATAATGGCAGACTGCATCAACTCCACAAAGCGATTGTAAGAGACTGTTTTGGGAAATTCATTTTTCATATGTTTTTGAACATAGAAAATATAGAAGTGTTTAAAACAACGGAATCCACTTAAATGAAACAAGAGATAAATGGTTATAACTTCAGAAGTAGCCATTGTTGGCGGACGTTTGGATTTTTTTCCAATAAGAAAACCTTGAGTGGTTTGATGAAAATTGTTGCAAAATTCATCCACAACACAAAAAATATCCGTAACTTTATCAAAATTAATCATAGAAATAGCTGTTAAATATTTGGTATTCAAAACATTAAATATACAGCTATTTCTTGTTTTATCCTATCTTTTTATTCAAAAATATTAATCGAACTCAGGTTTATAAGCTGCCTAATAATTCCCTGTTATGAGAAAGTGATATACAAAAACCTAATAGAACGTGTGTTAAATGTTATCAAACCATTCGTAAATATCCTGATTCTTGGGAATGTTTAGTTTGTTTTTGATGATGTATTTTTTATTTAATACTGTTTTTGGTGCAAGAAATTTATACCGGGCAATGTCTTTTGTAGGTACTTTCAGTTTCATTAACGCACAGAATTCGATTTCATTGATTGAAATTTTTGGATTAATTCTTAAAAGTTCAGAAGAAAAGTCCAGAAAAGTTTCATTAAAATGAAACATAAATGCGGGATCATTTGTTTTCAATAAACTCAATAGTTTGGAGTAGTCATCTCCGTTAGGAGCTTTAGAGACTTTTTCTAAATATTTTTGGCTGATTCTCTCCTGATGAATTAAATTTCTATTTTTCCTAATTATGAATATGATGAATATTATTAAAATAAATAATAAAGCAGCAAGTATATATGTGAAAGTATTGTATTCATCAGTCTTTGTTTGATTAGTTAAAAGATGATGAAGATATTCATTTTGTTTTTTGGAAATATTCAACAACAGAGAATCCCGTTTGGCTTTATACAATTTTAAGTTTAATGTGTCATTTAGTATGGAATAAGCCTCAATCATATTAGTATATAAATTTTCCTGATTGATATGATGTATGTATCCGTCATACGTTTCTGCTTCTTTAAAATAGGAGAGAGAATTTTTATAATTTTGATGAATCATTTCAATTTCTCCTAATCTGTGAAGGTTGAAAAACTCAATGTCATCTCTTTTAAAAGTATCATCCATAGCTAAAGAAAGTTCTGCATAATACTTTGCGGAGTCAAGATTAATATTCATGTATCCTGATGCTAGATTGGTATAGTTTAAATAATCCAATTTTTTTCTTGCTGATTCATTACGTATTTTACTGTTTTCGGTAATTGATTTTTTTATATAATCTATTACCTTATCGCATTCTCCGTTGAGACCACAATAATCAGAGAATGCGATAAAAAGATTTGATTTTGCTAAAATTGCTAATGAATCAGTTTCAGCGACCGTATTGATTATTTCATAGCCATCATTTAGTTGTTGAAGTGCTTTTTCAGGGATGTGGTTGTACAAATATACATCTGATAAATATATTTTCGCAATAGTTTGATAGACAGGGAGGTGGTATAGATTCGCTTTATTATAAAGAGTGTTTGCAACTTCATATAAGTTTTTGTAATCAGGCTTTTCTTTATAGTATTGACATTGATTTAACAGTGCTCTTAGTTCTGCTTCTTTCGCATTGATACGTTTTGCTTCATTTATAATTTCCGAGTTCTCCTTAAACAATTTTTCAGGATCAGTGATTCTGTCTCTGTGTATCTCTTCCGCCCTTTCCAGCAATTCTCTTTGCGCTTCAGATTGTTGAGCAAAAAGAGCAAAACCTACAAGAATAATTGATATGGACAATAATCTCTTCATATTCCGCCGAAATTTAAGGAAAATTTACATTCTTTAGAAAATGCGGATTGAAAAAGTGTTTTATAATTGTATTTATCATTCTATTTTTGATAGATAAGTACAATTATAAATCTTTATATCTGTATTTGTCTAATGATTTTATATAGATA
Organism: Weeksellaceae bacterium; assembly: GCA_041656055.1. Taxonomy (GTDB): domain Bacteria; phylum Bacteroidota; class Bacteroidia; order Flavobacteriales; family Weeksellaceae; genus Moheibacter. Next base: position 145,186 of record JBBAEI010000001.1, read on the forward strand.
AGTACAATTATGATTTTTTATTTTTGTATTTATATTGTAATTTTGTGTAGATAAATACAAATATATGGCAGGTAGAAAAACTCAAGAAGACCTGATGAATGAATTTCTTACAAGAAAAAAATCAGCTTTTCTTGCTGTGACAGGCAGAAGAAGAGTAGGGAAAACATACCTGATAGACCAGGTGTACGGCAAATATTTCTGTTTAAGGGTAACAGGTATTCAGGATGCGGATATCCAAACGCAAATAAACAATTTCACCCAAAAAGTAGCGGAATATTCGGGTTTGCCCATCATCACACCGCCCAACAATTGGCAGGAGGTGTTTGCACAGCTAAAAACCTACTTAAAGTTGTTGCCCAAAAACAAAAAGCAAGTCATATTTATAGATGAATTGCCGTGGGTGGCAACGAAACGTTCGGGATTCGTGCAATTATTGGCTCACTTATGGAATGATTATTTATCAAAAGAAAAACATTTTATATTGGTGGTCTGCGGTTCGGCAACTTCTTGGATTGCGAGAAAAATCGTGAATGACAAAGGCGGATTTCACAACAGATTAGACCTGACCATAAAGCTGAAACCCTTTACGCTGAAAGAGACAAAAGATTTTTTGGAAAGTAAAAACATCAGACTGACGGATCAGGCGATTGCAGAACTGTATATGGTTATGGGGGGAGTGCCTTATTATTTGGAGCAGATAAAAAAAGGCGAATCGGTAAACCGGGCAATTGCAAGAATTTGTTTCGACGAAAATGGGATTTTAAGGAATGAGTATGATAATTTATACAAAGCATTGTTTGAGCATTCGGAAAATCATGAAGCCATTGTAGCAGCTTTGGCCACTGCGAAAAATGGTTTGACTAGAAAGCAAATCATCAGCAAATCAAAAGTGAAAGAAGGTGGCCCCTATACCAGGGCTATGGATGATTTACTCATTTCCGGTTTTGTAGAAGAAGTAGTGCCTTACGGTCGAACCAAAAGAGGTGCTTTGTACAGATTGTTGGATGAATATTCCGTTTTTTACCACAAGTTTATCGTTAAAAACAAGAAAAAAGGAAAGGATATTTGGGCAACCCTACATCAATCCCAGCAATATAAAATATGGACGGGTTATGCTTTCGAGAATTTGTGTCAACGACACATTGCAGAAATAAAAAATGCTTTGGGCATTTCGGGTATTTACACGGAACATTCTTCATTTAACAGCACGGTAGATGATGCTAACAGCGGTTACCAAATTGATTTGATAATTGACAGAAAAGATGGCAGCATCAATTTATGTGAATGTAAATTTTACAATTCCGAATTTATGATAAGTAAAGAATATGCTTCAAAACTCAGAAACAGAAAACAGGAGTTTATAGAAAGTACAAAAACCAAAAAATCGGTATTCAACACCTTGATAACCAATTATGGAGTGGTTAAAAACGAACATTTTTTAGATGTGATAGACATAGATTTAACCGTAAGCGATATGATGAAGTTAAAAATTCATCATAGCCTGTAAAATCAAGCCTTATCAAGATTAATTTCAGTATGAAAATTCGCTTGATAAGGCTTATGTAACATTTTAATTTATTTCTTTTTAAATAGATTAATCAATTCCTGACAAGCATCTTTTTTGTGGCATGTTTACCATTGACATAGAGGGTATAGAAATAAAGACCGGAACTCCAATTTGAAACATTCAAAGTAAAGGAATGATTGCCTTTCTCCATCATATTAGGGCCAACCATAAACAATTCACGTCCCACGGCATCATACACTTTCAACACAACATTTGCCGGATTGTCCAATGTAAAAGGTATTTTAGTAGTTGTTTTACAGGGATTAGGAACATTTTGAGCCAGCACTATATCGGTTTGAAGGACATGAGAATCCAACCCTAAAAAGGAAGAGTTTTTAAAAATGCCCCCACCGTTCGACCCCGCAAATAAGAATCCGTTGTTTGCCAAGGCAAAAGCACGAATGTCTGTATTGGTAAGCCCGGTACTCATTTCAGTCCACGAGGAACCGCCACTTTGTAGAACAAATACGCCTGTGGAAGTACCCAAAATCACATCGTTATGGGAATTAGTGATAAGTGTTTGAGGATAGACATCGGGTAACCCTGTTGCTATTTCGACCCAACTATCCCCGTTGTCGGCTGAAGTGAAGATAGTTCCCTCAAAGCCCATCCCCGTAAAAACATACGCGGCAGCATATAATCTGTCACCGGAATCTACAACAATACTGTTTATGTCGGTCATCGTAAGCCCACTATTAACTAAGTTCCAGGAAGTACCATTATCTGTAGATCGAAAGATTCCTTCACCACAGCCATTGCTGCCTACAAAAAGGTCACCATTTGAATTGATAGTCAAGGAAGTTAGGTTGGTACAACTGAGACCATTGTTAATTGGAGTCCAATTATCGCCATTGTTTGAAGTTCTATAAACACCATCAAAAGAAGTGGCGGCAAAAATATCTCCCTGAAGGTTGGAAACAAGGCCTGTTACATCTGAGGCAATCATCCCCTGATTCACTTCCTGCCATGAGTTTCCGTTATCGGTCGAACGAAAGACACCTCCCGCACCATCAATAAAATCAGCTCCACAGAAAAGATTACCATTGGAGGATTTGACCATGGAATGAATGAATTTCGCCGAAAGACCTGTGTTCAATTGGAGCCAGTTGTTACCTTGATTCTGACTGCGGAAAATCCCTGCCCCATAAGTACCCGCAAACAGATCCCCGCTTAAGCCATCGACCATCAGCACACGTGTATCAACCGCATTAATTCCTGTATTGGCCAATGTCCAATTGTTTGCGTTGTCATCACTTGAAAATACTGCATTTCCCAAAAATGTTCCAGCAAAAATCTTATTGTTCGAATTTATGGCAAGTGTGGTTACCTTATTGTCAGAAAGACCGTTGATGTCGTTGCTCCAAGTATTTCCATAATCGGAAGAACGGAATACCCCTGCACCGTAGGTCGCCGCCAGAAGATCTCCGTTGCCCAATTCGAGAATCTCATAAACGCTATAGTTGGTCGAACCACCGAGAGGAGGCAGGTGCGACCAAGTATCGCCGTTGTCTGAGGATAAGTAAATTCCGTCATCAAAATCGGAACCTACAAAAATATCACCATTGTCCATGATTTTATAACACAAAGGAATTTGGCAAGACTCGGGTCCTCCTACGGAAGTCCAGCTGTTACCGTAATCCTGAGATCGAAAAGTGCCACTCCCGAAAGTCCCTGCAAAAATCTCCCCTGATTCATTTTCCGTCAATGCCGTAATATAATTGCTTGTGATACCTGAGGTTTGTTGCGTCCAGTTATTTCCATTATCCGTCGAACGGAAAACTCCTCCACTCGCGGTACCGGCAAATATATAACCGTTGACCGTTGCGAGGAGGGTCGTTACATTTAAGTCGCTTAATCCTGAATTGATTGCGTTCCAATTGTTTCCATTGTTTGTTGAACGAAAGATCCCTCCGCCTAAAGTTCCCGCAAAAACATCTCCGTTTGTTCCCACCGTAAGTGCCCAAACTACGTTGTTGGTAATGCCGTCGTTAATATTTTCCCATTGGTTGCCATCATCCAGTGACCTGAAAACCCCACCGCCCTGAGTGCCAATAAAAACATCACCATTAGTATTGAGTACCATGGATTGAACACTTCCGCCAGAAGGGCCGTTGACAGGTTCCCAGGGTTGAGAGAATGCAATGCCAGAGGTGAGTAGAAATACGAATAAAGTAAAATTACGTGTCATGTGTTTGATTTTTAAAAGTGAAAAAAAGTCTATAATTCTACTTACAAGGTTACAGGATTCGACGTTTTAAAACAAAAAACCAGCTTCTCAAAATCTTCCCGATGATAAAAAATATTCTTCAAAAGTTTGTAAATAAGATTGTTATAAATTGTTGAACCATTGGTATATGTCCACATCTTTTGGAATATTGAGTTTTTTACGGATGAGATATTTTTTATTTTGAACGGTTTTAGGAGTTATAAATTTATATCGGGCGATATCTTTCGTTGGAATTTTGAGTTTTAACAGTGTACAAAACTCAATTTCAGATTGGATGATCAGGGGATTGATTTCTAAAAGTCTTTTTGAAAAATCAGGAAACGTTTCATCAAAATAATTCATAAAAGCTGGCTCTCCATCTTCAAGCATTTTCAGCAATTGTGTATAATTCTGTCTTGTTTGATTTGAAGAAACTGTTTTTAAGTATTCCAGACTGGCTTTTTCCTGACGAGCAAGCAGTTTGTTTTTCCAAACTATCCAATAAATGAAAATTAACAAAACAAAAATTATAATTGAGAAAACATATAAGAGTGTAGCATTTTTGTTTTGCTCTTTTTCCGTTAAGAGTTTATGAAGTGATTTATTTTGACTTTCGGTGATAGTCAATTTCAAAGAGTCCTTTTTTGCTTCAAAAATTCTGACGGAATCATTTTTAGATGATTTTTTGTAGGCTTCTATGAGGTTATCGTACAGGTTTTCTATATTCAAATGATTTTTATATCCATCGAGTTGTTCTGCCTTTTTGAAGTATCGGATAGCCTGTTCATAATTTTTTTCTTTCATCGCAACGTTGCCTAACACCCATAGGTTATTGATATTGGTTCCATTTTGGCTTGAATTTTTATAATAAGTTTGGGAAAGTTGGGTATAGTATTTTGCGGAATCTAACTGATTATATTCATTGAAAGCTGCAGCCAAGTTGGAGTAATGAATATGAAGAAGCTCATTTTTGTATTTAGCATTGGGCATATTCTTGAATTCTTGACCTGCAAGTCGAAGGTAATTTAGTTGATTTTCTGCATCATTTTTCAAGGAATAATAATTTGAAAATGCAATTAAAAAATCACCTTTTCCAACGATGTGTAGCGAATCATTTTTATTTAATTTTTTCATCAATTCATTACCTATTTCCAACTCCTTAAAGCCTTTTTCAGGTAAACCGCTAAATATGTATGCTTCAAAAAGATATCTCTTGGCAATTAATTGATAGATATTTGATTTAAATAGTTCGGATTTTTTTTCCAAAGTTTTTGCTTTGGACATCATCTTTTCAAAATCGTTGATTCCTCGGAAGTAGATGCATTGTATGATGATAGCCTGGATTTCAGTTTCACGGTTTTTTATTTTTATGGATTGATTTTCAATCTTTTTAGCTTCTTCAAATGCTTGTTCAGGATTAGTCTTTATGAGTTCGAAACTTTGTTTGATGCTTTTTTTCAAACTGTCTGAGGTAATATGCGATTGGGGAAACAGTAAAACTGTTCCTATAAAAATCAGCAGGATGGAAAACAAAATTTTCATATTCTGTCGAAATTTAAGGATTTCTGTGTTGATTTAGAATTATAATAGAAAATAGAAATAAATATTAGGCAGGAAATATTAGTTCCCGGAATTTGACAATAGATTTAGAATCAGTTAAATGAAATTTAAAACTCAAAAAAAAGCCGCTCTGTACAGAACGGCTTTTATTATTGATTTGCAAAACTTTATTTAACCAAAAGTCTTACAGTTGTTACAGTTCCGGATACGCCACGGAAAGTTACTAAGTAAACTCCCGATGATAGTCCGTTCAGATGCAATGTCGAAACGCCGCTGTTCATATTCAGTGTTTTCACTGTTTTCCCTTCCATATTCAGGATTTGAACGCTTGCATTTTCTTTCAGATTCACTGTTGTGCTTCCTTTAGCCACAGTTGGATAAACCTCAGCAATCGCTATGGATTTGACATCAGAAACGCCCATGGCACCGTCTTCATCATAAACATAAGTCATGTTGAAGGTAGTTCCCGGAATTTCTTCGCCGGTGTCAACATCACCTTGAAAAAATCTGAACTTGTATTCAATCAGTGGGTTTTCCCCATCAAGATTGATGAAATAATCAGCCAATCCCTGAATTCCACCCGGCGTAATAATTCCTCCGTTTACAGGGTAAATCTGTCCTTCAAACAGCGGAAAGTAACAAGCATCGATGATGCAGAATTGGGCACTTTGCCCGTCGGTATTGGTATAGGAAATAACTTGTCCGAACAAGCGGATGTTTTCATCACTGTTGTTGTGCAGAACAATGTGCAATTTTGCTTCCTCCAATGGATCCGAGAATGTTCCGTGAACATCGAACACGTAGGTTCCGTCTTCCGGATATTCATTGTCATTTAAATCGGTTACGGTATAAGCTCTTTGAGCAAATGCGGCTGAAACCGTAAACAAAATTAAAAATGCGCTTATAATTTGTTTTCTCATTTTCATTTTATCATTATTTTTTGGGTTGTAACTGTTTTGCCGCTTACAATTTTCACAATATAAACCCCTTTGGCTAAATGGCTCAGGTTCAATACGGATTGATTGGACAAAATATTGTTTACAGTGGATACAGATTTCCCTGTGATGTCATAAACGTGAATCGCATCAATGTTGGTTTTTGAGTTGATGTTAACGATTCCGGTTGAAGGATTCGGATAAATACTGATTTCAGCAGCCTGAACTTCAGCAATGCCCAACAGGCCTTGTGAGAATTCGATTATAAATCCTTGTCCGTAATTTCCGTCAGAATCCAAAATAACGGTTCCGTTCTCATCTTTGAGCAAGAAAGTTGCACCGCCATCGCTGCCTGTATCAATAATTCTGAATGTATAACAATCTGCGCCGGGCAATGTAATCGGAATTTCATAGGTCTCGTTGTTTCCGTAGCCGTTTCCTTGCTGTACATTTTGCTGATTGGAATCTCTCAAAACCCATCGGGTTTGTGAACCTTTGTGATCTGTTTGGATGGTCAACATAAGGTTTACAGAAGTTGCATCGACCGCTCTTTCGAATTCCTTAACCATGGTGTTGTTGTCAGGGTTTTGATCCGGAGTGGCAATGGTAATATCCAATTCATTCACGTCCAATTGATCATAATTGATTTCAGGAAGTGTAATTGTCGCAATATGCAATGAAGAAAGGTTTCCGCTCCAAGTGTAGGTATGAACTTCTCCGCCGTTTACTGAATATTCAATATCCAAAGAAGTAAGTGGGTTTTCACCATTATTTATGATGGTAAAAGTGGGTTCTACTGAGTTGATACAGCTTTTGTCTATATCAGCAATGGAAAGAATTTTTGCATCATTTGCAAATTCAAGTCCCAACAAAGACGGGAAACTGCTGTCGCCACTGATAATGTACTGATGCGTTTCAGTCATGAAAGCCATAACCTGCATATCGCTCAAAATGGCAGGAACCCCTTTGTAATCTTCTGGAATGGTGTAAGTATAAGTTTTATCCACAAAATCTCCCTGTGATACGGTGGTGATTTCTTCTCCCCATTGTCCTGTCAGTAAGTCAACCAATCTTCTCATGTGGTTGTAATTGTTGCCCATTCCTCCGCCGGTCTGTGGTCCTAAAGTGTTGTTTTGCATCAAAGCAACATTCAAGAAGTTGGATGAAACCGGGCTGTTGCCGGTATAATATCCTTCCACATGTACGGTCAATAATCTTGTTTCCAAATCAATGGAAGCTTCAACAGCCATGTTCAAATAGGAAGGCGATGCCAAAACCTGATTGGCTGCCCAAGCCCACTGTCCTCTGTCCATAGCAGTTGTGCCGGCATTTCCCATTTCATGTCCCGGGAAATTCTGACGGTTAACTGTTCCGGCAGGATAGCCCAATAATCCGGTTTGATTGGCAATGGCATTTCCCCATTGCGTTCTGAAATCCGGTTCATTTCCGCTTGGCGTTGCATAACCTCCCTGATGGATATTCAATGCATAAGCCAATCCGGGGTTGTTGTTCTCAATCATCGTAGCAATGGCGTGCCCATCCGGACAGTACACACAGTGAATACCTGTGAATTCCTCTAAAATCGCCTTTCTGTTCTCCGGCTCTGTGTTTACGATGGTCTGCCCGTAAACGGCTAACGGAAGCATGCCCGTCAGCAAAATTTTGGTAAATAATCCCTTCATAATTACAAAATTTTTGTGTGTTAAAGTTTGAATTTAATTTAATTAATAATACAAAACTACTAAAATGTTTTAACTAAAGAAAGTGTAAAACCTGTATTTTCAGGTACGTAACGGCATACGCCGCCTACACATATCAGTCCTCCGCGCTGACGGCCGTAGTTCAGAGCCACCCGCGTAGATTCTTTTGCATAGCTTCCGCCTAACATGAAATAATGGAAGCGTTGGTCTTCGTCATCATTTCCGTAATTGTAATTGTCGGCCACATAGAAATTCCAGTTTTGGTTAAAATTGTATTCCACCAAAGCAGCCATCCAGTTTTTTTTGTCTCTTTTGGTTTGAAGATGCTGCAATTCAAAGCGAACGGAATTGTTCGGATTGAATTTGTACAAAAAGTCCCCAACTACGACATTGGCAATGATATGGCTGTAATTTCCGCCTTCCACAATTCCTTTGTCATAATATTGGTGCATATAAGTGAATATGGAAGAAAACTTAGAAGACCATTTTTTAGTGATTTCGAAATTCACATCGTGAAAGAATTTTTTTCCAAAATCAAAAAAGCTGGTAGTATATTCATCTCCGGCAGCATTGAAAGTCGGATTCAAACCGTTCCAATAAGAACCGTTGACAGCTAATTTTGTTCCGTATTCGCCACCCAGCAAGGTGCCTTTTGCAAAATTGTAAAAGATGTCAATCTGTCCGCCGATTTCCCCGGCTTCCTTTTTTTCAAAGTTTATATTGGGCTGAGCCTGATATACGTAAATGTTGGTCAAAAGGTAATCATGCTGACGCGTCAGAGCCGGTAAATAGTTGACAATGGCTTCGTTGTAAACATTGAAAGCAGGTTCACTCAAATCCCTTTGAGAATACATTCCCATGTTTTCCAAACGACGGAAAGTCGTATTGATTCCAAATCCTTTGGTTGAATAGCCCAGATTGATTAGCAAGCCCTGTCCGTCATAAAATTTTTCGGATGGAATTCCGCTGTTGTAAACCGCTTGCTTTCCTTTGTGAACATATTCTGCGCTGGCATAAATGCCGGAAGTTCCGGAATAACCCAATCTTGTAGAAAAATTGGAAGCGGTCTGTGGGAAATCGGGAATTGCACCTGTATATTTTTCAGCTTGTCCTACGTAACTGAATCCTGCGGTTAAATTGCTTGCCGAATTTTCCTTATTGATAATTTTAGTGATGTCAGTCTCAACGTCCAAACCTCCAAGGGTTCCGTTCGTGGTTTCAAATCCGAGCCGCTGATTTCCAATTAACCCTTTGATAGTGGTGAAATCATTGGGAGAATATGCCACCCGAATTCCGCGAATGGAATTGTTTATCCCAATCTGACGATCTTCCCAACTTCTCAAAACCAATCCGCTGCCGAATTGTTCGTAGAAATTTCCGGCCGTGATGTCAAACTTGTCATCTTTATAATTGACATAATAAGTCGCAATTTTATTGTCATTGAACCGATCTGAATAACCCAAGAGTGCGCTGGGCAGATAAGCTTCATACTGAATCCCGGCGGTGAATTTACCATGGCTGTAATCCAATCTCAAATAATTATTGGAACGGAAAGGATTATCGGGTTTTTCAAACCCCAAATCTTTGTCATCCTGATACCATTGGGATGTGGACTCAATTCCACCGGAGAAAGTTCCTCCACCCAATTCCACTTGACTATATAATAAAGGTGATGCGCAAAATGCCACCACTAACAATCCATATATTTTTTTCATTTTGTTTTTGTTCAATTTTAAGAAATAATTCTTGTTCGAGCAGATTATCAATTGGCGTATTCCTTGATGGCTTCGTAGAATTTGAATTCGGCACCGGGCTGATAGCCAAGATGTTTATAAACGATTTTCCCGTTTTTAACCACAATAGAATAAGGTGGAGTGGAGAAATTCAATTGTCGTTTCAGTTCATTGTTGGTATCCAACAAGATGTCGAAATCCCAGCCTTTTCCGTTGACCATCGGTCTTACGCGGTTTACGGTTTTGGAATCATCGATGGAAATGGCATAAAATTTAACACCGGTTTCTTCTCTCCAATCATCAATCAAATCGTTAATCGCATTCAATTCTAACATACAAGGTCCACACCAAGTAGCCCAAAAAGAAATCGCAACTGGCCCTTCTTCATTTGACAAGGCTTTCAGGTCAACCTTATTGCCATCTAAGTCAGTTACAATCACATCCAGAAATTGAGCATCCTGCGCAGCAGTATAAGTTACAGTCAGTGCCAACGCCAAAAGCGTCATAAGATTTTTAAACATAATTATTTTATTTGTGTATTAATTGGGCTAATTTAGCGCAAAAATTCTTTTTCAATGAAAAAAATTACTAAACACACACACATTTTAATTTTATTGCTGTTTATCGGCAGTTTTATTGTCAGTTGCGGAACGGAAGAGGATGTTGATGCAGAATCTTTGGAACTGACACTTAGCACGGACAGCATTCCGGTGGGTAGCCCGATTTCATTTCAGTTGAATTCCAGTATTGCAGGAAACGTTAGCGGTCAGGCACAGTTTTTTGTCAATGGAGAGCAGATTGACGGAAGCGTTTATACGCCACAGGAAGTACGGGATGACAACACGGTTTACGCTACTTACAACGGACAAACCTCTGAGAGCAAGACTTTCGCTTCTATTCCCGTTGTGCCTTCAGCCTATACTCAGAAGGTTTTGATTGAAGATTACACCGGAACTTGGTGTGGTTATTGTCCAAGGATGGTGACGATTTTACATTATCTCACTGCTTCCGAATACAGTGACAGAATCGTTCCTGTCGCTATTCATTGCCCGGGTGCACCCACTGATCCCTGGGTTTATGAATTCGCATTGGATATGACAATGCCTGATAATTACAATGCCATGGGGCAACCGAAAGGGAAAATCAACAGAATTTATGATTTGGATCAAATGCAGGGCTCTTATCCTTGTCCATCTGATGCCGATGTTTATCTGCCGCAATTGTTGCCTTATTTGAATCAGACCGCCGCACTTGGGTTGGGAATCAATTCTACACGCAATGGCAATAATTTAGAAATCAATGTAAAAGTCGGATTTGCGACCGATGATTTGCCGAATGCTAAATTAGTGGTCAATTTGATAGAAGACGGATTGAATTATAATCAGGTGAATTATTACGCCGGAGGAAGTTATAATTGTGATTCTGAATACAATTACAGTCAGCTGCCCAATCCGATTCCGAATTTTCCGCAGGAACATGTATTGCTGAAATCCTATACAGACATTTATGGAGATGATATTCCGCAAGGGCAAATTTCCCAAGGAAATGTGTGGCAAAGAAATTTCAGTGTACAATTGCCTGACAATGTCAGCAATCCCAATAATCTGAAATTGGTTGCTTTCGTTTTGGGGAATGGAGATCAGATTAAAAACCGTGAGGTTATCAATGTTCAGATTGCGCCGGTGGGTGTCAATCAAGATTTTGATTAATGTGAATTTCAGATTTTGAAAATAAGAAAAGACAATCCGCCCGGGTTGTCTTTTTCTTTGGCGCAAATGAATTTGTATGAAATGATTTTTAATAACACTCAGATGCTTTCTGATTTGAAATTTCAGGCTGAAAACCCGGGTCAGGAAAATCAAACATTTTCCTACATTTGCGACTTATGAAAAAATGGATTGATGCGGCCAGATTGCGAACCCTTCCTTTGTCCGTCAGTGGAATTATCCTTGGCTCCCTGATTGCTTTATCGGAAGGATACTGGGATTGGTGGATTTTTATTCTGGCTTTTTTGACCACGCTTTTTCTTCAGGTTTTATCGAATTATGCCAATGATTACGGCGATGGCGTTCGGGGAACTGACACGCACCGCGTAGGGCAGAAGCGCGGTGTTGCTTCCGGTGAAATTTCAGCCGGACAAATGAAAAATGCAGTAAAGATTTTTAGTGTTTTGTCAGCTATATCTGCTTTTCTTTTGATTTATATCGCCTTTCGGGAAAATTATATGTATGTCTTCCTTTTTGTTTTTCTGGCCATGGCCAGCGTCTGGGCGGCCATTAAATATACAGTGGGTAAAAATGCATACGGCTATGCCGGAATGGGAGATATCTTTGTTTTTATTTTCTTTGGAATTATCTCAGTTTGGGGTAGTTACACCTTATACCAACATGAAGCAATGAACCTGACTGTTTTTTATCCGGCTGTTTCGATTGGACTTTTGAGTACGGCTGTGCTGAATCTGAACAATATGCGGGACATGAAATCCGATAAAATGGCAGGCAAAATGACTGTGCCACTACTGATGGGTTTCAAAAGGGCGAGAATTTATCAGACCCTATTGATACTGCTTCCTTTTCTGCTAACGTTTCTCTATCTCATTCATTTACAGAAACAGGACTGGCAGCATTATCTCTATTTGATACTCCTGATTCCGGCCGTATTATTTGTGAAAACGCTTTATTCCGTTAAGGAGCAATATGAACTTGACAAAGAATTAAAGAAAGTGGCTTTGCTGACATTGGCTTTTTCCTTAATTTTGGGAATCAGTATAAATTTCTAAAATCATAATATAATGAAAATTACTTATTTGGGACATGCTTGCCTACAGATTGATACCGGTGGAAAGTCAATGCTTGTTGACCCTTTCATTTCCGGCAATCCATTGGCGGATAAAATTGACGTTGATTCGCTCCATCCGGATTATATTTTATTGACACATGCGCATGGCGATCATATAGCGGATGCGGAATCCATTGCCCGAAGAACCGGCGCGCCGTTGATTTGCAATGCGGAAATGTCATATTATTATGATGCCAAAGGGTTGAAAACCATTGGTATGAATACCGGTGGAAAAACTACGATAGACGAAATTACGATTAAATCAACAATTGCTTTTCATTCAAGTTCTTTTCCCGATGGTACTTATGGCGGCAATCCCAACGGTTATGTCATCGCAGCCAATGGGAAGCGTATTTATGTGGCCGGCGATACTGCCCTGAGCGTTGAGATGAAATTGATTCCGGAGGTAAATGGGCCATTGGATTTGGCGGTTTTTCCGGTGGGAGACTTTTTCACCATGGGTTACGAAGATGCCTGTATAGCGAGTAATTTTGTGCAGTGTAACCGGGTTTTGGGTTGTCATTTTGATACTTTCCCGCCGATTGCCATCGACCATCAAAAAGCCAAAGACCATTTCTCAGCCAAAGGAAAAGTGCTGTTGCTGTTGGGAATCGGTGAAAGCATGGATGTCTAACATTGTTTTCTTAATTTGAAACCCCATTAATTATTTGGAAATTGTAACATTCTCAAATAAAAAAAGACTAATTGTAAAATATAAATTCATGTCTGATTTACTTGTTTCCAAAGGAATCACCAAACAATACGGTAAAAAAATTGCCCTCAACAATTTTGATTTAAACATTCCCGAAGGTTCTATTTACGGGCTTTTGGGACCTAATGGTGCGGGTAAAACCACTTTTCTGAGAATCATAAATCAGATTACGGCACCCGACAAAGGCGAAGTTTTTATTGAAGGAAAACCATTGTCCAAAGATGCCATTCCGATTGTCGGTTATATGCCCGAAGAACGCGGGCTGTACAACAATATGAAAATCGGGGAACAAGCCCTTTACTTTGCAAAATTAAAAGGTTTATCCAATGCGGATGCGCTTAAAAAAACCCGATATTGGTTTGAACGATTGGGAATCAGTGAATGGTGGGGAAAGAAGTTGACTGAACTTTCCAAAGGGATGGGGCAGAAAGTGCAATTTGCCATCACTGTTTTACACGACCCGAAACTGTTGATTTTTGATGAACCTTTTAGCGGTTTTGATCCGGTGAACGCCAAAATGATAGCCAATGAAATCATGGAATTGAGTAAAAAGGGAACAACCATTATTTTCTCCACACACCGCATGGAATCCGTGGAGGAAATGTGTGATCATATTGCGCTCATCAATCATGCCAATAAAATTCTGGATGGAGAAATCAATGCAATCAAACATCGTTTCAAATCCGGAAAATATTTTGTGGAAATTGAAAATCACCATGCCGAAAACATGGTAGCATTTCAGTCAAAATATGAAATTGATGAAGTGAAAACGAAAGCCGATAAATTGAATTTCAATCTGTCTAAACCGGAGGGTATGAATTCCAACGATTTGTTGCTGGAACTCACACGTTTGGGACATGTCGTTGAATTCAAGGAGGCCATTCCGTCAATGAATGAAGTGTTTATTCGCGCAGTCAGCCAGACCGAAGAAGCAATAGTATAAATTATAAATCCGATATTCCAAATTCAATAAGGTCTATTTCCAAAACCAAAAAAATGAAGCAAATCATACTTGTTGCAAAAAGAGAATTCCTGTCTCAGGTGAAAAACAAAACTTTCATCATCATGACGGTTTTATCACCCCTAATTATCGCTGCCATCATTGGAATTATCGTATGGATGATTTCAGCCAATGAAAGCCAAAAACATCTGGCAGTAGTAGATCAAAGCGGGGAATTCATTACCACCCTGATTTCTACCAAAGACGAGATTTACAATTTCTATGGAGAGAAAGACATTCAGGGCATCAAAGACACTTTGTTAGACAGTAAATCACTGAACGGATTGCTCATCATTCCGGCGTTGGATACCAGCAATTATCAAAGCATGGAGCAAGGTATGGAGTTGATTACCAATGGAAATATCGGGATGAGCTACAAAGATAAGCTCGAATCTAAGCTGAGCAAACGCATCGAAGACCTCAAAATGGAAAGTGCCGGTGTCAGCCATGAAAAGCTGAATGATCTGCGTTCAAAAGTTTCCCTGAAAACCTTTAATCTCAAAGGTGGAAAAGAAGATACCGGTCAATACATCAAATTTGGAATCGCAATGGCTTTGGCTTATGTTATCTTTACTTTCATCATGATTTACGGCGTGAAAGTAATGCGCAGTGTGGTGGAAGAAAAAAACAATCGGGTAGTGGAGATTATCATTTCTTCGGTCAAACCTTTCAATCTGATGATGGGAAAGATTCTGGGAACTACCTTTGTGGCTCTGACGCAATTCGGAATTTGGATTGTCATGGGAATTATTTTCATCATAGCCGGTTCTGCCTTCTTGGGTTCACAATTGGAACTGCCGGATACGCCGGGTGCGGCGCAGGCTCAGGAAATGTTGACCCAAAATCCGGAGTGGATGGTTGAAACACAAAACATGATGACTTCGTTGGGTGAAATTAATTTTCCGTTTGTGATCTTCTTTTTCTTGATTTATTTCTTATTGGGATATTTATTTTACAGTTCTGTATTTGCAGCCATCGGTTCGGCTGTTGACAACGAAACCGATACACAGCAATTTACATTTTACCCGATTTTCCCGATGATTATCGCCATGTACGGAAGTTTTACGGCGATGGACAATCCGGACGGTCCCGTGTCCTTCTGGCTTTCCATGATTCCGCTGACTTCCCCGATTTCCATGGTGGTCAGACTGCCCTATGGCGTGGAATGGTGGGAAATCGCGCTGTCACTTGCTTTACTTATTGGTTCCATGCTGTTGATGGTTTATTTTGCATCAAAAATTTACCGGGTCGGAATCTTGATGTATGGCAAAAAACCATCTTTCAAAGAAATGTGGAAGTGGATTAAATATTCAAATTAAGCTTTAATATTTTGGATGATTATCAAAGCATAATATAATACTCCCACTTATTTGATGTTAATATATCACTTTGTGGATTTCATTTAATTTTATTATCAACTTTAATTTGCCTCAAAGATGAAAACCCTTCATATTCTTAATGCCTTAATGGTGAAATGACTAAAACCATTAAGAAATTAAGATTAATAAAAGAAAGAACAGTTAGTTTTACATAATAGTAGCAATAAAGGTTTCAAAGGATTTTACCATTATTTTTTCTTCTAAAACCACATATAAAAAATCGGGTATAATGGTATAAATAAAAGTCTATTGTGTAATAATTGCTGATTTGAATTAAACAAGTACAATTTTCCTCTCAACGAAATAAATCTGATATATTAATATTTTAGTTCACGTCTTCCTTTTATTGAAAAAGGAATTTTTAACTCCCATCCTTTATCTAAAATAATGCTATCCATAATTTCATTTACCTTCTCATTAGGCTTTATTATACCATTCTCTCCTTGTATTTCATTTTGGGTGCCTATAAAATAGTATTTGCTATCAAATCCAAAATTCTCTTTATCTGTAAAGTATCCTGAAAATGTGTATAAAGAATCAAGATGTATTTTACCTCCATTGTATTTTGCGATAGCAAAATTTCTGATTAATTGTAAATTTCCATTCTTTAAAAGAAAAGTCTTTTGTTTGTACATACAATTTAACTGTATTGGGGCTTTTGTGTATAGAATTCCTGAGTCAGGAATTCTAAAAATTTCACTTTCATTTTCACCCCATTCTTCGTCTGCTCCATCTTGTTGATTATAAAATATGATAATGAAATTCTTAGAATAGTTTTCGGGCAATATAACATTTACATCATTGCATTTATTTTTAGTGTTTTAGCCCCCTAAAAAGTCGGACAAGATTATAGTCAAATAAATATAATAATTTTGTCTGATATGAAACGAAGAAAATTCACTAACGAAGAAAAGATCAAGATTTTAGAGGAGGCCTCTAAAAACGGAGTAAACACAACCCTTGAACATTACGGAATTTATCCGGCGACCTATTACGCCTGGAAAAAGAAGTACGCCTCAATGGGCGAAGAAGGCTTTGCCCACGGCATGACGCCCGGGCAATTAAAGCGTATCCGAGAACTGGAAAAGGAGAACAAACTGCTTAAGGAACTTGTCGTAGAAAAGGAACTTGAAAGTAAATTAAAGGACGAACGATAGTACTCCCACTTCTTAGGACCAATTGTTAAGTAAATATAAATTATTTTCACGAGTTTTCAATGATTCAATGTTAAAAAACCCCTTAAAAGGTTTTTTAATGTTGGATTGTTGAAAACTCTGTTTAAGCTGCGTTTTTGTACTTTTCATAAGGCTTCTCTCGGTTTATTCCTTGATGTCTTCTATGATTGTATTTATGCATGAATTTTTTTATTCCTTCATATAATTCTAGCCCGTCATTGGGCGGATTCAAATAGATATAATCCTGCTTAATTGTTCTGAAAAACCTTTCTATATAAACGTTGTCTATCGCCCTGCCTTTCCCATCCATACTGATTTGAATGTGATTTTCCCTTAAGGTTTCTACCCAATGTTTGCTGGTGAACTGACTTCCTTGATCTGAATTAATTATTTTTGGTGTCCCATGCCTGGCAATGCATTCGTTGACCAATTCCGTTTGATTTTCCTTATCCAAGGTGTTGGATAATTTCCAACCAATTATATACCTACTAAAAACATCTATAATCGCTGTGAGGTACATAAATCCACGCTTCATCGGGATATAGGTAATGTCTATTGCCCAAACTTGATTGGGGCAATCAATGACCACATCCCGCAACAAATAAGGATAAATATACTTGGCTTTACCTAATTTACTAAGGTTCTTTTTTGGGTAAATCGCTTCTAATCCCATTAGTCTCATCAACCGTCTAACGCGCTTTATATTAGCTTTTAATCCGTGTTCCAAGAGTTCATCCTGCATGCGCAAAGCACCATAAGTCGGGTTTTCGAGATAGGTTTTATCCATGATTTCCATTATCCTTAAATTCTCATCACTCTCTGCCTTAGGTTTGTAATAAAAGCCACTTCGATTCAGGTCTAATAACTCGCATTGCTTTCTAACACTAAGCTTCTGATGACTGGTCTCAACCACTGCCAATCGCTCTTTTAAAGTCCGGTTTTCCATAAGCTTTTTTTTAAAAAGTCACGCTCAACTTCCAGTTTACCAATTTTAGCATAAAGCGATTCCTTTACTTTCTCAACCTCTTGTTGGTTGTTCCCTGAAAAAGCTTGGGCTGCATTTTCAATAAATTCTCTCTTCCAAGTACTCACTTGGTTAGGCGAAACAGAATACTTTTTCGCAATCTCCGAGGTGGTCATTTGTTCTTTAATGGCTTCTAAAGCCACTTTAGCCTTGAACTCAGGACTAAATTTTCTACGTTTTTGTCTCATAATTATTAAGTTAAAATTAATGCTTTTTTTTAACTTAACCACTGGTCCGAATTTTGGGGAGTATTATAAACTGCTAAAAAAGAAGTATGCCTTGGAGAAAAGAAAGAACTCGTGATGCGATATAACTCACAAGGCCTTAAACGCGATGTCGCATTACAAATAGTTGGTGTTTCCAAACATCAATATTACTATATTTCCAAGAAAACAAAACCCGGGATGAAAACAAGTACAACAACGTCAAAAGATAATGGAACAGAGGTTGACAATAAAGAAATCGTGTTGAAAATAAAGGAACTCAAGCGAGATCAATGTACGCAATATGGCTATCAGAAAATATCTCGATGGCTTCAACAAGAGGGTTTTTTCATCAACAAAAAGAAAGTTTATCGCCTGATGAAATCACACCAACTTTTACAAGAAAAGCGTCCAAGATCCGAGCGAGTCTATGCCAAGTACAGAAAGGTTTTGCCCGAATCGCCCTTGCATTTGTTGGAAATGGACATAAAGATGACTTGGATAGAATCTGTAAAAAAACACGCCTATACGCTCACGCTTATCGATACTTTTACACGCGTTGTTCTGCATCGCATCACGCAGTACTCCATCAAAAAAATGGACGTAAAGCGATTTTGGGACTATGTAATTATCCATCATTTGCAGCCTGAGGATTGTTTGAAAAACAAATTTGAAATTGAAATACGCAATGATAACGACAAGCGATTTTCCGCACAGCTTATTCAGGATTACTTTAAAGAAAACCACCTCAATCAGGTGTTTACACATCCATATACACCCCAGGAAAATGGACATATTGAGAGCTTTCACGCCATTTTGAGCAAGCACTTAGCTCCTTATTTATTCTGGGACTTGGACGAGCTGGAAGCCCACTTAAAGACTTTTTACCAAAAATATAATTACGAGCGTTTGCACAGTTCGGTGGCAAATCTATCACCCATGAATTTTTGGAAACTTTATAAGCGTGGATTGATCGATAAAAAAGTGGATTTAAAAAACAGAAAAATAAAGTTTAAGCTCAATGTTCCCTATCAAAACGTAAGAAAACTTACGGGTAAAATAGAGCCCGAGGGCAGT
The DNA here is from genome assembly GCA_041656055.1 of Weeksellaceae bacterium. Taxonomy (GTDB): domain Bacteria; phylum Bacteroidota; class Bacteroidia; order Flavobacteriales; family Weeksellaceae; genus Moheibacter. The sequence continues at coordinate 164,295 of JBBAEI010000001.1, forward strand.
TCCTTGCACGATTTTGAAAAAATCGAAATCTATAAAAAGAGGATCAGCGCTGAGAGCCTCGTACAACTTACGGTATAAAAAATCGCCGTCGGTTGTTCCTTGCAATGCAAAAATAAAATGAAAAAGTGTATATTAGCAAATAAGAAAAGTAAATAGTCCGATTAATAGGGGGCTAGACCATTGTATTCACTAATTCCTAAAAAACTCCAAATTTTAAATTGTTCTTTTTTATCTAAATTAGAAAAGTAATTGATAAACTCATCTCTATTGGTTTTCAGAATTACATTTGAGTAATAATCAACACCTTCTTCAATTTGTCTTTTGTTTTTTATTACAAAAAACTCATAAATACTGTCCAAATAATTAAATTCATTTAAGACCAAAACTTTATTTTGATAGTCACATATTTTTTCCAATTTCATTTCATCGTTTAAATGGTTTAATAATTTTTTAGAAATCTCTACCTCGCTTTCGCATATTCTTGAATTAGAGTTAAATGGAAAAAATATTAACCATAAAATAAACATTAAAATTAAAATAATTATTCCTTTAATTATTCGTGCTTTATTTTTCATTTAACATTGTAAGTTTTAGTTGTTTTGTATTAAAGATTGTTCTTTTCCAGCCTCCTAAAAAGTCTCCCCTCGCTACCGCACTCCCGAAAGCTTTCAGGATGTATCTCGTGGTAAGTATCTCGGTTGTTCACCGCATCTCTAACACTCAAAAGCCGCTTGGAGTTTTTCATATTTTGAACGGGTCGTTTCATCATTCTACAAGGCTAAAGATATTGATTTTTTCCACTTTATACGATTTGAAGCATTCAAAAATACTTAGAGCAGGATTGCCCTGCTCCAAAATCTCTTTATTTTATTTTAGTAAAACACACAGAATCAATATATTGCTTTGTGTTTTATTCAATCGTATCAAGCCGCAATATGCTTCCAGGTTGAGTCAATTCAGTGTCTTCTGCCATTTCCATGCAGTCCTCATGCTTTCTTCCAATGAAGTCTCGGGTTCCCAGCCCAATTCCTTTGCAGCTTTGGTGTTGTCGGCATAAGCTTCGGTAATGTCACCTGCTCTTCTGCCCACGATTTTGTAATTTAATTTTAAATCATTGACGCTTTCGAAGGTTTGCACTACTTCCAATACGGTGGAACCAATTCCGGTCCCCAAGTTGAATATTTCTAAATTTTCCTTGTTTTTGTTTTCCAACAATCGGCGCAAAGCTTTGACATGGGCAGCTGCCAAATCGCAAACGAAGATATAATCGCGGATCGCAGTTCCGTCGCGGGTCGGATAATCATTTCCGAAAACCGAAAGTTGTTCTCTGATTCCGGCTGCCGTCTGGGTCACAAACGGAACCAGGTTGTTGGGAATTCCTTTGGGAAGTTCTCCAATCAAAGCCGAAGGATGGGCACCCACCGGATTGAAATAACGCAAGGAAATCACATTTTTCTCAAAAGCCTCAACAAAATCCTCCAGAATTTCTTCGCCCATTTGTTTGGTTTTGGCATAAGGCGATTCTGCTTTTTTGATGGGTGCAGCTTCGTCAATCGGCATTTGGTCGGCTTGTCCGTAAACTGTACAAGAAGAACTGAAAATGAAGTGATTGACTTCGTTTTCATTCATGGCAGCCAACACATGAAGCAATCCCAAAATGTTGTTTTTGAAATACATCAGTGGTTTTTCGACGCTTTCGCCCACCGCTTTGTGCGCCGCAAAATGAATCACGCCATCAATTTTGTTTTCCGAAAAAAATTGTTGAACCGATTTTTCATCCTTCAAATCAATTTGATGAAAATCGGGTTTTGTTCCGGTGATTTTAGAAATTCTGTCCAAGACAAAAAGTTCTGAATTTGACAAATCATCAATGATGACCACGCCAAATCCGGCTTCCTGCAAAGCGACAACCGTGTGTGAGCCGATGTATCCTAATCCGCCGGTGACTAATATTTTTTTCATCTATTTAATTTGAGATTTTACTTGAAGAATCTTTTGAATAAATTAATACTTATTTTGTTGTACAAAGAATCAAATTCTAATTTTTCCAAATCGATTGCTACTTCTATTTTTTCGGTGTATTGATTTTCTACGGAATCAATTTTAGTAATTATTTTTGAATTGTCCTGATAATCCAAATAGATTCCATCGACCATAAATTCAGGTTTAATTTCTTTTTGCAAACCCTTTTCATTAAAAACATAAACACCACAATATGTACTTGCAAAGAAAAAATTAGGATTATAGGATTGAATTGCACTTTCAATGAGTGGATATTCATCTGTTTGAAATATTAAATTACGATTTTTAGCATTTATCAAATATCCATTCCCACCAGTCACCACAAGAGCATTTAATGAATCATTATCAATTAAAACTTTATCAATACAATTTGTATTCTGTTTTGAAAAGCAACCTTCCCATACACTTTCCGAAACAATGAATTTTATCCACAATGATTCATTGAAATTTTCACCAAAATGAATTTCTTCAAATTGTCCGGATTGAGGTGTTTCAAATAGAATTTCAGCTTGCAATTCAAATGCTCTAATCAATTAAAAAACTCTCTCACGCTTTCAACAATAAACTCCAATTGTTCTTTATCCAATTCTGTATGCATCGGCAAAGAAATCACTTCTTCAATCAATTGATTGGTATTTGGAAAATCAGCGTCATTGTAATTTCCGGTATCATAAGCTTTTTGCTTTCTGAGCGGAACCGGATAATAAATCATCGCCGGAATTTCTTTGGATTCCAAATAAGCCCTCAGCTCATCGCGTTTTCCGTTGGTCACTCTCAAAGTATATTGGTGAAAAACATGGGTAGAATCTGTTGCAAAAGCAGGTGTTTTCAATTCGGCAACATCCGCAAAAGCTTGATTGTAAAATTCGGCTGCTTTTTTTCTGGCTGCACTGTACGCATCCAAATGTGGAAGTTTCACCCGTAGAATGGCCGCTTGAATGCTGTCCAATCTGGAATTTACACCGATTTCATCATGGTAATATCTTTTGTACATCCCATGATTCGCGATGCCTCTCAGTCTATGTGCCAAAGCATCATCGTTGGTAAACAATGCGCCGCCGTCACCATAGCAACCCAAGTTTTTGGAAGGAAAAAATGAAGTGGCACCGATATGACCGATGGTGCCTGCTTTTTGGTTTTTGTAATTGGCACCGATGGCTTGGGCCGTATCTTCCACTACGAACAAATTATGCTCGTTGGCGATTTGCATGATTTCATCCATATTGGCGCATTGTCCGAACAAATGCACCGGAATAATCGCTTTGGTGTTGGGCGTAATTGCTTTTTTTATTTGCTCTGTATCAATCAAAAAAGTATCATAATCCACATCGACCAAAACCGATTTGAGTCCAAGCAAATGAATCACCTCCACAGTAGCCGCAAATGTAAAATCGGCTGTGATTACTTCATCGCCGGGTTTCAGATTCAATGCCATCAGCGCAATTTGAAGCGCATCGGTTCCGTTTCCACAGGGAATTACATGTTTTACATTTAAATAATCTTCTAATTCGGCCTGAAATTTTTTCACTTCAGGACCGTTGATAAATGCACAGGAATCAATCACTTCCTGAATGGATTTATCGATTTCATTTTTGATTTTCTGGTACTGAGTACCCAAGTCAACCATTTGTATATTACGCATTGCTTTCAAATTTTGAGCAAATGTAGTGATTCAAGATAAATGGTAAAAGATTAATAGATATTTGACTATATTTGTTAAACAAAATCAGTTTTCATGGACACCCTGCTTGTAAAGAAAGCCACAAAAGAAGATTTGGAATTACTAATCAGCATTGCGCAAAGAATGGGAATAGAAATACAACTTGTTCCCAAAAATGCTAAAACCAAAACCTCAGAACCTGCTCCCTTTGATCTTATGACCGAAGAAGAAAAGGAAAAACACATCATGGAGCTTTCAAAAAAAGTGAATAAGGCCGGAACGAAAAGATGGTTTAAAGAAATGGGACTGGATTATGATAGTTATTTCGGACAGCAATCTACTCATTAGTGCACTTTATAATCCCAATGGGTCAATTGCTGAAATTATGACTTCAAAAAGCAATATTCAGATTTTAGCACCCGAATTTATCCTTACTGAGGTCAATAATCACTTTTCGGATCTTCTTCAATATACTGGAAAAACAAAGCTTCAAATTAACCAAGATTTGAAACGACTTACTTCTAAAATTACTTTTTATAAATCTTCCGATATTGAACAAAAATACTTGAAAGAAGCTTTTGAAATTGTAAAAGACATTGATCCTGATGATTTTTTCTTTATAGCTCTTCATTTGCAAATCAGACACAAAATCTGGACAGGCGATATCCACCTCATCAAAGGTTTGCTCAAAAAAGGTTACGACATTTGCGTTACAACCGAAGAACTCAAAAAATTCTTGTACAAAAAAGACTAAATTTCCAATGCGATACTTGTACATTTTTTTCATTTCAATATACGGATTCGCGGTTTTCATCGCTTCATTTTTCAATTCCAAAGCCCGACTCTGGCTAAAGGGACGGACTGAATGGAAAGAGAAATTGAAAGCATCTTTTTCCCCCAACGACAAAGTCATCTGGGTACATTGTTCTTCTTTGGGTGAATTTGAACAGGGACGACCGGTGATGGAAAAAATCAAAAAACAATATCCGGAACACAAGCTCGCGCTCAGTTTTTTTTCGCCTTCGGGTTATGAAGTACGAAAGAATTACAAAGGCGCAGATTATATTTTTTATCTGCCGTTAGATACCCCAAAAAACGCAAAGAAATTAATCGAAATCCTACAGCCCGAAATTTTGATTTTGGTCAAATATGAATATTGGTACAATTTGCTGAATCGCTTGCAAAAAGCAGGAATTCCGGTGATTGTCATCTCGGCGGTCATCAAAGAAGACAGCTTGTTTTTGAGAGGTTATGGTAGTTGGTTCAGAAAAGTCATTTCGGGCATATCTCATTTTTTTGTGCAGGATGAAGATTCCAAAAAAAGATTGCATTCCATTCATATTGAGCAAGTCACCGTTTCCGGCGACACCCGTTTTGACCGGGTGAAGGAAATTCTGAAATCTCATCCCAAACTTGAATTTATTGAAAAGTTCAAAGGAAATTCCAAACTGATCGTAGTCGGCAGCAGCTGGCCGGAAGATGAAATGATATTGGCGGATTACATCAACCACAAACTTCCAACGGGCTGGAAAGTGATTTTTGCACCACACAATATTGACGAAAAACAAATTCAACAACTGATATCGAAACTGAAGAAAAAGACAGTTCGCTATACCCGAATGAATGAAAATGAATTGGAAAATGCCGAAGTGCTGATTGTGGATACGGTGGGCATGCTGACCAAAATTTATGCCTATTCCGATGTTTCCTATGTAGGCGGTGGCTTCACCAAAACCGGTGTTCACAACACTTTGGAACCGGCTGTTTTTGGTGTTCCTTTGATTTTTGGGCCGAATTACAAACATTATTTTGAGGCCAAAGATTTGGTTTATTCGGGTGCTGCGGTGGCTTATTTCGACAAAAATGATTTCTTCCGAAAGATGGATGAATTGATTCACAATGAGGTGATGAGAGAAGAAAGAGGCAAAGCAGGGCATCGGTATATTCAAAACAAACCCAACGCCACCGGATTGATTATGAGGTGGTTGAATGATAAAATTAATTTAAAACCATGAAAAACATAAATTTCATCCGGATTTTTATAATTCTTTTTCTTGTTGCCTTTCAAACGCAAGCACAGAAAAAAACATTGTCCTTTGGCCTTGATTTTCAGCAAAACAACTATATTTGGTAGCACACCTAAGCTCAACGATGAAAACAAAATCATTTACTCTGTTATTTACATTTTTTGTCATCGGAATAGTTTGTGCCCAGGATTCTCAACAAAAACGCATTGACTCTCTGCGGTTGGAATTATCCAAAGCCAAAACCGATACCGGCAGGGTGATGACTCTGAATCGGCTGAGCGAATACGCCGGTTGGCGGATCAATGAAAACGATGTCTGTATAGATTATGCCCAAAAGGCATTGGCATTGGCGCAAAAAATCGGTTTCAAAGACGGAATGGCAAGGTCATACAACAACATGGGAAACGGACTGGCGCAAAAGCTCGAAAGAGAAGCGGCCTTGAAAAGTTATTTTGAAGCACTTAAAATCTTTAAAGAAACAGGAAATAAATATTGGGAAGGCAGGGCTTATCAGAATATTGCAATTACTTATCAGGATATGGCGGACTATCCGCGTGCCATAAAATATTATAAAGCTGCACTAAAACCGACAACGGAAGCAGATGACCGATTCGGAATAGGAGGAATTTACAGTGGGATTAGTCAGGTAAATATGGCACAGGGTGATTTAACCGAGGCACTGAAAAACAACAACATAGCCATAGATATTTATAAAAAGATTGGAAACAAAAAGGAAGTCGTAAGGGTTTATCAGGATATTGGAGCAGTGTATCTCTATCAGGGGAATGCATCCAAAGCACTTGAAAATTATAAAAACAGCCTGGAAACAGCTGAAGATTTAAATGATAAATATTATATCGCTAATGCACTGACGCTCATAGGAGATGTCTATGGTTATCAAGGTAATTACCCGGAAGCTCTCAGTGAATTTTATAAATCACTAAAGATATTTGAGGAAATAAAAAACAAAGGGGGCAAAGGTTTCAGTTACCTGAAAATAGGTCAGGTTTATTTGAGTCAGGGTAATTATTCCGATGCATTGAAAAGTTTTAATATTTATCTGGCTATTGGTAAAGAGTTGAAGAATAAAGAGAGGATTTTATTTGGATACCGCATGATTGCAGATACATATATGCAACAAAATGATTTTTCAAATGCGCTTAAGAATTTTTCAGCCGCTTTAAAAGTTTCTAAAGATATAGGAAGCCAACAAGGAATTGCATATAGCAATATGGGTATAGGGGCTGTTCATTATGCACAGTCTGACTTTAGCTCTTCGCTGAAATACTATTCTGATGCCTTGAAAATATTTGAAACTATAGGAGATAAAGCAGGGATGGCTTTTTGCAATAACGGGATTGGAGCAGTCTATACTCAAATGAATCAGGCGGAAGAAGGAGAAAAATGGTTACAAAAAGGTCTTGCACTGCACAAGGAAACAGGTGCAAAAGATGGAATTAGAGATGCTTATGAAAATCTTTCAAAAGCCGACAGCGCATTGGGAAATTTCAAATCGGCTTATGAAAACCAGAAAATGTTTATGGTCTATAAAGACAGTTTGACCAACGAAGAAAATACCCGAAAGCTTACGCAAACGGAAATGCAGTATGAATTTGACAAAAAAGAAACTGAGACAAAGGCCCTGCGGGAAAAAGAAAAGGAAAAAATGAAGCTTCGGTACGGCATCGTTATTTCTGCATTTTTTATCATCGCACTCACCGGGTTTCTTTTGTTGTATTTCACACGGATGAAAAAGAAAAAGGAAAAACAAATCTTTCTTGCCAACCGGCAAATCATGGAACTCGAAAAAGAAAAAGTGGATGCCGAACTCATACAGGCAAGAAAGGATGTAGAACAATTCCTGAATAAAATTGAAGAGAAAAATGTGCTTGTCAACAAGATAGCAGAAGAGTTGCAGCAAATGCATGAAATTTTTTACGACAAACAATCTGAATTGGAAAAAACGCTTGCCGAACTCAGGCACACTTCCATACTGACCGACGAAGACTGGTCTCGTTTTTTGTCGGGCTTCGACAAACTTTATCCGGAATTCATTATGAAAGTTCGATCCATACAACCCAAAATCACCACTTCCGAACTGCGATTTCTGATGCTTGTGAAAATCGGACTTTCCACCAAGCGAATGGCAGATACTCTCGGCGTTTCGCCCAATTCGGTCAGGGTAACCTGGCGACGGGTGAAAGACAAACTGAACGCCTCGGAAGAAGATACACCTCAATCTCTGCTCAACAAAATTGAAAATGTAACTACGGAAGTCTATTGATTTTCATCACTTAAAAATAAATCAAAACATAATGGTTTATTTCACACCTATTTTATAATCAGCTATTTGAGTGCAATAGAATTCAATTGTCACCTTTTTGTCACTCCAAATTTTGAGTAAGTTTTTTGATAAATATTTTACTTCGCTTCATCAATTAAAAAACTCACAAACAATGAAAAACGCTATTCTAAAATTGCTGATTTTTATGTTGGGTACAAACTTTTGCTTTGCGCAACAAAAAGTGGTTGAACCCTCAGAAATTTATGATTTCATGAGAAACTCGGGTCGGGAAGTAAATCTGTCCGACTTAGAAAGTTTAGAAAAAACCGATGCATTCCAATCTGAGAATTCGGATATTTCGTACAATTATTTCAAACAAACTTACAACTGTATTCCTATTTACAACAGTCATATTTCGGTTGTCATAAAAAATGGGGAAGTCAAATCTGTCCAAGGAAATATTATTGACGGACTGAATCAAGTCTCACATAAAAACTCAGTGGGTATTTCAGCCAATCAGATTGCCGAAATTGCCACGAATGCACTCGGTTTTGATTTGATGCACATGGAAGAAAACCAAAATGTGATTCCGGAAAAGTTCGCAAATAGCAACTGGGCACAACCCAAAAAACAGCATGAACCGCAATTGGTTTATTTCTTAACCAACTCCAATCAATTGGTTCTTAGCTATCAACTGATTGTCCATGTGAAAACAGACGAAGGGCAGAAGGTCTTGTTGCTGATTGCCGATGCTTCCACCGGTGAAGTTCTTCACAAACATAACCTCCTGTTGAAATGCGATTTTTCGCACGGGGCATTTTCAAATCCCGATCGGGAAATAAGAAAAACCCTTCAGGAATCTGACAAAACTTTGGCACACGAACAGCAGCTGTCGGTCGATGAAACTCCGCAGTATAGGGTGTTTGCATTTCCCAATGAATCTCCTGTGGATAGTGAACGCGAGCTGCTTATGGCCCCACATTTCCCTGAATATTCTCCCGCCGGATGGCATTCGGATGGCGAAACAGAAAATTTTTACACCTTCACTGTAGGGAATAATGTTGCGGTGATGTATGACCATGACAGTCATAAATTGATAGAAGTAATGAACGGATTTTACCCTTCATTGGGTGATTTCATTGACGGAGGAAGTACCTTCAATTTTGATTTTCCTTTGGATTTGTCGGTTCATCCCAATGAAAACAAAGAAGCCAACATTAGCCATCTGTTTTATTCGTCCAATTTATTGCATGATATATTTTACAGATACGGATTTGACGAGGCTTCTGCCAATTTACAAGGATATAATTTCACCGGAGAAGGATTGGGGGAAGACGGATTTTATGTATTGGGACAAACCGGAGAATCAATTGGAGAAATGGACAACGCCTACTGTTTGGTTTGGCCTGAAGGAGAAAGTGGGGTCATGCTGTTTTATCTATTTACGCCTGCCGTCGCCGGTGCTCCCGTCTATGATTTATTGGAAATTACCACCGAAGGAGATTTACAAGGACTTTATGTAGGAGGTTTTGCCGAATACGGACCCATATTGCCAACACCGCCCTTGTTGGCAGATTTGAGAATTATGGAAGATACCAATACAGTGGGGAACGATACTTATGACGGTTGTGATGCCGCCACCAATTCCGGAGAAATCAATGGAAAAATTGCGGTTGTGAGAAGAGGCAATTGCGATTTCGTACAAAAAACTTTAAATGCCCAGAATGCCGGTGCTTTGGCCGTCGTTGTAGTTAATAATGTGCCGGGAGAAATCGGACCGGAAACATTTGGCATGGCTGGATATGGCGATGAAGGCTTTGAGATATCATCCATCATTATTTCCAAAGAAGACGGTGACCCGATTATTTCTGCCTTGGAAAACGGTACGCTTCAAGCTTCTATCCCGCCTCAGGATTTTGTATATCCAGATTTGGTGAGGAGAGACAGTTCCATCGACAATGGCATCATTGCGCATGAATATGGACACGCAGTTTCAGCTCGTTTGTCAGGAGGCGGCTTCACTTATTGTTTGGACAATTTGGAACAAATGGGCGAAGGTTGGAGTGATTACTTCGCATTGATGCTTACCATGCAGCCCGGTGATCAGGGAACAGATGCCAGAGGATTGGTCAATTTTTTAATCTATCGTGATGAAGATGGACAGGGACTCAGACCCACTGCCTATTCCACCGATATGATGATTAATCCTTCCACATATGCAAGCCTTTCTACTTATACCAATGAAGAATCACCGCACAGATTAGGTTATGTCTGGGCCACCATGTTGTGGGAAATGAATTGGAACTTGATTGAAAAATATGGTTTTAATCCTGATATTATGGCAACTGAGGGCGGAAACAACAAAGCCTTGCAATTGGTAACGGAAGCATTGAAAGTCCAAGCCTGTCAGCCCGGGTTTGTGGATGGGCGGGATGCCATTCTAACCGCCGATGAACTTTTGTACGATGGCGAAAATCAATGCGAAATCTGGAAAGCATTCAGTAAAAGAGGTCTCGGATATTACGCCGATCAGGGAGATACCAATGACCGACTGGACGGAACCCCTAATTTTGATATGCCGCCCACAGAAGTCCTGGACTGTTCTCAAATGTCCGTCAGTGATATGCCGAAAAAAATCGCACGGATTTATCCCAATCCTACCAGCGGAATCATCCATATCATGACCAAAGAAAGTTTTGATAAAATCTCTGTTTCGTTGATGGACATTGCCGGAAGAATCATTCAAACCAATAAAATCAGCATGAACGGGAATACGGCAAGTATTGATATTTCTGACCAACCAAAAGGAGTTTATGTTTTAAAAATTGCTACGGCGAATGGTGAAAACCAAAGTTTTAAAGTGATTAAAAAATAATATCCCTTCATTTTCGGTAACCATAATCATGGTTAGCGCAACCGGAACAGGTGTTTTTCTGTTCCGGTTTTTTTTGACCGAAAATGATTGAACTTTCTCAGCAAGAATTTGAAGAAAAGACAAAAAATCATTGAATAAGAATGTCTTTGTGAAGGAATTGCTCATTACAAAGTGCAGGTTCAATCCAAAACATTATATTTGTTTGAAATAAAAATTGTTCTGCCTCCGGGAAACAATACCTAAACTCAACAGTATGAAATGTTTCATCAGTTTGCTGATTGGCCTGTTTTTCATTATTTCAAACAATTTGTCTGCTCAATCTGAATGCAGAAAAGTGCCGATGCAGGAAGTCAAAATCATCCGGGTCCAAAAAGTAAAACAAAACGGGAAAATTGTCCGTCCAAAAGACAATATCCTGCTATACAAAGAAATTCCTTCCAAACCCGGACAACAGTTTTTTAAATGCAACGGACTTACTTTCGAAAAAGGGGGTGAATTGATTTTCAGAGCCAAAGGCAGCGACAGCCAATTGTTGACCTACAATGATTTCATTCAAAAATCCGGGCCCGGAAAATCCAACAGCTCAAATCTGCTTAGCAGAGGCCAGACCACGGATTGTCAAGCAGCTGATACACCTTACAATGTTTTGCTGGATGATTTTGTCGTGTTGAAAAACGATGAATGTCTTTATGCTTTCTTCGATTGGGACACTTTTTGGCTGAAATCTGATCAGGTCATAAAGTTCACAGATTCATCTATTCTTCCCAAGGCGTTGATATTCAAAGATTCAAAAGGAAAATCTTATTCTTTTGACATCAACAACTCAGAATTGATTATCAAAAGCAAGGAATTGCCCGAAGAAGAAACTTTTGATGTTTTATTAGATTTTGACTCCGTAGAAGCTACGGTTGCTGAAGGAATCCGGGTGATTAATCTTCAGAAAACCATCGAAAGACTCAAAAGAGAACAACACAGTCAGGAAGAGATTTTCAATATACTGATGCAGAATTATTTTTCGGAAGCCTACGAAAACGATGTCCGCAAAGATTTGTTGATTGATTCACTACACAACGCCATTTCCAATCCTGTTTTTCAACCCTGAGACATGAGCAGTCAAAAGAGAAAAATTTGGATTTCGATGCTGCATTCGTTGTGGATGGTGTTGTTGGTTTTCATTTTGCAGAAGTTGCCGGTCATATTCAATTATGAAGTCAATCTCACTCATAATCTTTGGGAAACAGAGTTTTATGCCCGATTCGGAAAGGTAAAAAACCATGAGAAATTTGCCCAAAAATTCTTTTTTGTCAATACGGCAAGGAGTTTTGAAATCGATGATGAGGCACCTTCAGGCACCGCAAACCTGAGAACCAACCGAGAACAATTGTTGAGCGTTTTGAAATCATTGAATGCCAACAAAAATGATTTTGAAGTAATTTTTCTCGACATATTTGTTCCAGAAGCAAGCTCAGAAACCGACGAGGAATTACAAAAAGTCGTTGCTGAATTAAAACAACACAAAAAAATCGTGACGGTTACCCATGTGGTAAATTATTATGAACCCATGTCCAATCTGCCTTCGCTGGTTCAGTCGATTAAGTTTCATTCCAACGATTACACCCTGTACGAAGGCAATGCGTTTGGTGATTCACTGAGCGGTCCGGCCTACTATCCTTTGTCCAACAGCGATGCTTTTTTTAAGTTCACTTACAATGTTCGAATTGAGGACGAACTGAGAAAGCAGGCGCCATTGTTGTTATACGAATGCATCAGTGACAAAACCGCCAAAAACCCGTTTTTGTTTGGTCTTTTTTATAAATACAAAGGAGATGGGAGATTTTATCAGAACATTTACATTCCCAAAATCATACTGAACAACAATGACTTGCATTATTTCAAGACCGAAGAATTTGCTCAGAATGCTGAATTTTTGAGTGAGCTGGCCGTGGACGAAGAATTTCTGCCGGACAAACTCAGTCGTGAACCCGGCAAAATTATTTTCATCGGCGATTTGAGTTTCGGTGACATTCATTATGCAAAAGGAGCGAGAATCAGTGGCTCTCTGCTCGTTGCCAATACAATGATTGCATTGATGGAAGCGCACAACCGCATCTCGATTTTGTATTTGATTTTCCTTGTTTTGGCTTTTGCAGTAATCAGTTATTTCACTTTCTGGCCAAAGATGCTGAAAAAAGAAAATCAGCGGAAAATTAGGTTTAGGAGGTTGAATTCTGTGTATCGGTATATGATTTCTAAATCCAATTATCTGATTCTTTTGGCCACCAGTCTGATTGGGATTTTTATTTTCAAACAATATATTTTCTTGTTTTTTATTCTGATTTATATTTTTCTGCTGAATAAAACAATCGGGTTTTTGGACAGAAAGAAACAGGTTTAAACAGGCTTTAGATGTTGAAACTACATTTGCATTTTTTTTTATAAAATCCCAAATTGATTGAGATTCAATCAAAAAAAAAAATTATATTAGCATTAAAATTTATTTAAATATAAACTATGAAAAAAACATTTTTTATCACCCTCAGCTGCTTATTTTTTGCACTGATGAGCCTAAATGCGAACGCACAATCGGCGCCAAAAAAGAGCATTGACCTGAAGTCATCAAAAGTAGAATCCACCAGAGGAGCCAATCCCAACATTATCCAAGCTCGTGGAAATACAGACGAAATTGCACCTGCATCAAGGGGTTCAGGGCAGTACACTTGTTGGGTTTATTTCCACAATTACACCTCTTATACCATTGATATTTATGTTGATGGCTATTATGAAGGCACATTGGCTGCATACTCAGATGCTTACGTAGCGACCGGAAACGGATACACAACCGTTTACGGAATCTCCATCGGACAAACTTCTGAATGGGTGTTCAACGGTGCCGACTGCGAAGGAAGTTCGCATTACAATTTCTATGATTAAAACTAAAAATCAAAAGACAAAGGCGCATCGAAGGGTGCGCTTTTTTTGTGTTTCCTCGATTCAGTTTCATAGCTGTAATTCCTGAAAATTTATTTATCAATGAATCAAATCGGATTTGTTTTTTTTTAATTTTACTTGTCAAACATATATCCTTATGAGAATCAAACCCATCTTTGTCATCACAATTTCTGCTTTGGCACTTTTCTTAAATCAGAATGTATATTCTCAGACAAAGAGCGGCTACAAAATAGCGTTCAAGGATTACCACTCGTCTGATATTACAGACATAAAGCTCAGCCAGAATAAAAAATATATCCTGACCAGTGATGAAGATGGGAAAGTGCTGATGTTCGACAGTAAGACTTTTGATTTTTTGAGGACAATCAAACCGGTAGGAAGGATTCCCGTTTCGGGAATTCAGGCATTAAGGAATGATTCTTTATTGCTTATGTCACAAAAATATTCCTTCAGTTATCTGGCTGAGCAAGATTCATTGATTTTACAAAACATTTATTCTGATGAAAACATATACAAAAGCCAAGCTTCGTTCGATTTGGTCAGCATAGATTCAGATACGAATTACGGTATTTTGTTCAACGAAAATTCCCATTACTCCTTTAATGCGATAGATGAGAATTTTGAAGTTAAGATTTCTGTAAATATACCTGGTTTTCCCCGCCCTAAAATTATTACTGCGTCCCATAACTTAGAAGAGATTTCATATATAACGCCAATGGAAACTCCCAAACAGATTAAAGTTTTGAGTACGGCAACCCATGATTTTATCAGAAAGATAAATATTCCTGAGAAGGAAGAAGTGATTTCATTGTTCTATAAGAAATCTACCCCTGAATTATGCGCAATAACCGTAAACGAAAACGAACAAAAGGTGAAAATATTCAACCTGGATTCTTATGCGTTTGATTCCCCTGCTTATACCATTGATTATTATGCAACGCCTCATGACAAGGTCGTGTCACAATATGACGGAGAACAACACATTATGACGATTGTCAACGGTTCATTCCCTATGAAGCCATTGGTTATCATCAGAAATAACAATGATTTTTCGCACCAGATTGTGGAATTGCCTTCCGGAGTCAGCCATGCAACAATCAATCCGGAACGAAAAGAGATTATTTATGTAAATCAGGCTCAACTTAAAAACATAAAGGATTTTTCGGTTTACAATTATCAGTCAAAGAATATTACGGGAACTTTTCCGGAAATGACCACCAATTTTTATAAAACTGTATTTTTACCTGACAACAGTTGGGTCGCTTATACAGAAAGTTACGGGAAAGACATTCTACATGAAAACATCAAATATTTCGAAGCCGGGACTTTTAACAACCGTTTCAGGATGCTCAACTTCAAAGATTATCTGGAAATAAAACACGGACTCATGGCTTATGGTGCAAATCTTATTGCAAACAGGGGAATCGCTGTTATTTATGGCAATGATGAGAGAGTTACAGAGAATGCGGTTTATTTTATTTATGATTTTAAGAAAGACAGCATTGAGCAGATAACAAAAACCAAACCCAATTTTACTGCGTTTCAGGATTATAATTTTGAAAAAAACAGTTTACTTGTCGCAAACGGATATTTTTATAATCAGGGTCATACTGAGAGCATTAATTTGGAACTGATTATTGATAACAAAATAATTCCGGTTGAAGGAGATTATAAATTTGGGAAATTTTCAGAAAACGGGAATTATCTGCTGACTGTTAATAAGTTAAATTCGTTAGAAATCAGAACAGTACCCGAGATGAAAACTGTATTTTCAAAAACGCTTCTGGAAGGGAATTATTATATCAACAGCTTTGAAGAAACCGGATTCTCGCTTAGCAATTCTTATCGAATTCGAGATATGAATGAATGCAATCAGGAAACGGATTTATTTGAATTGGAAAATGATCAATACAAAGTCACAAATATTCCTTGTACGGTGATTTCCAGTATGGATTACAGAAATCATACAGCCGGTTTTATCATCGATAATTTTGGCATCGGAATCAAGGATAAAACTCTGCCTTTCTCAGCGTCCGAATTTCCTCAGACGCTTTCTTTCAACAAAGATGCTTCGCAATTCATACTTTCACTCAGTAATGGAAAGAATGTTATATACGACACAGAAACACTTCAACCTGTTGGTTACATGATACATCCCGACGAGAAAACACATGTTTTTTATGATGTGCACAATCATTATTTCAGCAACATCCATCCCAAACAATTTTTAATGGCTTCCAAAGACGGAAAAAACATTCCGTTGGCTCAGGTAGAAAATGAGTTGTTCAATCCAGAAAAAATTCTTGAGTTGTTCGGAACGCCTAATCCGGATTACTTGGCTGCACTTCAGAAAGCGATACAACTTAGGAAAGAAAACACCAATATCGATGAGGAAGTCGATTACAAAAAAACTGTAATTCTCTCGGATGCTATTCCGGCAGAAAACACAAAAAAGCCGAACCTTTATTTACTTTCTATCGGTGTCGCCGATTATGAGGATGATTCTTATGACCTGACTTTTTCGGACAAAGATGCCATTGACATGGCCAAAATATACGGAAAACTGGATGCCCAACAAATCAAAAAATACAACGATAAATTTTTCGGAACAAGATATACGCTTTATAACCAGCGAAATGAACCATTGGAGACGATAAATAATTATGCGGGAATGTATATAGGCACAGGCTTTAAATATCTCATCAATTCCGGAGGAGACATCTGGCTTAACGACGAAAACGGGAAATTCACCATCTGGGATTATAAAAACAAAAGGATTGATTCCGTATCCCTTCCCGAAATAGAAAACTGGGGTTCTATATCGGATTTAGATGACAAAATATTTATAAAACCAGATAATTCCGGATTTTATCTAAAAGGGAAAGATGGATTTTTTGAATACCTTTTTAACACTAAAAAATTCACTGCTGTTAGCCTTCCGTTTGAGCCGAATAAAGAAAATTTCGCACCTTTGAACGACGATAAATGGTTGCATTTTAACAGCGATGAGAATACACTCACAATTAATATAGGAACTAAAAATTCTACCAGCACCGATCAAACATTTGTCATTGCACCGTTTGATGATTATTCCACAAAAATTAAATCCATAAAAACGGATGGGAGCACAGTCACAGATTCTGTTTGGTTGGGGGGCATAAGTCTCAAAACAGTGTCTTCAGACGGAAAGTATGTGTTTTTTCAAGGGATGGGAGACATTTATTATTTGGATTTAAATCAGAAAGAAATTATTCCCACCCGACTTCCCGTACATTTAGAAAATCAATTTAACGGAGAAATTTCGGTAAACGCTAAAGAAAAACAGTTTTATGTTTACGAAAAGTTATACGATAGCAATCAAATCAAAATCACTTACTACGATTTTAACGGAAAAAAAATCGACACGCTCGCATTTGAAATGAATATGACAAAAACGGGAATCGTCAATGACGGAAAATCATATTACTTTATCAGAGATGAGGGAAGTCTGCTGTCCAAAAACATGTTCAACAATACAGACGAAACCCTTGAGAATGTGGCTCCTTATACATTTGAGCAAGTCTATTTGGAATATGTCATAAATGAACAAGCCAACTCAAAAGAAATCAAAAAGAAATTACAGGAATTTTTCAGCAAGGCTTCCCCGAATGACCAAATCATGGTCTTTTTAGCGGGGCACGGAGTCCTGGACAGTGACAACAATTATTATTTTGCTCCTTATGATATGGATTTCCAAAATGTTAATAAAAACGGGGTTTCATTTGAAACGATTGTCAAAGAATTACAAAAATCTCCTGCCCGAAATAAATTATTATTAATGGACACCTGCCATTCTGGAAAAACAATTGATCTGGAGAGCGATTCTGAAAACCGGGATGCAACAATGGAACACAATCAGGGAGACAGGGGCGCACGCGTTAATTCAAGCAAACCTCCGAAATATAAGGTTTCTGAAATTATTTCCACATTGTTCGAAGATTTTTTTTCAAACAGCGGTATAACCATAATTTCTGCCTCTTCGGGAGGGGACCTGGCTCAGGAACACAATGATTGGGGGAACGGTGCTTTTACAAGTTCATACATTAAGACTTTAAAAAGTAAAATGGCAGGTACGCTTTCTACGATTATCCTGCAAGAAGAGGATACACAAATTCCGATTCCTTTAAATGATGAATTTATAGATGATTTGTACAAAGAAGTCATCAAGCTTACAGAAGGGAAACAGATTCCGGATATTAGAGAAGTTAATAAAAATGCAACTATACAGTTGTGGTAAAACTCACAAAAAATACCAGAAGATAAAAGAGTGAAATTCTGCTTTGGTTAAACTTAACAAGATGCAGTTTTGTTTGAAGAATATAAGATTTGTGAATAGTTACCTCACCAACACAAAAGCCGCCCAACTGTACGGATTGTCAGGATATTTTTGTTTCATATGGTTTTGGGTTTTTGTAAAACTTTGTTCTATATCTTTATTTTCAAACAGGTTTTTGTAGAATTCCTCCATGAATTCTGCTGTTTCTTTGTCAGGAACTTTCCACAGGCTCATCAACAGATAATTTGCTCCGGCCGATTTGAAAGCTCTTTGCAGTCCGAAAACTCCTTCGCTTCCTTTCACATCTCCCAATCCTGTTTCACATGCTGATAATACCACAAGTTCAGTATTCAAAAGCGAAATGTTCGAAACTTCGTAAGCTGTTAAGATTCCGTCTTCTGAAGTACGATTGGGTTTGGAATGATTCCAAAAATGATTGGCTCCAGAAAACAACAATCCCGAACGGGTAAGCGGATTATCGCTCGACTGAAAAACATTTTCCTGAGCAATCAAAAATTGATTTTCGTTCAAGTTTTTTTTAGGGTCGGGATAGAAAAATCCGTGGGATGCAACATGAAGAATATCCGGTGAATTTTTTCCGTTCAAGGATTTAAAACTTTCTTCGGATGCTGTTTTTCCTGTCTGATAAATTACTTTAAGATTTGATTTTTCGGCTTTTGATTTGATGTTTTCTACTTCTGCGAGCGTTCCGTTTAAGTAGCTCCATTCTCCTTGTTCATAATCGATTCCTCCAAAAAGTGCTATGTTTTTATAGGATTTCTGATTTTGGTTTTCAAGAATTTTTGCGGTGGTACTCACTTGTTTCAGATGATAAACATCCGAAAGATATTTGCCTTCTTTGTTTTTGATGGCCGAAAAAGCAATCTGATGCAAGGTTCCGGAAGGTGCAAAATAAATGGTTTGTCCTTCTGAAAGATATTCCTCTAAAGGTTTCCAGATTAAATCATAGATTTTAGCAAAATCTTGCTTGACCGATTTTACGATTGAACCTCTGTAAATCTGACTTACAAGCGTTTGGTCATCACCGGAAACCGATAAGATTTCATCCAACTCACTTTGCAAAAACAAGCGAACAAGTTGAGGTTGTTTGTCGTGTTTTCGTAGAACCAATGCATTGTAAACAATCGTATCTGTCCATTGTTTTCCGTCATAATAATCGAAAGAAGAGAATTCGATGGCTACTTCATTTTCTTTGAGATGATTCTGAATGTCTTTCCAAGTGGTTTTTCCGATAACTTCGGGTTCTTTGATGTTTTTCGCATAAATGATTAGTATTTTTTCGGAAGTTTCTGCATTGATTTCCAATGTATATAAATCCGATGACCTTTCTGCTTCGGGCAAAACATATTCTTTGGCCAAAATATTTTTGTCCTCAATCCATTTGTTGTACAAGGCTAACATTTCAGGATGATTACTTCTCAAAACCGTTTCTCTCATCTGTTGTGATGAGCTTAGAATCAATGATTTTATGGTTAGCTCCAAATCATAAGCCGAACCGAAATCAACCTCTTTTTTGTAATCTTTGAGAAAAGTGTAATGGCTCTGAATCAAATTAAAATTGTATTGATTTGAACTGATAAATTTCTCTTTTTCGGTTTCAGACAATATTCCAAAAGCCTGCTGAATATAAGCGTTTAGCAAATTCATACTTTGCAGGTGCGCCTCTAATGATTTTTCGTACTCTTTATTTCCGAAATGCATCAGGGCCAAATTTGAGTAATAATTTGTCATCTCTGAATGCGAACGATTGGCTTCTTTAAAAATCTGAATGACTTCTTGTTGCAGTGGAATGGCCTTTTTGTAATCTTCCAATCTCAGATAGGTGATGGCCAAATTGTTCGCATATTTGGCATAACTCTCGTGTTTGTTTCCGAGTGAATTTTTGGCGATTTCGACTGACTGAATTTGTAGAGGCAAAGCGCTTTCGTACTTTCCTTGTAACTGATAAACCAAACACAAATTGCTGAGTTGTCGGGCTAAATTGGAATGATTTTCCGGATAAATTTTTCGAGCCACTTTCAGCGCTTCATCAAAGTAAGATTCAGCTTCATCAAGCATCCCAATTTCTTGATACAAATAACCTAAATTATTTACTGCGACCAAATAATCTGAAGTTTCTGTTCCAATGCTTTGTGCGTGTTTCAGGATTTCTTTATATAAAATCAACGCCTTATCATACTGTTTCACTTTTTGATATAAAATAGCCAAACCTCCTAAAACCGAAATGTATTGAGAATGTTCTACTCCATAATGTTTTTCCACAATCGGAAGTACTTGACCTACAGCAAAAATGGCTTGGTCAAAATGTCCTAAACTCTCATAAATCAGAGACAAATTACTGAGTCGGACGGCATATTCTATGTCTTGATCTCCTTTGTGATTTTTAAGATATTCCACGCCTTGTTTTGCATAATCGAGTGCTTTTTCGGGTTCACCTTTGATTCTGTATAATTCTCCTAATTCACACAAAAAAATAGCATAATTTTCAATAGAAGTTTCTGGGTTTTTTTCGTACAAAGATTTTGCTTCTAAAAACAATTGCTCTGATTTTTTAAAATCTTCTGAAAATCTATAATTAATGGCCAACCCACTTGTTACTTCTGCGTACGACAGCTTGTCTTTCCCGATGTTTTTTGAGATGTATTCTCTTTCTTTTTCTAAATAATTTAATGCTGTTGGGAAGTCTTCTTTTTGGGAGAAAATTATGGATATATTTTTTAGGAACAAACTGTAAAAATCAGGGTATTCAGAATGATTGATTTTGGCTACTTCAATGGCCTGCATATTGAGGGAAATGGCTTCATCATACTGATAGATATCTGAATAAATCTGTGCCAAATTATTCAGATAAAGCCCGTACGAATAATGTGTTTTTCCTTTGTTTCTTGCAATAACTTCGAGCAAATCATTATAAGTGGAAATGGCTTTCTGATATTGTAAAGACAAGTGATACGAACGGGCAACTGTGTTGAGAAACATTGCATACCCCTCAGAGTTTTCTCCTAAATTCCTCAGAATGACACCCTTGGATTCTTCTGAAATATTGATGATGTGCTCATAATTTCTTTTTTCCAACAAAAAAGTCACAAAATTAACAAGTGAAATTGCATATTCTTTGTTTTCTTTTCCGTACACCTTTTCACAAATTATAAGCGAAGCTTCACAATTATCCAAAGCGCTATCAAAATCTTGAATCTGATAGTAAAAATAACTCGAATTAGCCAACAACATATACACATCCTCCAATCTGGGTGCTTCGAGTTGCATTTCGTTTAGAGCTGCTTTTTCATAGAATTCGGCTGCTTTTGCAAAGTCATTTTGTTCTCTGTATTCTTCAGCTTTTTGGTACAATTCATCAGTTAACTCATGTGTTTGAGCAACAGAAAGTGGCAGCAAAAAAACAATACAAAATATGGATATTAAGTGTTTTGTCATATTAGAACTTTAATAAGGAATTCCAAAAAACATAAATGCTGCCCAATAATCATAACTCACCAGCACAAACACACGCTCATTAATAAGGCTTACAGAATAATTTGATTTCATAACCTCTCATATTGCGCATCAGTCACATAAGCTCATCGGTAGATAAAATCGATGAAACTTATTTCTGCTTCACAATCTCATACACAAATTCTGCGCTGTAACCATCCACCCCTTCCGAACTTTTGGGCATTGTTCTTCCTCTGGTTTTATATGTTTCATTTAAAAAGCCTTCCAGCGGATTGCTGTTTCCTCGGGTGGCAGCCTGGCCTTCACTTTCAGCGGTTGTTTTCAGATTCAACGGGTCTTTTGTCGCAAATCCTTTCAGCATCAATTTTTCATAAGGCGGTGCGAAAGAATAGGTACACCGTTTAAATGAAATTGTTGTACGAGGTGGAATCTGTCTTTCTTGGTCGTTCAAATCGCAGGAAGTTCCTGAAATCGGAAAGAAAGAAGCGATTTCACCTTTTGAATTAATTTCAACAATGCTGACATAAATTGAACTGTTGCTGTGGTTGGTAACTTCCAAGTAATATTCGTCTTTTTCGGGGACAACTTTCAGAATTCCGTCGGGTGCTTCAAGAACATAAGTCGATGGGTCTGCGATGTCAGACGGAACCAAACGGAATGAAAATGCGTAATCTTGATTTTTAAGGCTCAATCCTTTCAAATATTGTCCTTGCGCAAAATTGAAAATTTTCTGATTCAAATCGGCGGCTACAGAAGGACCCCGACTTTTTTCAACCGAATCAATCATCCCCAAATCAT
Organism: Weeksellaceae bacterium; assembly: GCA_041656055.1. Lineage (GTDB taxonomy): Bacteria > Bacteroidota > Bacteroidia > Flavobacteriales > Weeksellaceae > Moheibacter. Next base: position 186,699 of record JBBAEI010000001.1, read on the forward strand.
TGGTTACCGCAATTTCATAATTATTACCAACGGCAAACACGCTCAAATCTGAATCGGCCTGGTTGGTTACAATTTTACCGATGTTATTGTCGTTCAGAAAATTACCAATCTCATTTCTAAGTTGTTTGTCATTTGCTTTTGGGTCAAAATAAACACTGACATTCATGTCGCTGAAACTCGGCTTATCTACAAATGCCCACAAAGATTTGGTTTTGAAATCTTTCAAAGGTTCATCCAATTTCAAAGTGGATTGATTGTATGTTGAAGATTCTATAACACCTTTTGCCATGGCTTTGGAAGCATCTTTGGTGCTTGAACCGGAAGGCATCAACAAGATGGTTGTTCCTTCAAACAAACCATTGAATTTGCCTGCTGCCAGCGTTAGCGTGTTGGCATCATTTATTCTTCTGATTTCAAAATAAGGTTGTTGCGCCAAATAATTTCCTCCAAAAAGCTCATAGTCAATGTCTCCTTCTATTACCGGATTTTGCCTTGGGGCAATCAGCTGCATTTCAGCAACGATATCTGCAAACATTTTGCGGTATGAAGCGCTGTTGCCGAGATTTTTCATGGCTTTTGAAAAAGCAAAGCTCAACGAACCTTTGCCTTGGTATTCATAATTCAATTGATTGGCGGAAGCACCCGAAATCATCACAAAAGGAGCCAGATCTCCGGCCGCTTGTTTTTCAGCAAACAAACCGCTTTCGGCAGCCGTAATGCCTCTGCTTTGCGCAAAATCATTTGCATTCCAGTTTTCCGAAACCAAAGGACCGACACCGCCCCTGGCTTTTCCACCACGGGTAGCAGAACCCGAATGACAGCTGTCTAAGTTGATTAATAATTGTCCGTTTTTGCCCAGCTTGGCCCTGAATTTGGCGATGATTACTTCCAATTCATCGTCCCGAATGTGATTTTGACCCCAATAAACATCTTTGACATAATACGCATTGGCGTCATAAGGAACCAAAGCCTCATCCAATCCATCGGCTTCGTCGCCGTTGTCATCCATGATTTGTTGACCATGACCGGAATAATGAATCACAACTATATCGCCATTTTTGACAGAGGACAGCAATTGTTCCAAAGCATTCAGGATTCCTTCTCTGGTAGCAGCTGCATCCTGAACCAGTCTGATGTTTTTTCCCGAAAAACCCTGATGTGTCAAGGCGTCTTGGATAAGCGGAATGTCGTTGGCCGAACTGATGTTTGACCAGCCTGTCTCTTTGGAATATTCACCAACAGCAATAATAAGCGCGTGTTTGTCAGCGGAAAATAATGAACCTGCAAAACACAAGCTGAACATAAATGTCAGTAGGGTTTTCATAGTTAATTTTCTTTTAAGGTTAATAGTATATTACTCACAAATATAAAATAATCTTTTTATATTCATCATTTATAAGTTCTATGCAGTAGTATGGGTAAACCTTCCCATATAAAAATAAATTAAATGATTTTTATTGAGTCCGGGATTTTCAATATACAGAGAACATGAATGTAGAAACAGGAAAATTGCATCATCGTTTAATAGAGTTTTCTTAAACTTTTTTTTCGATGCTTTATGACGATTATGAGTAATAGGCTAAATGGTTGGCTTTGTACCTGAAAGTCATTGCCAGGTTAATAAACCAATTAATTCACCATTTTCTCAATGGTCGAAGCCCCGTCTTTTATTATTGCATCTTTGTTTTCGCTTAAAATATCCGGGAGTTTGTTGATGTATTTGCTTTTACTTCCTTCGTATTCTCTCACCTGAACATTTACTTTTACTACCCCGAATTTATTATTTTGGTCAATTTCGGAAGTAATCGGGATGTCATAATACCAGGGGGATTTAATCGGTTCCTTTATTTGATTTTCTACTCCATATTTCAAATTTCTGAAATCATATTCCTGTTCTATCAGCACCCCTTTGTTGGGAGAACCGTCGGTATTTCTCCATTGTCCTTCAATCTGAACAGAAACAATGGCATTCAGATTTTCATCCTGATAAACCCTTGTTTTTGAGAATAATATTCTGAGATCATTAAAACTTAATCTGCTTACTCCGGGGTTTTCGGGGTCGCTTTCAATTTCAATAATCGCAAGAAAATTAAGCAAATCGTCTTCTTTTTCACGTATTACATCTTTCACTTCCAGAACGGCACTGTTCCCTCTGGCAGTTGGTTGTTTTGAAATCTCATCACGGATGACCACCATCAAATCCGACTTTTCTTCTTCCTCAATCCTTTTAGCGTATTTTTTGATATGTATCTCATTGTAAGTTTTCTCTGTTATGCCGGAAGCAGAAGTGTAATAATCATTCACTGAAATAGAATGTGCGTATGTACTACTCAATGATTTAGAGGTTTTTTCAGCCAAATAATTAACACCCAAAAGCAAACCTTGTAATCCGATTTCCAAGGCACCCCGGGATGCCGGTTTTTTGAGTTCCACTATAAATTCTTCGTTGGAGATAATATGGGAGCGTTGGTGTGTTGAACAGGATACAACTGTTAAAGAAACAGCCATAAGAATGATTAGTTTTTGTTTCATATAAAAATTTTATACCACAAATTAATGTATAAAAATCCATACTTCAAAAACATGATTTTCCCAAAAGGAATAATTTCTCTCAGTAGAAAAAAAACCAAAATATAATAAATTCCTAAAAAAGTGTATCTTCACTTCCAAAATTAATTTACTATGAAAAACCACCTAACAATCTATTTGGCAGTATTTTGCCTATTCAGCTTTTTTCACCTGAAAGCACAAAATATTTCGGATCGAATTGAAAATTCACTTCCGGCAGTCGTTACCGTAACTATTGAAAAAGCTTTGCCCATCGGTAAAGTCCTGATGGGTTTCAGAGGAAATATAGTGAACGAAGCTTACGAAAAATCGCTGGAACTGACAGATGCATTGAGTTCAGGTTCGGGCTTTGTCATTGAAAAAAACAAAAAGAAATATGTAATCACCAATGCCCATGTGGTGGAAAGTGCTTCGGACGAACCCGGGAGTATCTTTGTTTATTCCTACAATCAGACCAAATATGAGGTGAGGGTGGTAGGAGGCGATTCTTTTTATGATGTGGCGGTATTGGAATTTGTAAATCCACCCGGCAAAGAACTCAGCACGCTGAGCTTCGCCAAAGAAATGCCGAAAATTGCATCCAAGGTATATGCCATCGGAAATCCATTAGGGGAATATCCATATACCGTTACCGACGGAATTGTCAGTGCAGTCAACCGAAACAGAGACGGAGCCACCGGCAAATACGGATTTATTCAAAGCACCGCAACCATCATTTGGGGCAACAGCGGCGGTCCGCTCATCAATGAATCTGGACAAGTTGTGGGCATCAATTCGCAAATAGCTTTCGCCGATGGCGGAGACGGTTCGGCTTATTTGATGCAACAAATCAATTTTGCATTGGAACCCTTGCTTTCACAGAGATTGGTGGACGAAATCATTGCAAAAGGAAAGGTTTCCCGTGCTCATATCGGCGTGGAATTCAGTCAAAGGAATGAACTTGTTCCCACCTATCAGGGAATGGTAATCGGCAGACAGTTGGACAAACTTCCTGTGCTGTCTGGACTGATTTCGGGCAGTGATGCTTATACAAAGCTTGCCGAATATGTGGGTTGGGCATTGTCAACAATCAACGGTGTTAAAATCAGGAACTTGGAAGAAGCACTTGGCGAATTTGAGAATATAAAACCCAATGCAAAAGTCAAACTGACTTTGACAGATGGCCAAATTTCAAAGGAAATCACCCTAAACACAACAGAACTGAATTCCGAGCACTTGGAAAATCTCGCAGTAAGCGTGCTGAACCGAATGCCTGAATATGTTGTGGATGCCAATTCTGTGCAGCCCAAACTGATGGGGAAAAACGGTCATCGAGCTTCTTATTATCTCTTGGGCGGTGGTCATACTTCAGACTTGTGGCGGGTTTCCACCATGGCCGATGTGGGGGCTTTGCTCAGAATTTACGGATTGAACGGTGGGCTTCAGTACATCCTCGTTCCATCGGCCAATATCAATCAGGAACCACAAGTGTTGAATCAATATTTTGGTAACAACAATAGACAACTTCAAACCATGTTGTGGTATTAGGCCTTCAACTGAAAATCGTTTGTAATACAGATTGAGATGAACAAAAGCTGCCTCTAAATTGAGGCAGTTTTTGTTATTTGCTATGTTTTTCTTTCTATTGGGTTAAGTCAAAAAAAAAACGGCACAACTCTGAAAGTTGTGCCGAACCTAAAACTATGAAAACACTTTAATCATTTAGTCTATAGTAAATCCACGTGTGTAAATTCGTCCGTAAGGATCTACATAACTTACGGAAACACGTCCTTTATGGTTTTTAAGGGTTTTATCGACATCATTCTGGCTGCTTACTTCTTTGTCATTGATTTTCAGAATGATAAATCCATTGTCCACCCCTATATTGCTTAGTTTACTGCCGTTTTTAATATTTTTGACCATCACGCCGTGGTCGATTCCAAAACTTACTTTCTGCCGATCGGTCAATGGCTCAAATTCAGCACCCAATTTTTCGGAAACGGTCAAATCCGCAAGCGAACGTTTTGTCGTATTTCCATTCAAATCTCTAAGGGTTACGGTATAGGTTCTGTCTTTTCCGTTGCGCAGGATTTTTACGTCCACTTTGTCGCCGGGATTTTTACTGCCAACGGCAAAGGAAAGTTTTCCAAAACTGGTGATTTTTTGTCCGTCAATTTCAGTAATGATATCGCCTTTTTCCAAGCCTGCGGCCAACGCCCCTCCATTGTCGGTCAACTGCTGAATCAACACCCCTTGCTGGGTTTCGATTTTGGTTCCGTTTTGTCTGTTGTATTCTTTCACAGCCATTTCATCATTCAAATCCATAGCCTGAACGCCAAGATAGCCGCGTTGAACCAATCCGTATTTTTTAATATCCTCCACAACTTTTTTCACTAAATTGGAAGGTACAGCGAAGCCGTATCCGGAAAAAGTTCCGGTAGGTGAAGAGATTGCGGTGTTGATACCGACCAGATCTCCGTTGGGATTAACCAGGGCACCACCGCTGTTGCCCGGATTGATGGCTGCATCCGTTTGGATGAAAGATTCAATCGGACTGCTGGAATTTCTTCTTAGTATATCAATACTTCTTCCTTTGGCGGAAACTATTCCGGCTGTTACTGTGGAGTTCAGCCCAAACGGATTTCCGACAGCCAATACCCAGTCTCCGACATTAATGTTGTCCGAATCAATGAATTTCAAGAAAGGCAGGTCTTTGGCATCTATTTTTATCAAAGCGATGTCCGTATTGGGGTCTGTCCCAATCAGTTCTGCGGTATATGATTTTTGGTTATTCAGTACAACTTCTATTTTCTCTGAACCTTTGATAACGTGATTGTTGGTAACGATGTAGCCGTCTTCGGAAATGATAACTCCCGATCCCATACCGGTTGGCATATCCGGGTCTCTGCTGGGTTGTTGTGGCGTTCCGAAGAAAAATTCAAAAGGATCAAGGTATTGTCTTCGTCTGTCTTGTTTTGCGAAATTATTAATGCTCACAACGGCATTGACGGTTTTCTGTGAAGCAGACACAAAATCAGGTGTATTTGCTGAATAATTTCCTTTGTAATCTACGAAACTGAATGCACCCGATTCCTGCTCGCCATTTGTGGTGGTAATGATGCTTTCTTGTGGGTTGTCGTTTACAAAATATTTCATTCCCAGTATAGCAAAACTGGCACTAAAAATTCCGACCATTAAATATCCAATGTACTTTTTCATAGGTTTCAATTATTATTAATAATTCATCTTTCAGGAATCAAATTTAATACCAATGTTTCCTTGTGTACAAACGGTTTAACCGAGTTTTAACAATAATTATCACAAATTTAGAATATGCAAAGCCTAAGGAATGAAGAAGTTAAAAATTTTCTGAATAATTCAAAAATAGAATTCTAAAACCTTTTATAAAACCGCAAATTGAAAGCTGAAATTAAGGCTGAAATCGAATATCCTTGACAAGGTAATTGGGAATGCTTAAATTTGCTGAAATTTTTCTTCCATTGAGAATACATTTTTACAAATACCAAGGCGCAGGCAATGATTTCATCATGATTGACGACCGAAATCAGACTTTCCCTGTTGCTCCCGAACTGATTCGGAATTTATGTGACCGGCATTTTGGAATTGGTGCGGATGGTCTGATTTTGCTTCAAAATGAAGAAAGTGCTGATTTTCGGATGATTTATTACAATGCCGACGGTCATGAAGGAAGCATGTGTGGCAACGGTGGAAGGTGCATCGTGCGCTTTGCTGATTTCCTAGGGCTGATAGAAACAGAAAGAACCATGTTTTCAGCTGTTGATGGAATGCACCGGGCTTTTGTGAATAAAGAAACCATTGATTTGAGCATGAACGATGTTTCTGATATTGAAATTCATCCGACGCATGTTTTTTTGAATACAGGTTCTCCACACCATATTATATTTACCGAAAACCTTGAACAGATTGATGTGCATACCGAAGGCAGGAAAATACGCCACGGTGCGCCTTATCACGAAAAAGGCAGCAATGTGGATTTTGTGGAAATTTTAGATGAACAATCCTTGAAAATCAGAACTTACGAAAGGGGAGTGGAAGATGAAACCCTGGCGTGTGGCACGGGAATTGTAGCTGCCGTTATCGCCGCTTTTGAGACGGGAAAAATTACTGCGAATGAAGTAAAAGTCTTCGCCATGGGTGGGCAGTTGACAGTTCGTTTTGTCAAAGCCGTTTTCGGACTTTACAAAAACATTTGGCTCACAGGACCGGCAGAATTTGTTTTTGAAAGCGATATTGAAGTTTCGATTTAATACCAACAAATGAAAAAAATTATCGGATTTCTCCTGTTTATCCTTGGGTTGACTTCGGTTTTTATGGGTTGCACTTTTTTAGAAAGTCGCAATCACAATGTCATCAACGATGGTTTTCTGTATATCCGAACCGGGGCCGATATGGATGAGGTCATGGACTCCCTGCAAGGAAAACTGAACCATCCCGACAGGTTTCTGCATTATGCTCAGACCAAAGGCTTTGCAGATGTGATAAAACCCGGAAAATACAAACTCAAAAAAGAAGACACCAACAAGGCCTTGCTCAACCGCTTAATGTCAGGTGCGCAAACTGACCAGTCGGTGATGATTGGGAATTATCCTACCATTTTTCATCTTGCTGGCGGAGTTTCTATAAAATTGGAAGTAGATTCCACACAAATTGTGAATGCCATCATGGCTTGGGCGGCACAAAAAGACACAACCCTCGATCCGGAAACTGTGAAAATGTATTTTGTTCCGAATACCTATAATTTTCGATGGAATGCGACAGCTGAAGAATTCGTTGGTAAAATGATCAATGAATTTGAAAAAGTTTGGACTTCCGAAAGACAACAAAAAGCGGAAGCCATGAATTTCACGCCCTTACAGGTTTTTACGCTCGCCTCCATCGTGCAAATGGAAGCTTCCAAAGTGGATGAACAACCGAAAGTCGCACAGGTTTATTTGAACCGGCTGAAAAAAGGCATGAAATTAGAAGCCGACCCGACTTCCATTTATGCGTATAAATTAGAAAATGGCTTCAACCACAGAATTCAAAGGGTTTATATGAAACATTTGGCTACACCTTCCGCCTACAACACCTATAAAATTAAAGGGCTGCCGCCTGCTCCAATTTGTCTGCCGAATATGTCCGCCGTGGACGCCGTGCTTCAACCCGAACCCCATGAATTTATTTATTTTTGTGCCGATCCAGATCGTCCCGGATATCACAGTTATACCACTAATTACGCCGTGCATTTGCAAAATGCCGCCAAATACAGAAAATGGCTGCAAGAGCGCGGCATCAAATAATTCATCGCAAATCGTTCATTCCACAAGCTTTGCTTCCAATGAAAAAAAATATGTATTTTTGGAATCAATTTTTAGCAGATTATGAAAATAAAATTCCTGTTGATTGCATTGTTTGCAATTGTAAATCAATCTATTGCGCAAAATATGATGACGCCTGAACTATTGTGGAAACTGAAACGAATCAGCCCGGTCGGTATTTCGGATGACGGAAAAAATTTAATTTATACCGTTACCGCATACCAGGTCGAAGAAGGCGAGAAAACCACCACCATTTACAGCATGCCCGTTGGCGGTGGAAATGCTGTTGAAATCAAGGATTATTCTGCACTTATTACAGACAAATCCGTTTCTCCGGATAAAACCCGGAAAATTGAAGTCAAAAAGGTGAAACTCGAAAAAGTTTTGGGCAAAGATTTATATCCGAATCTTCAGGAATCCAATGTTTATATTTATAATGATTTGGATTACAGACATTGGGATACTTGGAATGAAGGCACTTACAATCATTTGATTCTGACTGTAAACGGCGACAGCGAAATGGATGGCATCGACATTATGAAAGATGAGCCCTATTATTCACCCCAAATGCCTTTTGGCGGTGATGATGATTTTACATGGAACAATGAGGGGTCGAAAATCCTTTATGTTTCCAAAAAGTTGAAAGGCAAGGAATACGCTTTGTCCACCAATACAGATATTTACGAATATGATGTGAAAACCGGTAAAACCATAAATCTCACCGAAGGAATGCCGGGCTATGATACAAATCCCGCCTTTTCCAAAGACGGTGCGCTTGCCTTTTTGAGCATGGCAAGAGATGGTTATGAAGCGGATAAAAATGACATTGTTGTTTTGCACAACGGAATTAAAACCAATATTACAAGTCATTGGGATGGAACGGTTTTCGGTTATCAATGGGATAAAGACGGTAAAAGAATTTATTTCAATGCCGCAGTTGGCGGAACCGTGCAATTGTTTGTGGTGGAATTTGACCCGAATTCCAAAAACAGAGCATTGCCTAAAATCAGACAAATCACTGATGGACAATTTGATGTAGCCGGATTAATCGGACAGGTCGGCGATCATTTCATCATCAGCCGAACAGATATGAATCATGCGGCAGAATTGTATTCTGTAAATCTGAAAAATGGTCAGATGAAACAATTGACCAATGTGAACAAAGCTATTTATGACAGCATTCAACTTAGTCCCATTGAAAAACGAATTGTGAAAACCACTGACAACAAGGATATGGTGGCATGGGTAATTTATCCACCGGATTTTGATCCTAACAAAAAATATCCGACTTTGCTTTATTGTCAGGGTGGGCCGCAATCCGCACTTTCACAGTTTTATTCATTTCGTTGGAATTTTCAACTGATGGCGGCCAACGGCTATATCATCATCGCACCCAACCGCCGCGGAATGCCCGGATTTGGTGTGGTGTGGAATGAAGCCATCAGCAAGGATTGGGGCGGACAAGTGATGAAAGATTATTTATCGGCCATTGATGACATCGCCAAAGAACCTTACGTCGATGAAAATCGCTTGGGGGCTGTAGGGGCGAGTTATGGCGGATATTCTGTTTTTTATCTCGCCGGAATTCACAACAAAAGATTCAAGACTTTCATTGCCCACGATGGAGTTTTCAATTTGAAATCCATGTACGGAACGACCGAAGAACTTTTTTTCACCAACTGGGATGCCGGTGGTGCTTATTGGGAAAAAGACAATCCCGTCGCCATGAAAACCTACAACGAATTTGATCCGAGCAATATGGTCAGCAACTGGGATTCACCGATGTTGATTATTCAAGGCGGAAAGGATTACAGGGTTCCCATCGGACAGGGATTGGAAGCCTTTCAGGCAGCGCAGCTGCACGGACTCAAAAGCCGGTTGCTGTATTTTCCTGAAGAAAATCACTGGGTGCTGAATCCGCAGAATTCAGTAATCTGGCATACCGAATTTTATAAATGGCTGAAAGAAACTTTGTAAAACATCTTTTCCAAATAAATTATTTAAAACAGATTGAAACTAAATGGAGCTTTGTTTAAAACAGTTTCATAAAAATCATATCCGAATAATGGGTTAAGTACAAAGGATTGCTTACTTTTGCGCAACAAAATTTTTAATAATGAATCTTCACGAATATCAGGCAAAAGAAATTCTAAGTAAATATGGCGTAAAAGTTCAGAGAGGACTTGTAGCCACTACTTCGGATGAAGCAGTGGAAGCCGCCAAAAAACTGACCGAACAAACCGGTACGCAATGGCATATTGTCAAAGCGCAAGTTCACGCAGGTGGACGTGGAAAAGCAGGCGGTGTAAAATTGGCTAAAAATCTTGATGAAGTCAAAGAAAAAGCATCCGAAATCATTGGAATGCAATTGATTACGCCACAAACCGGAGCCAACGGAAAAACCGTTCATCAAGTGATGATTGGCGAAGATGTTTACTATCCGGGCGAATCCGAAACCGAAGAGTTTTATGTTTCAATTCTTTTGAACCGCGCCAAAGGCACCAATATGATTATGTATTCAACCGAAGGCGGAATGGACATTGAAGCAGTAGCTGAAAGCACGCCGGACAAAATTTTTACCGAAGACATTGACCCGACTTTGGGACTCCTGAGTTTTCAGGCCAATAAAATCGCTTTCAACCTTGGGTTGAGCGGCGCAGCTTTCAAGGATTTTGTGAAATTCATTAAAGGACTTTACAATGCTTATACCGGTGCAGACGCTTCTTTGATTGAAGTGAATCCTGTTCTGAAAACTTCGGATAATCAAATACTTGCCGTGGATGCAAAATTCACCATCGACGGCAATTCACTTTACCGTCATCCAGACATTGCGGCGATGCGCGACATTCGTGAAGAAGATCCAACCGAAGTTGAAGCAGGTGAAGCCGGATTGAATTTTGTGAAATTGGACGGCAATGTTGGTTGTATGGTGAATGGTGCCGGATTGGCAATGGCCACCATGGACATCATTAAACTTTCAGGTGGAAATCCGGCCAACTTTTTAGATGTGGGTGGAACTGCGGATGCGCAAAGAGTGGAAACTGCATTCAGAATTATCCTGAAAGATGAAAATGTAAAAGCAATTTTGGTCAATATCTTCGGAGGAATCGTTCGCTGTGATCGTGTGGCACAAGGAATTCTTGATGCTTACAACAATATGGGCGACGAAATCACCGTTCCTATCATCGTTCGCTTGCAAGGAACCAATGCCGAAATCGCCAAACAAATGATTGACGACTCCGGTTTGGAAGTGCTTTCCGCAATTACATTGCAGGAAGCTGCCGACAAAGTGAAAGCAGTGGTCGCTTAAATTTCAGCATTTTAAATTTTTAAAAATATTTCAACTTTTCCAATCTTGTATTCAGGATTGGAAAAGTTTTTTTAATACGATTTCTCAAATGAATATTTCCGAACTCAAAGCATTTTTGGATGAAAAAGTAAAACAATACAACCGTGCGGACTTTATTGAAAGTGATCCCATTCAGATTCCACACAGATTCAGCCGCAAAGAGGACATTGAAATTTCCGCTCTTCTGACTGCCCTTCTTTCCTGGGGAAACAGAAAGATGATCATCGCAAAAGCTGGTGACCTAATGGAAAGGATGGGGAATTCGCCCTATGATTTTGTGATGAATTATTCCGAAAAACAATTGCACAAAACCGAGGATTTCAAACATCGGACTTTCAATGGCGTGGATTTGGATTTTTTATTGCGCGCCCTGAGAAATATCTATCTCAATCACAAAGGCTTGGAACAGGTTTTTCATTTCGATGAAAAGGACGAAGACAGCCTGAATGCCATTGAAAATTTCCGAACGATTCTCCTTGAAACTCCCCATGAAATTCGTTCTGAAAAACATCTGTCAAGTCCGGCCAAAGGTTCAGCAGCCAAGCGTTTAAATATGTTTTTGCGGTGGATGGTACGTAATGATAAACAAGGAGTGGATTTCGGGATTTGGAAAAACATTTCTGCTGCACAATTGGTTTGTCCCCTCGATGTTCATTCCGGAAATACAGCGAGAAAATTAGGTTTGCTCAAAAGAAAACAAAACGATTGGAAAGCCGCAGTGGAACTGAATTCCAATCTGAAAAAAATCAATCCAGTGGATCCGGTTAGTTATGATTATGCGCTTTTTGGGTTAGGCGTTTTTGAGAATTTTTCAAAAATTTAGAACCTTAAAAATCGGCCTGAGGAATTTCTAAAAACTTTATACTTTTGTCAGAATGTCATTAATTCAGTTGTATAAATACCTGTTGCCCTATATAAAACCTTACAAATGGTTGATTATCGGAGCTTTGCTTTTGACGCTAATAGGTTCTTTCACGGCACAGGTCAACGCACTTGTGTTGAAATATACTGTAGATGAAGTCAATGCATTGGTGGAAGCGGGAAAAAATCTGAAAGACGGAATTTCCATACTGATAACGATTTCCATTATTTTATTGTCCAAAGAAATCATCAACGTTCTGATTAATTTCGGGCAAAAATATTACGGTGAAAAACTTCGGATTTACGTTTCCCGGGATTTGTCTGATGCCGTAGTTCAGAAGATTCTGAGTTATCGGATGGCATTTTATACCGCACCGGACAATGAATCCGGGAAATTACAAACCAGGGTAGATCGCGGGGTGGCAAGTATCACCCGTTTGGTGCAGAATTTTTTCATCAGTATTTTGCCTTTGTTTGCCAATGCGATTTTTGCGTTAATTCTGATGTTCAACGCCAATTTTTGGGTTGGTCTGGTTGGCTTAGGAATTGTGCCGGTTTACATTTATGTAACCATCAAACAAGCGAAAACTTTGAGCGGCTGGCGAAGAAATATGCGGAAATTTTTTGAAACCAAAAATCAAGGAATTGTCAATATCATTGAATCAATTTCAGTCATCAAATCCTTTAACCGTGAAAAGATTGAAGCTGACAAACAAAGTGGAATTCAATATGATATGACTGAAAATCAATTGAAAACACAGAAAACCAGTTTCATCTTCAATGGTGCCAAAACTTTTGTGGAACAAATCGGGGTGGTGTTGATTATTATTCTGACGGCTTATTTGGTTTTGGACGGTCACATGAGCATCGGGATGATCATGTTTCACATCATGTTGTTCAATAACGTTACTGCGCCGATGGGACAATTGCACCGGATTTTCGATGATATGAACGATGCGATGATTTATTCCGAAAGCTTCTTCAATATTCTAAATGCGGATGAAGAAATTGAAAGCTCGGGTACTTACAAACCCGAAAAAATCACCGGAAAATTGGAAATGAAAAACGTGGATTTTGCCTATCCCAACGGAACGAAAGCTCTTTTCGATGTCAGCATGGAAATCGAGCCGAACAAAATCACAGCCTTGGTTGGTCTGAGTGGTGCAGGCAAAAGCACGGTCATCAATCTTTTGGATAAATTTTACAAACCTTCATCGGGCAGCATCTATTTGGATGGCGTACCTTTGGAAGAATATGACACGCATTATTTGCGCGAAAATATCGGTTTGGTTTTGCAGAGAAATCATATTTTCAGCGGAACGATTGAAGAAAATATTCGTTACGGAAATCCCGATGCCGGACAAGAGCAAGTAATTATTGCCGCCAAAAAAGCTTATATCTATGAACAGGTGATGAAATTACCGGATCAATTTGCAAGCAATGCCCTATTGCTTTCGGGCGGCCAACAACAGAGAATCGCAATTGCAAGAATGTTTTTAAAAGACCCGCCGATTATTTTTTTAGATGAACCGACAGCCAGTTTAGACGCGATTGCCACAGAACAAATCAAAAGCAGTCTGGATGCCATCAAAAAAGACAGAACCGTTATCATCATTTCACACAGTATTTCTCAGATTATTGATGCTGACAGGATTTACACGATGGAACAAGGCAGGGTGAAAGAATCCGGTACGCACGAAGAAATTTATGCGTTGAACGGAACTTACAAAGAGATTTTTGATGCCATGGCAAGAAGCTTGAATATTGAAAAAATAGCCAAAACCTATGATGACAAATAATTTGAAAGAATTAGAATCTATACAGTATTTAGAAAGAAAACCACGTGTGAAAACAGACGGAAATCCATTGATGTTACTGATTCATGGATATGGAAGCAATGAGGAAGATTTGTTTAGTTTTGCAAATGATTTGCCCGATGAATTCCATGTTATCAGTGTTCGGGCGGTTCACACGATTATGCCCGGTATGTACGCTTGGTACGACATCAGTTTTACGGATTCCGGGAAATTCAACAATATTCCACAAGGGCTGAAATCTATGGATTTACTGCTTCGGTTTATTGATGCGATTACTGAAAAAGAAAACTTAGACAAATCTCAGGTTTGGCTTTGTGGATTTAGTCAAGGTGCGATTTTGAGTTATTCCATTGCCTTGAATTTTCCGGAAAAAATAAAAAATGTTGTAGTACTGAGTGGGTATCCGGAACCTGATTTTTTAGAAAGCAAGATTGATGACAATGCATATTCCCATTTGAATTTCTTTATCTCACACGGAGCCACGGATCCGGTGATTCCGGTAGAATGGGGGAGAAGGGGTAAAGCCTTGCTTGACGAATTGAAAATCAAAAATCAATACCATGAATATCCCGGCGGACATGGTGTGGATTCGTCGAATTACAGGGATTTATTGCAATGGATGATGGAAAATAAATAATTCATCAAGCCGGATTCCAGCCTTTGATTTCCCGTTCTACATGCTGAATATTTACCTGAATTTCAGGGAATTTTTCAGCGATATGTTTGGCGGTTTCATCTGCGGAATAAACCGAACGATGTTGTCCGCCGGTGCATCCGAAATTGATTTCCAAATTAGAAAATCCTCTTGCGATATAATTTTCCAAAGTCAGATCCACAATTTGAAAAACACCGTCTAAAAAATCCCGAATTTCAGTTTTTTCTTCTAAATAATCAATGACTTCTTGGTCTCTGCCGGTTAGGTTTTTGTATGACTCGATTCTTCCGGGATTCATGATGCCACGGCAGTCAAAAACAAATCCGCCTCCGTTGCCCGAAGCATCTTTTGGGATTTCACGTTTGTAAGAAAAACTTCTGACATTGACTTGTAGTAAATCATCCATTTATTTTTTGATTTAATTCGATAAATATTTGAGGTTGTGCGAGATTATTGATGGTTTTTTGTAATTCAGGATAATTTTCGAGCCAAGGCAAATCTTTGATTTCATTCAGATTTTTCAGTGCAAATTCAATACTGCTCAGAAAATGTGGTTTTCGTTCGTAAATACCACGAAATCCATAAGTTCCCAAAACTTGAAGCAACCGCTCAATCAGACAAAGCGCATATCCTTTTTGAAAAGCAAAACCATTCAAATCTTTTTGCGTGTTTTCAATGAATTCATTCACATACAATTCATAAAACGCAGTTTTCCATGTATTCGGCAAATGGGCTTTGGCTTGCCAAATCAATGAAACCAAATCATATTGCACAGGCCCTTTTAAACCACCTTGATAATCGATGAAACAAGGTTCATTTTCATAAACCATAATGTTTCTGGACTGAAAATCCCGAAATACAAAATACTGTTGCTCAATCCGCTCAAAATCAAAGGCAAACTTCTCAAAATCAGCCAACAACCGACCATGATTGAATTCAATTCCCGATAAATTCAGAAAATAATTTTTGAATGAAAATAAATCCCTCAGTACCAATAAATAATTGAATTTCGGATAAGAAAAACATTTTGTATAATCTAATCCGGCATCGCCCTGAACCTGCATTTTCACAAGTTGACGAACGGATTTTTTATAAATTTCATGTGCTTGGATTTTGTCCTTTTCCAACAGCATCATCAGCGATTGATTTCCTAAATCGGTTTGCGTATAAATCCGGAAATCTTCCGACACCTTTTTCACTTTCGGAATATGTTGGCTGAATTTTGAAAAATGATCTGTGAAATAAAGAAAAGTTTTGTTTTCTTCCACATTGTCTCCAAAGGTCAAAATCAGAGATTCATTCCCGGTATGAAACCGAAAATACTTTCTGGAAGAACCACTTTCCGCAATGGGTTGAAGTGAATCCGCAGCCTGTTGGCCGTAATTGGAATTCAGAAAATTCAGAATTTGGGGATTCATTTTAAACTTTCTCCAAATTTAGGATTTTTCATCAATAAGCCGAAAATTTGTTTGAATGCCTTGGAATTTTAAAAATCAATCGAGGATTCTTTTGGCGTATAAAAATCTTTTTGACCAATAAGTATCGTTCAGCGAAGTTACGATAACCCCCCTTGAAGTGGAAGCATGGATAAATTCGATTTCACCCTCGTCATTGACATTGTGAACGATGCCAACGTGTGAAACCCTGCCGCGGCCGTGTGTCGCAAAAAAGACCAAATCACCGGCGCGTACTTCTTCTTTTGAAACCGGATATCCTTCTTTGGCTTGGGCTGCCGATACCCGTGGAAGTTCCTGATTGAAAATCTGGAAAACATTCTGCACAAATGCCGAACAATCTATGCCTCGGCGGGTCGTACCGCCATAGCGATAGGGAACACCGATATAAGATTCCGCTTCCGAAAGTATGTGTGTCACAAAAGTATTTAACGTCAGTTGATGAATTTCGTTCAATTCTTCAATTGCTGATTTTTCACGTTTGGGCTTAGCGGGTTTTACCTCTTTATTTTTGTTTTCCGCAAACAAGGCTTTGTTGATAATTGAACTTTGATTGTAATAAGAACGTTCACCGGGAGAAAAATCTGAATCCATTTGTGCCGTGGACATGAACGTACTGCAAGAAGCAGTAAAAATTGAAAAAATCAGGATTGTGAAAATTGTGGCACCTTTCATTGAAATCCGTGTGTGTATAGTTTACTTTTTTCTTTACGCACAAAGCTAAATTGAATAACGGACTTCTGAGTCCCGATTTGTTAATTTTAGGAAAAGATTAACGAAAACAAATTCGTGTTAACAGATTTTAAGAAATTGATGAAAACACAACGATTTGAAATCCGGAATTCTCAGGAATGCCTTATATTTACCACCCAAAAATCAGCTTATTTCATCAAACGGCAAAAATATTATTACGTTAAATCTGCTCTTTTTCAAAGAGGGCTTTTCTTATTGTACCCAAAACGGAAAAATCTATTCCGATGTTTCCGTTTTTAAAGTTTCCAACCTCAATCTTTGGGAAGAAGAAGTCATCAAAGAATTGGAAATCAATCTGAAACTCAGAAGAAATTTCGAGCAAGTCAATGTCGGTCTGATTTCCGGCTTTTTCACTTTGGTGCCGAATCAATATTTGACAGAATCCCGTGAAACTTTGTTGGATTTCAGCGAAGGAGAATTTGAAAATAATATTTTACTGCAATCCGAAACCAGATTTGGATGCAATTTCGTTTACGGCACCTCCCTGCTTTTGACTGAAAAGCTATCCGAACTTTACAGAAATGTGAATTTTTATCATTCCGGTACGGTTTTTTTGAATGCCGTGGAAACTGAGAAAGAAAAAACTTTGTATCTGAATTTGAATTACAATCAGCTTGAAATTTTCGTGGCTGCGGATGCGGATGTGATTTTTTACAATCTGATTGAAACCCCGACCGTCGAGGATGTTTTGTTTTTCACTTTGTTTACAGCCGAACAATTGAATTTGGATTTAAACCAAATTTCAGTCAATTGTTATGGTGAATTAATGCCGGATAATCAAGCCTTTCAAATGCTCAAAAAATATGTCCGAAATTTGAATACAGCAATGAAAAATGAAGTTTTCTTGAAGAATTTCACATTATTTAATTTATCATCATGCGAATCATAGCGGGTACTTTCAAAGGAAAAAAAATTACGGCTCACGCCAATCTCCCCGTCAGACCAACCACGGATTTTGCCAAAGAATCGCTGTTCAATATTTTGAACAATGATTATAATTTCGATGAAATCACGGTACTGGATTTGTTTGCCGGAATTGGGAGTATTACGCTGGAATTCGCATCTCGCGGAAGCCAAAAAATCGTTGCCGTCGATCAGGATTTCGGTTGCATTAAATTTTTGACTGAAACGATTGAGAAAATGAATCTAACTGAAAGGGTTACTGTGATTCGCGAGGATGTTTATCATTTTCTGAAACAAAATCGAGGCAATGCTTTTGAGGTGGTTTATGCGGATCCGCCCTATTTTTTTGAACAAAAAGATTACGAAGAAATCATTCATTTGATTAGGGAAAACAAATGGTTGAAACCGGACGGCGAATTAATCATAGAGCATCCTGCCAATATCAGTTTTAGCGAAAATCCACAGCTGATTCAATCCCGAAAATACGGCAAAGTCTGTTTCTCTTTTTTTGAATTTTCAGTGGAAGATTAATCTAACATTTTTCATGACATTTATCATGTGGAATGATTCTTGTGATTTTATCCTAATGAATTAAAAATCAGATATTATGAGAAGTATTCTTTGGTTAGTGGCTGTCGTTTGTATCTTTATTTGGGTACTCGGCCTAATTGGAATCGGCGATGGAATGGGGATGGGCAGTTTGATTCATATTCTGCTCGTGATTGCCGTGATTATTATTTTGTATAACATCATTCGGAAGGAAACCGTTGGAATAATTTTACACCAACACAGCTGTTTGATTCACCTGAATGCATGTGGATTTACCGGATGAATTCAGGTGAATTTTATTTAATTAAAAATTACTGACCTTTGCATTCAATTTTGAAGATAGATAAACCCGATACTTTGAAATCAAAATGAAACAACCTCAATTCATTGCACACCGCGGATTTTGGAATGATGGGAAAACAGCTGAAAATTCAGTTCGTGCTTTACAGAATGCGCAGGAATTGCAGATTTACGGAAGCGAATTCGATGTCAGAATGAGCAGGGACGGCGTTCCGATTGTTTTTCATGACCCCGAAATTGGGAACTTGGAAATTGCTGAAAATGATTACAGTGATTTGTTCTCAGCATATCGGAAATCCGAAAAAAATCTGTTGACTACTTTGGAGAATTTCATCAAACTTGGAGTAAATCCGCATTCTGATTTGAAATTGATTGTGGAAATTAAAGACACGGGAAACAAGGATTTTGAACATCAAACCGTTTTGAGTACGGTTTATTTGATTGAAAAATACCGGCTATTGGAACGGGTTGAATTCATTTCATTCAGTCTGTATATTTGTCAGATATTGAGAGATTTGCAGCCCGATATTTCCGTCAAATATCTGAATGGAGATTTGTCCCCGGAAGCAGTCAAAAACTTCGGTTTAGATGGAATCAATTATGAATTTTCAGTTTTTCGGGCGCATCCCGAATGGATTGCGCAGGCACATGACCTTCAATTGACTACCGGCTGCTGGACTGTGAATTCACCGGAAAAATTTTTAGAAATCTCGGAATTGGGAATTGATTTTATCACTACAGACCGACCGGATATTTTTATAGATTTCATTTGAATCTTTTTATTTTAGCTTTGTAAAAAACAAAAATTGTCGGGAAAATCACAAATCCGGGTTTTTATTGGCATTTGGATGTTGGTCAATCTTTTACAGGCTTTTTTCACCCCTTTGGAAAAAGATGAAGCCTATTATTGGATGTGGTCGCAGCAACTTGATTTCGGTTATTTTGATCATCCGCCAATGATTGCGCTATGGGTGGCTGCCGGTTTTCAGCTTTTTCAGAATGAATTGGGATTGCGGCTGATTGTCGTACTGATGAATGCTTTGGGATTGTGGTTGCTTTGGAAAATGCTGACTCCGAAAACGCTATACCAAATCCGACTTTTTATGGTTTTGACCGGAAGCTGTCTCATTATGCAGATTTTTGGATTTATTGCTACACCTGACGCGCCATTGTTGTTTTTTACGATAGCATATCTTTTTGTTTTTCAACGTTTTGTTGCTAATGATTCTTTACTGAACACGGTATTGCTCGCTTTGGTCATGGCCGGTCTGCTGTACAGCAAATACCACGGTCTGTTAGTGATATTGTTTACGATTTTACCGGTTTGGAAAGTATTTTGGAAAAATCCTAAATTTTATTTGGCGGTTTTAGGAAGTCTTTTACTTTATATTCCCCATTTTATCTGGCTGTTGGAACATGATTTCGCACCGGTGGTTTACCATCTGTCCGGGCGAAATACGGCGGTGGGATTTGAACCGGAAAGGATTCCGTTGGTCATCGTTTTTTTCTTTTTGGGAACGGCACCTTTGCTGACCGGATATGTTTACAAATCTGTATTCCACTTTAAATCCAAAGTAATTTTCCATAGAAGTTTATGGTGGTTGGCGGTTTTGACCGGAATCTTCTTTTTACTGGCTGCTTTCAAAACCAAAGTGCAATATCAATGGCTGCTTATCGCTTATGTGGCCATATTGATGTTGATTTATTATCAGTTTGCGGAACAAGAAAATAAAAAGCTGTTGAAATGGGGAGGTCTAAGTGTTGCGTTGGTCATCGTGGCAAGAATTATTTTTGCAATTCCGGAAATTTCACCTTTGAAATTTACCCGACAATTCGGAATGGAAACTGCGAAATTCAAGATTGATAATGCGGTTTTTGAAAATTATCAGGAAGCCTCGGTTTTTAAATTTTACAACCGAAATGCAGAAGTTGCCGTTCATCGAACCTTAGGAAACCGTGAAAGTCAATTTACGATTTGGGATTCGGAAGCAAAGTTTTTTGGAAAAAATGTGGCCTATATTTCCCGTTGGGTAGAAGCAGAACAAAGTTTTAAGGGATTTAGAAATAAAGAATACCGAATCAAATCCATTGAAAATTATCTTGTATTTCAACATATTCATATTGAATCGGTTCAGGAAGTTTCTGCTGCGGCGGATGAAGAAATTCAAATGAAAATTTATATTCAAAATGCTAACAATCATCCGGTGGAAATCGGTGGCGATGCCGATTTGACATTGACCATCAATTATTACCGAAAAGTTCATTATGAAATGGATTATTCCCAAAGCATTAAAACAGAAAAAATCCGGCTCGAACCCGGTGCCATAAAAGAAGTCAATGTTCAGTTTAAAAATATTCCGGAAAAAGGAAGATTTCATGCCAATTTTGGTATTCAATATCGTCCCATCGGCACGACTTATGTATCGGAAGTGATGTTAATAAATTCATTGTAAGCTAATTGACAACACTGATTTTTTGGAACGTTTTTTGAAATTTAAATCGGGATTAAAAGCAGGAAACATGATAGGAAGATTGTTCAGATTATTTGCCATTCTCGGTATGCGTGCAAAATCCACAGACAAATTGTCTTTGTGGACTTCGCTCAAAGCCTTTGTGCGTATGATGCGCGACACATACAGCAGAAAATACCATCCCGGATACGGAAATTTAATGATTGGAACATTGGTGATTTTGTATGTAATTTCACCCTTGGATTTGCTTCCCGGATTCTTTTTGGATGATGTTGCTATCGTGTATTTTGCGTTGAAATATTTCAACAAAGAATTATTCAATTACCTACAATGGGAAAAATCCCTGAAATACAAAACCGTGATTACCGATGCCCGGATAGTCGATGAATAAACCTAAGAAATATCTCGTTGTGATATCAGGCCCCACTGCCATTGGCAAGACGGGGCTTGCTGTTTTTTTGGGCAAAGCCCTTGCAACGGAAATTATTTCCTGTGATTCCAGACAATTTTTCAGAGAAATGCAAATCGGTACGGCGGCACCAACTGAAGCAGAAAAAGACGGTGTTCTCCATCATTTTATTGGGCAGCGCAGTATTTTCGACGATTATTCGGTGGGAGATTTTGAAAAGGATGCTATCAAGAAATTGAAAGAATTATTCCAAAAACACAAAGTGCTGCTCATGGTTGGTGGTTCCGGATTGTATGAAAAAGCAGTTACCGAAGGTTTGGATGTTTTTCCGAAGATTGACAAAAAATTCAGAATTCAGCTTAACCGGGAATTTCAGGAATCCGGACTTGAAAGATTACAAATGGAATTAAAAAATGCCGATCCGGAATATTATGCTTTCGCAGATATACAAAATCCGGTTCGGGTCATTCGGGCTTTAGAAATATTTAGGGCAACCGGACAAAGATTTTCTTCTTTTCGGACGAATATGAAAGTCGAAAGAAATTTTGAAACCATCAAAATCGGTCTGGAACTTCCACGGGAAGAACTTTATGCAAGAATCAACCACCGTGTGACTTTGATGATGGAAGCCGGACTTCTGGAGGAAGTGAAATCGCTGTATCCTCACAAATCGCTGAATGCATTGCAAACAGTGGGTTACAAAGAATTATTTACCTATTTAGACGGGCATACTGATTTGGAAACCGCGGTTTCGGAAATCAAGAAAAATACCCGCCGTTACGCCAAAAGACAAATGACTTGGTACCGCAAAGATCAACGTATTCATTGGTTTTCACCTTTTGAAAAAGATAAAATCTTAGCTTTTATTCAATCTGAAATTTGAGGAATTTTTCTATCCAACAGATGTTGTGTTTATGCAAAGAGAAATAAACAACAATTTGTGGGGGTTCCAATTATGAAGAACAATCATAACTTAATAGTGGATCGAATGTGGCTAAAGCCGGATTTTGACTTTCAGATTGAATCCGTTGGCTGAAGCCAAACGGCAATAAAAACCTTTTGAAAAAATGGAATAAACTACCTCGGGGCAAGCCCACGAGGTATTAAAACAATTTAAGTTGCCCTGAATAGACTTCTTTATATTCTTTCTTTTTTCCCTGATTTTCAACATATTTTTGAATCACTTCTTTGCTCGCAT
>JBBAEI010000002.1:0-168865 GCA_041656055.1 Weeksellaceae bacterium
GAACAGTGGTCAGATTGATGTAACAACCCTGCCAAAAGGCGCGTATGTATTCAGAGCAGTCCTCGAAGGCGGACAAGTGGAAACCTTCAAGATTGTGAAGAAGTAATAATTATTGTACACAGTACAAGTAACGAATAACAAGAAGAAACCGTCTCAATTATAGATTTGGGCGGTTTCTTTATTTTTATGGTTGGTGTCGAAGCGGTTTACTTCATGCAGCTTATTTTCAATAAGGTTACCGAGATACCCAACGCCCTTGCCGTGCTACTGATGCCCATACCTTCCTTGGTTAAGATTACTATTTGACGGTCGAGATTGGGCTGATAGGCTTTGTATTTATATTGTTCAACTTGGGTTTTGTTACAATTTTTACATTTATAGCGTTGGTTTAGTTGTTTGGTTTTGCCATGCTTTATAAGTTTTCCCTCACAATAGCTGCAAATTTTATCCCCACCCACACTTCTGATACGACATACTATTCTGTTCCATTTTATGCGTTTTAAAGACTTGAAAATAAAGAAAACCGAACCAATGCCCGTCTCCTGATATTTTATTTCAATTACTTCATGCTTTGATTATCAGCAATATAAAATTTTATTTTTTATCACCCACACTTCTGGAACACTACCTATTTGCTTGCCTAAATAAAATATTAATTTGACTCATTATTATCGTCTTCCATTAAAAAGCCTTTTGAATCGATGCTGTTTGAGTAAATCCTGATTGAATCATCTGGGTCTTTCATCAAGTAATAAGTTTCAACCGAATTGTGTTTTTCTCTTTCTACATCAAAGACCAATAAATATTCCGCCTTCGGATTCATACCCGTTACTACGGAAGTTTCCCATGATTTTAATTCTTTCCCTATAACTTTTCCTAATTTATTCTCTATCACCTCTGTTTGCCGATTAATTTCATTCTGATCAGATACTTCTAAATATTTTTCACTGTAAAACTTTATATTCTCTTCTTTTTGCTCCAGAATTAGATTCCCATAAAAAAGCCCCATTACTTTTTCAGCTTCTCTTTTATCACTTAAATCATTTTTTCTTTGAGTATAAAAATTGTGTTTACAAGCAGTAACAATGCATACTAAAACAAGAATAAATAGTCCGTATCTTATATATTTCATATTAAATCGTGTTAAAATCATATTAAATGCCCTAATTAAAGAATCAATTTCTCAGGATAAAAGTATAAACATCTTTTTCCCAATCAAAATCTTTATCACACATATTACTCAAATCTCTTATAACAATCGAATCTTTTTTATAAACATACATAATGGCTTCTCCTTCATTTTTTACTACTGTGTCACCAACATTAATATATTCAGATAAAGGAGACCATTCTCTTGACTTAGCCTTATAAACCACATCTTTCCCTGTATTAATATCAATTCCCTTAAATTTTAAATAACCACCTCCCCCCCAATGGGAACTTTTATTGATATTATCACTTACAATAATGTTGCATTTTTGTTCTTTACTTAATTCTAAATTACCAAAGCAGAAATCCTGATTTGAATTATTACAAGAAAGTAATGTCAATATTAAAGTCATTTTAAAAATAAATCCTCTTTTCATCTTTTTATATTATTTAAAGAAGGTATAAATTCCAGAGTACGATGCTGATGGATACGCACCTATAGCGGTTGAAGTAGGAGCTATTCCTACATATGTACTTTTCGTTCCTGAAGAAGAAGGAGTAAAAAATCCATCTTTCGTTACAGGTACTGCTGTTGTTGATGTAGTTATAAAAAGTGGACCGCCTGAATAAGTAGTATTTTGACTCGAGCCTCTTAATCCTTCAATAACGTCTTTATTATCCCCATAAGTATCATGAAATCCCATAGAACCATAAGGGCTAAATTGTGGTGGAAATGGTGTTCGGAATGGAATTTCACTATCTGCCCCGAATCCAAATGCCCCTGTATACCCAATGGAAAAATTACCCGGAGAAAGGATTAGATTACCCGAAATGTCAAAATAGAAGTAGTATATACTTGCGCTGAATCCAAAATTAAAAGACATCGCACCCGGATTATAAGGACTAAACTGTGGGCCGCTATAGCTATTAGCATAGGCTCTCAAAGCAGTGGCTGTAAAGGAATCATCTTTTTTTGGAGTAAGATAAACCGTTTCTAATTCTACTGGATTTTCAGGGCTTCCTTCTGCTCCGGGTTTAATTTTCGGATCACCCGTAGGTGGATTTCCTTGTGCATTTGAACAAATGCAATAATCAGATGGTGGGACGAATCCTTCTGAACCACAACCTGCACACCCAAATATTCCGTTTCCACCAAAGTCATTCATTGAGGAAAAACTATTGGTGCCAACACTCCCTCCTTCCACCGCCATCCCATCTGGATCAATAAAATAAACCGGATTATTGAGTGCATAAGCATAAGGACTGTGTGAAAAGTATTTTGGAGCCATTGGATCTATATTTATCCATCGTCCAATCGCCGGGTCGTAATTTCGGGCATGGTAGTCATATAGATTCAGATTCAACTCATCCTGCCATTCTTTGCCGTTGTACTTATACAAATAATCCGTTTTCGTAACCACTTTTATTTTCACTTCTCCTTCTCCGGGTTCTTCGATTATATAATTCAAATCCTTTATGACCACAGGCACATATACCGAGTGCTTCATCCCGACTTCCGATGGAAGGAATCGTGGATATGAAAAGCAGTTCATAATTTCATATGAGAAAGTTTTCATCGGATAAATTTAATCAATTTTTTTAAAGGCTCTATTGCCGTTTGGCTTTAGCCAACGGCGTCAAGCTGAAAGTCAACATCCGGCTTTAGCCACATTCAGTTCACTATTGTGTGCGGAAAAAATGTTTTAAGTTTTCATGATACTTTTGCGAAACATTATTCCGCTTATGACACATTGATTTCAGTAATATGCACTTTCGTTTTGTATCACCAACGTATCTGTAAACAGTCCCCCTGTAATTTGCCTCAAAGATGAAAACCATTCATATTCTTAACGCCTTAATTATGAGTAGAATAGAACCATTAAGAAGTTAAGATACATGAAGATGAATAAAAGTAAGAACAGTTAGTTTTACATAATAGTAGCAATAAAGGTTTCAAAGGATTTTACCATTATTTTTGTCCATTAAGCATCATTTCTTCAAAGTTTTTTCCAACACATTAATCATTTCAGGGCTATCGGCATGGATTGCGTAATAATGCACGATTTTTCCGGTTTGATCTATTATCATATAACGCGGAATCCAGTTCAGGTCAATGTTTTGTGTAAAAGAGTTTTTCCATTCTGTATTGAACCAATAATGCTCACCAGTTAATTCATACTTTTGGATGCTATTTTTCCAGTTCTGCTCCTTACCTACTCTGTCCAACGAGAAAAACACATAATCCGCATCCGGATAATTCTTTTGTGTTTTCTTTAATCCCGGGAAACCGGTAATACAATCCGGACACCAGCTTGCCCAAAGATAAAGAAAGACTACTTTCCCTTCATGCTTTTTCAAAACATCAGCTACCGTCAGTACATTCCCATCCAAATCCTGAAGTTCCTGGCTCAAAGCTGCTTCATCGAATTCTGTTTTCACTTGTTCCGGCAATTTTTGGGCAAACAATGCTCCTGAAGTCAACAGAAATGTCAATCCTAAAATCGTGTTTTTAATCATTGTATAATTTTTTAATCTTAAAATGAAAATTTGGATAACAAGCACTTCAAAAATTCAGCCAAAATACCCGTTTCAAAATTTCAGCATGGCCGTTCAAAGTTAGTATCTTCGCAAAAAAATCAGCATGCAACAAATTCGCGTTCGTTTTGCCCCCAGTCCCACCGGTCCACTTCACATCGGCGGTGTCCGCACTGCCTTGTACAACTATCTGTTTACAAAAAATATGGGTGGAAAATTCATTCTCAGAATCGAAGATACAGACCAAACCCGCTATGTAGAAGGTGCGGAAAACTATATCATTGAATCCCTCAAATGGTTAGGACTACCACCCGATGAAGGCGTTGGTTTTGGAGGAAATTTCGGCCCTTATCGTCAATCCGACCGAAAAGAAATCTATTCACATTATGCACAGCAACTGATTGATTCCGGTTTTGGATACTATGCTTTTGACACGCCCGAAGAGCTTGAGGAAATGAGAAACAAGGCTGAAAAAATCAATCAAACATTCATATACAATTCCAAAAACAGGAACGAACTCAATAATTCACTTCGACTCTCTGCCGAAGAAACTTCCGCAAAAATCAAAGCAGGCGAACCCTATGTAATTCGTTTCAAAGTTCCTGAAAATGAGATTGTTCAACTCAGTGACCTCATTCGTGGTGAAATCCAGATTGACTCCAACACCTTAGACGATAAAGTCCTGTTTAAATCCGATGGTATGCCTACTTACCACATGGCTAATATCGTGGATGACCATTTGATGGAAATCACCCATGTGATTCGCGGAGAAGAATGGCTACCTTCCTTGGCACTGCATGTATTGCTGTACAAAGCATTTGGTTGGACGGCACCGAAATTTGCACATTTACCGCTGATTCTGAAACCCGAAGGAAAAGGAAAACTAAGCAAAAGAGACGGTGACAAACATGGTTTCCCAGTTTTTCCACTCGCATGGAAAACCCAAGAAGGAACTGCCATGGGTTATCGCGAAGAAGGATATCTCCCACAGGCTGTAATCAATATGCTTGCGCTACTCGGATGGAATCCCGGTACAGAGCAGGAAATCTTTAGTTTAGAGGAATTGACCGAAGTTTTTTCAATAGATAAAGTCAGCAAATCCGGCGCAAGGTTTAATCCCGAAAAATCAATTTGGTTCAATCATCAATACATTCAGAAAATGACTGATGCAGAAATTTTGGTGCCTTACAAAGAAATTTTGGTGCAAAAAGGAATTATAATTGCTGACGAATTGAATTTGAAAATCATTCAGTTACTAAAGGAACGCGCCAATTTCATCAAAGATATTTATACACAGGGTGAATTTTTTTACCAAGCACCGGCTGAGTATGACGATAAAGCAGTCAAAAAAGCATGGAAAGAAGATACAGGCGAAATTTTAAATGCTTTTGCTGATGAACTGAATGAATTACAGGATTTTAATCAAGAAAAAATTCACGATTTGGCAGGCGGATTTGTCAACAAAAAAGGAATTGGATTCGGAAAACTGATGATGCCTGTCCGTTTGGCTTTGGTCGGCGGACTGCACGGCCCCGATGTACCTGTAATCATGGAGTTGCTTGGAAAAGAAGAAGTTTTGAGCAGGTTGAAAGCGATTTGTAATCAGTTTTAATTCAGCTTTTAATTGGCTATTAAAGCTTTTCATTAAATTATTGTGAAAAGAAATTTTCAAATCCTGAGAAACCTGATTCGCAATCTAACCTGGAAAGCGGTGAAAATGTTTCTTACCCAACCCCTATTTACACTGCCTACGATTTGGGCTACCATCGAATCCATCTCACTTACCGAAAAGCATTTTGAAGACGACTCTGGTGGGAACGGCCCTGCCAATGCCTTCCGCCATGCAGCTTGGAATATGTTGATAGCCTATTATTGCACCAAAATCACTTCGGAAAACAATGCCCTCCAATGGGCCAAAAAAGTCACGGATTTGCATGAAGAAATTTTTATCAATCAAGATTTTGACAGGGAGATGGACTTGCATAACAATAGGATAGGTAGAGAATTATTTGAGACCTATAAAAAGCAAAAAATTCATTCAAAAATAGAAATGATTCATTTGTTGAAAGAAAAATCCTTTACGGCCTATGGCACCCAAGATGAAAATGAATTTGAAAATCATTGCGATGAAATGGTGTATTTCAAAGAAGATACTGAATGATTTAGCTGATTTCAACAGCTCCGAAAATTGACTTCCAAAATTTAAAAGGATTCATTTTAAAAAAAACTGACTATAAAATTTGGATGCACTATCTTTACCCATCCAAAAATTAATTTCTAAATTATTTGACTATGTTTTTCCAACATGTATATGACGAAACCCTCTCACAAGGAAGCTACGTAATCGGTTGTCAGCAAAACGGGGAAGCCATTGTAATTGATGCCAAAAGAGATATTGACACTTATCTGAATATCGCGAAAAAGAACCATTTAAAAATCACCAAACTAACTGAAACCCACATTCATGCGGATTTTCTGTCCGGAACGCGCGAACTGGCTCAGGTAACCGGTGCCGAAATGTTGCTTTCTGATGAAGGTGGTGACGGTTGGCAATATGAATTTCCACACACAGGTTTAAAAGACGGAGATATTATCCGCTTAGGAAATCTTTCCATTCGGGTTTTCCATACGCCCGGGCATACGCCGGAAAGCATTACATTTCTACTGACCGACCATGCAACGAGTGATAATCCGGTGATGTTATTTACAGGAGATTTTGTTTTTGTTGGTGATGTCGGGAGACCGGATTTATTGGAAAAAGCAGCAGGCATCAAGAATACCAAAGAAATCGGTGCCAAAGACATGTACAATTCATTGAAAAAATTCATGGAAATCCCGGATTATGTTCAGGTTTGGCCAGCACACGGAGCCGGATCTGCTTGCGGCAAAGCTTTGGGAGCTGTGCCAAGTTCAACTGTCGGCTATGAAAAACTGACCAATTGGGCCTTGCAATATGGAAATGATGAAGAAGGATTTATCCATACACTGCTGAACGACCAGCCAGAGCCACCAAAATATTTCGCCATGATGAAATACCTGAACAAATCTGAGCGTTCGTTGCTGACCGAGATTCCAAAACAACGAAAACTAACGAATGATGAATTTCTGAAAGCATACCATCAGGGCATGAAAGTCCTCGACACCAGAGAGAAAAATGAATTCGCAGAAGGTTTCTTGCCGGGCAGTCTGAATATAACCGGAAACAAATCTTTCTCCACTTGGGCCGGTTGGTTTGTGGATTATAAAGAACCTTTTATTTTGATAGCTTCCGATGAAAAAATGGAAGATCTGGTACGAAAACTGATGAGAATCGGATTGGACAATATCTATGGCTATATTACCGATTTTCAAGGATTAAATGTGAAACTTCATAAAGTTGAGACTGTTACATTAGAAGAATTTAAAAACTGTTTGAACAATCCGGAAATTCAAATTTTGGATGTTCGTGGGGCATCAGAATTCAAAGACCATCATATCGAAGGAACTGAAAATATATTTGTAGGCAAATTGCCGGATCATTTGGATATGCTCAGCAAAAACAAAGAAATTCTGATTCATTGTCATTCCGGAGCCCGTGCTTCTATCGCCAACTCAATTCTACAAAAGGCAGGTTATACCCAACTTAAAAATTATGTGGGTGGAATTGAGGAATGGATGAATAAGAAACTCCCTGTAAAATCCGGAGAAACCGTAATGGATTAAAACCAAATGGAAAATATAATCAGTCAGCCAGCTTGGATTTCAGGTTCGACTGATTTTTTTGTTGGATGATTTCAAGGATTTTTCGTGCATTTTGTTGCCCATCAAACATTTTCCGAATTGCTGCATGTTGAAATTTCAGTGCTTCTTCATTTTCGGGTTGAAGGGCTAATTTTTTGATTTGCGCTTTCCATTCTGAAGCATTTTCCGCCATGAAACAATATTTTTCAAGTCCCGTTCCATCTGTCATCATGGAATTGGCGATACAAAAACCGGCATTGGACAAACAGTTCAGCAGTTTTAATTTGATACCTGTATTTTGGAAAGCGGGCAGCAAATTGATTTTTGCATTGCGGATTAATTGATTCAATTCTTGATTGGAAAGATTGGAGAGGCATTGAATTTCAAACTTTTGCGCATTCAGGAATTTCACAAATTCAGGTGAAGGATTTTTTCCGGCAACGATTAATTTCAGCGGAAAATCATTTTCCCAAACTTCATTTACCAAAAAACGAACAGCAAATTCATTTTCCGCTACCGAAAGATTTCCGTGATATAAAGCATAATTTCCGGGTTCTCTTTTTTTATTTTCCACATTCATCGAAGCAAAAACAGGAAGGTACACACCTTTATGATATTGTTTTTGAAAATATACCTGATCCTGTCTTGTTATCGCTAAAATTTCATCCGCATTTTTCAAAGTCGGTTCAAAATTTTTCAGTTTTCGGGCTTCCGTTTTGAAATACAGTTTTTTTAGAAAATTATTTTCGACGCCTGCCAGTCCGGAATAATATTCCGATTCCACATTGTGCGCTCGAACCAATTTGCATCGACTTTTTAATTTAGGATGTTGGAGAAAATAACAACAATGCAGCCCTTCAAACAAAACCGGAGCGTCATCTTTCAGCAGATTTTCCAACAAAGCAGGATTGTTTCTGGTTTGAACGATGAATGGCAGTGAAGAAAAAAAAGAAAATAAGGATTTTTTTCTCGGATAATAATAAACCTGGTCTGCAATTTCCTGCAATTGTTCCGGTCGTCCGCGTCCATATTCAAAACAATGCAGAATCACGTGCATGCCGATTTCCTTTAAACTTTTACATTTGAAGTAAACATCAATGACCCCGCCATAATCCGGCGGATAGGGTACATCAAAGGAGACGATATGAATACTTTTTTCTTCCAAACATCAAAGCAGTATCCAAAAATATAAAATTAAATTAACAAAAAACCAAAAGCGTTCAAATCACAAAATCAGGAAAAATCCACATCCATTAAAAATCAGCAAATTACTTTTGCCGGTATCAAATATTTTTATACTTTTGCAGTCCAAAAAGTAAATCGGCCGGTGTGAGCGGTTAATTTGCTGAATATTAAATGCTTCCAAATTCATTTATATTCAATTTTATAACAGAAAAAAATGGCAAAGAAGATTGAGAAGGTTATAAAACTTCAGGTAAAAGGAGGCCAAGCGAATCCTTCACCACCGGTAGGACCGGCTTTGGGTGCCGCTGGGGTCAACATCATGGAGTTTTGTAAACAGTTTAATGGAAGGACTCAGGAAAAACAGGGTCAAGTATTGCCGGTTGTAATTACAGTTTACCAGGACAAATCATTTGAATTCGTGATTAAAACCCCGCCTGCCGCAGTGCAGTTGATGGGCATCGCGAAAGTCAAAAAAGGTTCAGGTGAACCCAACCGTGTGAAAGTAGGAACCGTTACTTGGGATCAGGTTAGAACCATTGCAGAAGACAAAATGCAGGATATGAACTGCTTTACGATGGACGCAGCAATGCGTATGATAGCTGGAACTGCCCGTTCCATGGGAATTGCAATTAAAGGCGGACAAGCTCCCGAGTAATCATTTTAAAAAATTAGAAAATGGCTCACTTAACAAAAAAACAAAAGGAAGCAAACGCCAAAGTGGATAGAACCAAATTGTACAGTATAGATGAAGCAGCAGCATTGGTAAAGGATGTAAATACCGCCAAATTTGATGCTTCTGTGGATATCGCTGTTCGGTTGGGTGTAGATCCCAAAAAGGCAAATCAAATGGTTCGTGGTGTAGTTTCACTGCCCCACGGAACCGGAAAAGACGTAAGAGTTTTGGCATTGGTTACCCCTGATAAAACCAACGAAGCAACTGAAGCTGGAGCTGATTTCGTAGGTTTGGACGAATATCTTGATAAAATCAAAAACGGGTGGACGGATGTTGACGTAATCGTGACAATGCCTTCAGTAATGGGTAAATTAGGGCCTTTGGGACGAATTCTCGGACCAAGAGGTTTGATGCCCAATCCTAAGGCCGGAACAGTTACCATGGATGTGGGAAAAGCTGTAGCTGACGTGAAAGCAGGTAAAATCGACTTCAGAGTGGACAGATACGGAATCGTACATGCCGCTATTGGAAAAGTATCATTTGAACCTGAGAAAATCAGAGAAAATGCAGCTGAATTGGTTTCAACTTTGGTTAAAATGAAACCAACCGCCGCCAAAGGTACGTATATGAAAAGTATTACCCTGTCCAGTACAATGAGTCCGGGAATACCAGTGGATCCAAAAAGTTTAAACGCATAAAACCGGGAAATTATGGGAATGACAAGAGAAGAAAAAGGGAAAATGATTGATGACCTGACAGCCGTTTTGGAAGCGTCAAATATCATTTACATCACAGATATTGCCGGTTTGAATTCTACCAACACTTCCAACCTGAGAAGACAGTGTTTCAGAAATGAAATCTCTCTTCAGGTGGTGAAAAACACTTTGCTGAAAAAAGCAATGGAACGTGTTGAGGCAAAAGAATTTGACGGACTTTATGATTCATTGAAAGGGAATACCGCCATCATGATTGCCGAAAAAAGCAATGCGCCCGCAAAAATGATTCAGGAATTCCGTAAAAAATCAGAAAAACCGATTCTGAAAGCAGCCTGGATTGATCAGGCGGTATTTGTTGGGGATGAGCAGCTTAATGCGTTGGCAAATCTCAAATCAAAAGAAGAATTGGTGGGCGAGATCATCGGTTTGTTGCAATCGCCGCTTAAAACTGTGGTTTCTCAATTGCAGTCCGGCGGTCAGAAAATCGCAGGAATCGTTAAAACGCTTTCTGAAAAAGAGTAAACACTCATTATTAACTATAGTTGAAAGTCGAAGGTTGCCAATGATAATGTCAACTTGAAACCGGAAACAAAAATTTAAAAGTTGTTCAATTAAAAAAATTAATTAAAATGGCAGATTTAAAACAATTAGCTGAAGATTTGGTAAACCTAACCGTTAAAGATGTAAACGAGTTGGCAACCATCCTGAAAGAAGAATACGGAATTGAACCCGCAGCCGCAGCAGTTGCTGTAGCAGCAGGACCCGCAGCCGGTGGTGAAGCCGCTTCTGAGGAAGAAAAAACTGAATTTGACGTAATCCTGAAAGCTGCAGGTGCCAGTAAATTGGCTGTAGTGAAACTGGTTAAAGATTTGACCGGCAAAGGATTGAAAGATGCGAAAGATTTAGTAGATACCGCTCCTCAACCCGTAAAAGAAGGAATCTCTAAAGATGAAGCTGAAGCGTTGAAAAAACAGCTTGAAGAAGCTGGTGCTGAAGTTGAATTGAAATAATTCTACACTTCTTTAAATATAAAAGCCTCCCAAACCGGAGGCTTTTTTTATGCTTGTAATTTTCGGAATAACGAAATCCGGAATCTCTATTTCATCGCAGCTTTGGTATCATTCAACACTTTTATTTGTTGCTCAAATCCCTGAGAAGGATGAGTCTGATTGGCTTTGACCTTCAAATCAATTGCCTGATCAATCAGGTTTTTCAACATGATGCCCAAGCCGGGATTCTCTTTGCCGTAATATTTATGAATCTGCTGCCAGACGGATGCAATTTTCTTTGTGCTTGCCAAATCATCAGCACCCATTACCCATTTAAACCCGTTTTCTAATTTTGTACCCAAATCCGGATTTTCAAATTTCGCAAAAGGATAGAAAGCAACTGCCTCAGAAACAAGATTGAATTTGGATACATCATTTTCCTGAATCCAATATGCCAATAAATTCCCAATCAGCTCTTGGCTTCCGGAAATGACTTCATCATCCAGATTTCTCAACTCAGAGATTTGGGTCGGATCAATTCGCAGTATTCCGTCTGCGGCGGCGGCCTGCACACTGAAAGACGGACTTTTCAATCCCTTTTCAAAAATGCTGATATCCATTTCCCCCATCGCATTCAGCTTGTTAAAAGCAGCAGCTTGTACAATGGTTTTCGGATCCGAATCCGCAAGTTTTTTCAGTAAACTTATTGTTCTTGATTTCACTGCGACATTGTCGGCATCGAGGAATTGAATTGCGCGTACACGGATACCTTCATAAGGGTCGCTCAATGCAGAAATCAGGGTATTCAATGCTTTTTCATCACTTTGTGTATTGGCTAATTTTTCCAAGGCCAAAAACCGGGAAGTGAACTGATCTTTTCCGTATTTATATTGTGCCACAAATTCTTCTGTGGATTTGTTGTCCGTGATTTCACAAAGCAATACTTGGTCTGCGTTGGGAATCACTACTTCCGGCTTGGAAGCAGCATCAAATTCAAACGTATTTTCTTTCTTTTTAGCCGCCCACACATTGTATCTTTTTGGTTTTCCGTCAACTACAACATCAATCGCAAAAGGAAATTCAAAATAATTGTTTTGGCTCTGAACCATGATTACTTTGACTTTTTTGGTGGTAGGATTGTAATCATAACCGATATTCAGTTTCGGATGACCGTTTGAAAAATACCATTGATCAAAAAACCAATTCAAGTCTCTGCCACTCACAGCTTCCCATGCCAGTCTGAGTTGCACGGCTTCTCCGGTTCCATATTCATGGTCTTTGAGGTATTTGTTAAGTCCGGCAAAAAATGCTTCATCACCCAGAAAATTTCTCAGCATGTGCAAAACTCCTTTTCCGCCTTTTTCATAAGAAACCCGGTCAAATATATCGACCTTAGAATCATAATGGTAACGAACTAAGTTTTTTGAGAAATTGGATGCATCATCCTTGTAAATACTCAAGTCATCATAACGGTCTTCTTCCGCTTTGTCTTTCCCGTATTTATGTTCAAACCAAAGGTATTCTGAATAATTGGCCAATGATTCATTGACGGTGATGTTGGCAAAACTCTCCATGGTCACCAAATCCCCAAACCAATGGTGAAAAAGTTCATGCGCAATTGTCCCTTCCCAGATATTCCTGTCAATCAGCTGCCCGGGTTTTTGTTGCGCTCTTTCCATGTGGAGGACGGCAGTCGTGTTCTCCATTGCTCCGCTAACGTAATCTCTGACAACCATTTGCGCGTATTTATTCCAAGGATATTCATAATTCAGCAAGTCAGAAAAGAATTGAATCATTTCCGGTGTATCGCCGAAAATTTGCCGTGCATAAGGCTCGTATTCATGCTCTACATAATAACTCACTTCCCTACCTTTCCAACTGTCTTTTACAACTGCAAAATCACCAACACCGAAAAAGAAAAGATAAGGCGCATGTTTTTGGTCAAATTTCCAATAATCCGTTCGGGTGCCGTCCTGATTCTTAGTCTGTTTTTTTAATTCCCCATTGGAAAGTGTCAAGTATTTGTCGGGAACTGTCAGATAAATTTCCTGAGAAGTTTTCTGATTGGGACTGTCGATGGTCGGAAACCAAACTGAGCTGGAGGTTGGCTCGCCCTGTGTCCAGATTTGAGTAGGTTTGTCCGGCTCTTCACCTCTCGGATTGATGAAATAAACACCTTTTTCATCTGAAATAGCCATTCCGCCACCGGATTTGATTTCATTGGGGCGTGCCGTATATTTGATATAAACCGTGTATTCCTGATTTCGTTGATAGGTTTTATCCAAATCGATAAAAAGCTTGAAATCATCATTGGTGAAATTCAATTTCTTCTTCGTATTGCCTTGCATCAAAGCAACTTCATGAATCAACATGGCTTGGGCATCCAAAGTCAGCTCATTGGTTTCATAGAAATGTGGTTTAAGTGTAATCCAGGCTTCGCCATTGACCTGTTCTTTTTCGTAATCAAACTTCAAATCGAGTTTGGTATGCATCAAATTATTGATTTTCTCAGTTTCTGCACGGAAAACTGCTGATTGATTGGTTTGATTAGGCCGATAACTCGGAGGCAAAGTTTCAATGACCTGTCCGTAAGAAATCAGAGGAAAGAAAGTAATAAGCAAGACAATTAAAATCGTTTTTTTCATTTCGGAAAATTAAATGTTTGTTAGTAAGCAAATAAGGCTTTATCTGATTTTGAAATCAGTCAAAATTATAAAAAATGTTTGGCCAATCAGATGTTCAAATGTTAAGATTTCAACAAAAAACGACGGAGGCATAAACACCTGTTCCAATGCCTGTTATGGTGATTGGTCTATTTGAAAGTTAACAACAAAAATTCAGTTGGCAGGAATTTTGTATAAATGTGATTGTTCTAAAAAAAATTAATTATGAAAAAGATTATTTCAATCAGCCTGATGTGTTTTATGCTTCTGACAGGAACTCAACAGGCAAATGCGCAGAGTTACAACAATGCTTTGGGATTGGGTATTGATTTGGGAGACGGAGCCACGTTGGTGGGACCTCAATACAAGCATTTTTTCAACGCTGACAATGCGCTGAACGC
The DNA here is from genome assembly GCA_041656055.1 of Weeksellaceae bacterium. Classification (GTDB taxonomy): domain Bacteria; phylum Bacteroidota; class Bacteroidia; order Flavobacteriales; family Weeksellaceae; genus Moheibacter. Next base: position 14,032 of record JBBAEI010000002.1, read on the forward strand.
ACAAGTCCTTTTTGGAAACAATATCACCACCATTGGGGTGGATTACTCTTACAATCAGAAATTTGCAGGAACATCCCTCGGATGGTACGTGGGCGTTGGGCCGCAATTGTCATTTCTAAATACCAAAGGCGGCGGGGATGGCACCTATTTCGCAATTCGTCCAGCCGTGGGATTGGAATACAAAATTCCAACAGTTCCGCTTGGCTTTCATTTTGATTGGAAACCTTGGTGGAATCTCAGCAACAATGCTGATTTTCAAGCCGGAAGGTTCTCGCTCGGATTTAAATATATTTTGAATTAACCCAATCCAATATATTTCCAATGGCCTGTACAAATTTTTGTGCAGGCTTTTTTGTTTTTTAGATTTCTCAAATTTGAGGGATAAAAAAAGCCTAATCAACTAAATAAAGTGATTAGGTTTTTTATAAGAGGTTCCAAGCGGATTCGAACCGCTGTAAACGGTTTTGCAGACCGGTGCCTAACCTCTCGGCCATGGAACCCTTTCTACGGTTTGCAAATATATAAATTTAAAACAAACTCAAAAATCCTTTTCTATAACTACACTCACTTTTTCCACATCGCCGCCCATCGGTGGATTCAGTTTTGAGAATTTGATTTTTGCCCGGGATACCTTCGGGATTTCTCTTCCGATTCTGTCGAGAATCCGACCGGCTACATTTTCCAAAAGTTGGGAGCGAATCTCAGTTTCTTCGCTGACAATCCGATTCAAATGCACATAATCCACGGTATCTTCCAAATCGTCAGATTGCATGGACAAAGATAAATCCGTATCTATTTCCAAATCTACCATATAATCAGAACCAATCAGACGCTCTTCATCTAAACAGCCGTGATTTGAATAAATCCGTATATTTTCCAATATTATTTTTCCCATATTAAATTTCTATTTCTGTAAATAAATTTTGAAGGATTCAGATATCCGTTTTTATTCAGAGAATATCCACGCCCAATCGGCATCCCAATCACATCACGAATTTCAAAGTGCAAATGTGCGGGATATTGTCCGTTTGCCGTACCGATTGTACCAATTTTAATTCCTTTTTCTATGGTATCTCCTTCTTTGACAAAAATTTCATCACAATGCGCATAAAGGGATTCTACCTGCCTTCCCGATGGAAAGGTATGAACAATTCGGATTACATTTCCCCAACCGCCTTTTATGTCTTGGGCAAAACTTACTTTTCCTTTGGCTATTGCATAAACCGGGTCTCCAAAATCTGTGTTTCCACCTCTTTTTCCATTCCAATCCTCTCCCAGATGATGGTTGGCTCCAAAATGCTGTGCGTCATAATAACCCTCTGCATCCGGCTTACCGACAGGAAAATCAAAACCATCTACCACCCAATTTAAATCCAAGTTTTCTGTTGATGTAATTTCAGAATCTTCAATCGTTCTGTTGCAGGAAGCGACGAAAAGTGTTAACAGCAACAAGAGGAGTTTGTTCATTTTTTGGAATTAAAAAAAGCAGAGAATAAACTCTGCATTTTATTTTAAAATTGATGTTATCCGTCAATTAGGCTCCGTATAATTCAGCGACTTTGTCCCAATTTACCACATTGAAAAACGCATTGATATAATCAGGTCTTCTGTTCTGATAATTCAGATAATAGGCATGTTCCCACACATCTATACACAGAAGAGCTTTTCCTTTGCAACCCGCATCAGGCATCAGCATATTGTCCTGATTGGGTGTGGAACAAATTTCCAAACTGCCATCATCTTTCTTAATCAACCAAGCCCAGCCCGAACCAAAGCGTGTAGCTGCGGCTTTGGAGAACTGGTCTTTGAAATTCTCAAATGAACCAAAAGTATTGTCAATCGCTTGCGCCAATTCACCGGAAGGTTGCCCACCTCCGTTTGGACTCATGATTTCCCAAAACAATTTATGATTGTAATAGCCGCCACCGTTGTTTCTTACCGCAGGTTTGTCTGCGCCTTTGGCCAAAATTTCTTCAATCGAAAGATTCGCTAAATCTGTACCCTCAATGGCTGCATTTAGATTATTGGTATAGCCCGCATGGTGCTTGCCATGATGGATTTCCATTGTTCTTTGATCGATATGCGGCTCAAGCGCATCGTATGCATAAGGTAGTTTTGGTAATTCGAATGCCATATTATTTATTTTTTTTAGTTAAACATTAATTTTCACCCAAATATACATCAGTTTTCACGAAAAAGTGTGAAGATTAAATTAAAATTAGGAAGCATTCAAATTTTTTCTAAATTGCAATTGAATTTCAAAACATGAAGATTAGGAAAATTTTTTGGCGGGTCATTCAGGGTTTATTATCATTGATTGTCCTGATTATTGCTTTGCTTTATTTGACCGGAAACCAATATGTAATCCGCGGTTTTCAACTCGTTTATCTACGCGGCAATACCACAGCCAACATAGATGATTACAAGGATTTCGCTACCAATACCATCGTCGCCGGTCGGCCGCAGCCATGGGAGTCACATGAATTGTACAATAAAATCCCACTGACTGATACCTTGAAAACGGAGCTGGAAAGATTTGAATCCGCCAGTTTTTTTGTCGCTAAAAACGGAAAAGCACTTTGGGAATATTATTGGGACGGCTATTCCGACAAAAGCAATACCAACTCTTTTTCTATGTCCAAATCCGTCGTTACGATGCTACTTGGCAAAGCGATTGAGCAAGGTTACATAAAATCTTTGGATCAACCTATAACAGATTTTTTACCCGAATTTAAAGATGACCCTTTCGGCAAAAAATGCACTGTTGGGGATTTATCTGCCATGACCTCCGGATTTGACTGGAAAGAAGATTATTATTTTCCCATCAACCCGACCGCCAAAGCATATTATGGCAAAAACATCGAGAAACAAATGTTGTCCCGCAAATTCATCGCAGAACCCGGCGGGCATTTCAATTATATTTCAAGTGATACACAACTGCTCGGTATCATTCTCCAGCGTGCAGTCGGTATCAGTATTTCACGCTACTTGCAAGAAGAGTTCTGGCAGCCGATGGGTATGGAACAGGATGCCTATTGGTCAAAAGATATGGCCGACGGCATGGAAAAAGCCTATTGTTGTCTCTACAGCAATGCCAGAGATTTCGGGAAATTCGGACAATTGTTATTGCAACAAGGCAATTGGAATGGTAAACAAATTCTGGATTCTGCTTTTGTGGAAAAAATGATTACCCCCAATCACAAAGCATTCAATGAAGGCGAATACGAAAAATACGGCTATTCTATCTGGACCGATTATGAGCATCAACCCAATTTCTACGGTTTGATGGGGCATTTAGGGCAAAGAGTCATTGTGGTTCCATCCGAAGATTTAGTCATTGTCCGACTTGGAAAACAGAAAGATAAAAGAATTATGGGCAAAGGATTTTTGGACAATGATACCTACTATTTCGTGGATGAGGTCATGGAAATGCTGAAAAACAATCAATTACTGAATTCACAAAAACAAGCTGATGTCCTTGTAGCTCAGTAAATTTCTAACCATTGAATGGATTTGTAAAGAATTCCGGTAGGATTGAATAATTTTTCCAGTAAAGCAGATTGGTTGTTCCCTGTCAAATTATGCCTTAGTTGATTAAATGAATGTTTAAAATTATGTATTTTTGAAACATGCTATCCAATAAAACGAAATACGGCATCAAAGCTTTGGTTTATCTATATAGGAATTCAAACCAAAGTCCTATTTCTATCGCGAAAATTGCAGAAGCCGAAAACATCCCTCATAAGTTTTTGGAATACATCCTGTTACTTTTAAAGAAAAATGGAATTTTGGCATCTAAAAAAGGCAAAGCAGGTGGTTATTATCTGCTGAAAGACCCGAATGAAATCCTGATGACGGAAATTTTCCGGTTGCTGAACGGCCCGATAGCCATGTTTCCCTGTGCCAGTTTAAACTATTATGAAGTTTGTGATGATTGTCCCGATGAAGCGGCTTGCACGGTCAATCATTTGCTGTTAGAAATTCGGGATCAGACACTGACGATATTGAGAAACAAGAGTTTGGCTCAATTGTCAGATGAAATCAAAACAAAACAGCATCCGGATTTTTGACATTCAGCGTTCTTCGCTATTCACGTTAAACAACTCTTAAAGTTTTGGCATTAAGTTTATTTTATAAAATTTTAAATTTATATTTGCATTGCCTATTAATCCGATAGGTATTATATTAAAGTGTTTTTATAATCAATTCGGATTTGCTGAAAAATCAATAAAAAGCGTATGAACAGTGCAGAAATCAATCAAAAATTAGAGAATCTAAGTCCGTTGGAAATCACTAAATGGGCCATAGAACAAGCCGAAAACCCGATTATTACCACCAATTTCAGACCCTATGAAAGTGCTATTTTACATTTAGTAACACAAGTAAAACCCGATATTCCAGTGATTTGGTGCGACACAGGTTACAATACGCCACAAACGTATCGTTTTGCTAATCATCTAATTAAAAGGCTCAATCTCAATCTGCATATTTACGTTCCCAAACAGACGGCGGCTTACAGGGATATCGTCTTAGGAATTCCGGAAGTGGATACCCCCGAACACCGTGAATTCAGTGAACAAGTGAAATTGGAACCATTCAATCGCGCCATGGCCGAATGGCAACCCGACTTATGGTTTACCAATCTCAGAAACGGACAAACCGCTTTCAGAGATGGCATCGGAATTCTGTCAAAAGGTAAAAATGATGAATGGAAAGTCAGTCCGTTTTATCATTATTCAGATGAAGATTTGGATGCGTATTTGGAAGAATACAACCTGCCCAACGAAAAAAAATATTTCGATCCGACCAAAGTTTTAGAGAGCAGGGAATGCGGAATTCATGCTTAAAATAAGCTGACTTCAAATGTGATTTTATTGAAAATATGAACTGGAATCAAATTTAAACTTGATTCAGTTTCAATAATTCATCCAAATATTCGCGGGTATTGGAAAGTCTGGGTACTTTGTTTTGTCCACCGAGTTTATCAAGAGATTTCATCCAGTCAAAAAACAAATCTTTGCGGGCTACATTCAATTTCAAAGGATTGAGCGTTATGTTTTTATAACGTTTGGCTTCATAGTCTGAATTCAGACTTTGCAGGGATTGATCGAGAATCTGCGAAAATTGCGCAATGTCCTGTGGATGTTTCTCGAATTCTATAATCCATTCATGTGCCCCTTTTTCTCTGCCTTCCATAAAAATCGGCCCAGCCGTAAACTCTTTGACGATGGCACCTGTGGCTTTGCAAGCTTCTCTGATGCCACTTTCTGCATTTTCAATGATCAATTCTTCCCCGAAGGCATTGATGAAATGCTTTGTCCTGCCAGTGACTTCCACACGGAAAGGATCGGTGGAAGTGAACTTCACGGTGTCGCCGATGACATATCGCCACAGACCACCGTTGGTCGTAATCACGATGGCATAGTTTTTTCCGATTTGAACTTCACTCAGCGGAATGGCTGTTGGATTGCCTGATTCAAATTCATCCATCGGAATAAATTCATAAAAAATCCCGTTGTCTAACAGCAGCAGCATATCCTTGGAATCGCTTCTATCCTGAATAGCGAAAAACCCTTCGGAAGCATTGTAAATTTCATAGAAATTCAATTTTTTGGTCGTCAGTGAGCGATAAATTTCTTCATAAGGTTTGAAGCTGATTCCGCCGTGAAAAAAAACTTCCAACATCGGCCAGACTTCATCTAATTTTTCTTTCCCTGTTTCTTCCAACACCCGATTGAGTAAAACCAGCATCCACGAAGGGACACCCGTCAGGCAGCCGATGTCCTCGGTAATCACTTCTTTGGAAATGGCTTCAATTTTCGTTTCCCATTCACTCATCAAGGAAACCTGTTTGCTGGGAGAATTCCGTAATTCGGCGTAAAAAGGCAGATTATCAATCAGAATGGCCGACAAATCCCCGAAAAGCGTATCATATTCTTGGTAAATTTCACTGCTTCCACCCAACCTCAAGTTTTTGTTGAAGAAAATTTCGGTATTCGGATGGTTGTTTAGATATATTGCAAACATCATTTTTCCGGCGGCATAATGGCATTCATCCAAAGATTCGTCGCTGATGGGAATGAATTTACTTTTTGCATTGGTCGTCCCGGATGATTTCGCAAACCATTTTATTTTGCCGGGCCAGAATACATCCGGTTCTCCTTCTCGTGCACGCTCGATATAATGCTGAAAATCTTCGTATTTCACCAAAGGAACATGAGAACGGAATTCTTCATAAGAACCGATTTCACTGAATCCGAAACGAATGGAATATTCTGTGTTTCTGGCTTTGGAAAGATTATTAAATAGGACATTTTCCTGTGTTTCAACAGGATTTTTGATGAATCCCTCAATTTGCCGCATTCTTTTCCGCATCAGAAGATCCATAACCTTATTTACTAATCCCTGTACCGGCATATTTTGTAATTTTACGCAAATTTACTTAAAACAATGACGATTGAAGGGCAAATTAAAAAAATGATTACTGAAAACGGACAGCCAATCCGTTATTATCTCACGTTAAAAGATGATTATTTAGATGTAAATCAGCACATTGGAAAGAAAATCCACCTTTTTTACGACCACAATGAATGTTTGGGCTGTGGCCTTGACAAACCGATTTACAGAATGGGATATTGTTCCAATTGTTTTTTTACGTTACCACAAGCCAATGAAAGCATTATCCGGCCTGAACTTTCAACCGCACATCTGGGAATTGAACAGCGCGATTTAGAATGGGAAAAGGAGTTTGAATTGAAACCGCACATTGCTTATCTTGCGCTTTCATCCAATCTGAAAGTCGGCGTCACAAGGGTTTCACAAATTCCGACCCGATGGATTGATCAGGGCGCAGGCAGCGCGATTATTCTCGCAGAAACCGAAAATCGTTACCAAGCCGGAATGATTGAAGTTGCGCTGAAAGCACATGTTGCAGACAAAACCAATTACCGGAAAATGCTGCTCAATCAAACCCCTGAAATCAATCTGATTGAACAGAAGGAATTGTTTAAACAATTTATTCCGGAAGAACAATCCGAATTTTTTCTGCCCGACAATAGGCTCTTTACTTTTGATTATCCGGTGGAAAATTATCCACAGAAAATTAAAAACCTGAAACTCACGAGAAATCAGGAATTTGAAGGAGTCCTGTCCGGAATCAGAGGGCAATACTGGATTTTTGAAGACGGAACAGTCTGGAATGTACGCGGACATGAAGGTACTTACATTCGGTTTGATCTTTGAAAATAATTATTTATACACCTGAATTTCATTGTATTACAAGATGTGTGATAATGTAAATCAATAGTCCGACCAATCCACCCACCAGCGTACCGTTGATACGGATAAACTGAAGGTCTTTGCCCACTTCAAGTTCTAATTTATTGCTCAGCTCTTTTCCTTCCCAACCGGAAACGGTGGTGCTGATAAGTGCTTCCACTTCATCGCGGTTTTTCAGAATCATGCGGTATGCGAAATGACGAATCCAGTTGTTGATTTTATGTCCCAATGCTTCATCGTTCATCAGATTGTGCGAAAGTTTCTGAATGTTCTTTTGCAGGTATTCTTTCAGTAGGGAATCCGAATCTTCCAGATTTTCCTGCAAGGTGATTTTGATGGCTTTCCACGCATCCTGCACATAAGGTTTCAGATTTTCGGAAGTAAGGATTTCCGCTTTCAACGCGTCAAATTTTCGGTTCCAGTTTTCGGAAACTAATAAATCCGCTTCTAACTTTTCCAAAGCTTCCGTCAGTTTTATACGCACAAAATGTTCAGGATCCAACCTGATTTCTTCCACAAACGCCAAAATTCCTTCGGTCAGTTCTTTGGAAATTTTTTTGCCCGCCAGAAAAGCGATGAAAGGGCGGTTTTCAGATATTTTTTCACGAATCATATTCCGGCTTCCCACAACATAGGCTTTGATTTCAGGCAGAACCATATCCAACAATCGGTTGTGTTCATTTCTTTCCAAAGCATAAGTAATTCCAGAAGATGCAATCTTTTGATAATCAATTGACTTTAATAATTCTTCTCCTTTTTTAATTAGAAATTTTTCTACATCTTCATCATCAAGGTCAGCGATAATTTTTTGGAGTAAATGGACGGTTTCTTCTTCCAAAACTTCCTGATTTCCTTGTTTGGAAAGCCAGTTCGCCACGATTTTGACCACATCCAATTTTTCGATATAGGGTCGGATATTGGTCGGATTCAGGAAATTGTCTTTGACAAATTTTCCGAGATTTTCACCTAAATCATTTTTCTTTCTTTCAATCAGATTGGTATGGGGAATCGGCAATCCAAGCGGATGGCGAAACAATGCAGTTACCGCAAACCAATCAGCCAGCGCACCAACCATCGCAGCCTCTGAAAATGCTTTGACATAACCCATCCAATTTTGTGGAAAATGATGTTCCGAATAAACCATCAAACCATAAATCACCGCCATGAGCAAAAACAATCCCGTAGCAATCATTTTGTGCTTGCGAAGTTGTGTTTTTTTTAATTCATCTGACATACAGGGGGTTATGAAATTTCAATCTATCTTGAAACCGTCCAGTTACCGTTTTCGGATTTCTCAATTACCACATCATGCATTACTTCCAAGCAAGTATTCAATTGCTTCACCATCAGCGTATCCGTCCTTTCTTCCTGATTGATTTCACAAACAGATTTAATGACTTTCACCACTTCCGTTGCATCCTTTTGATTCACATAAATTGTTTTTCCGGAAAGCATTTTTTGATTCCAAGCACCACATTGAAAATGCAAAATGCCATGAAAAATCAAAAAAGGTAAGAAAGCCAAAGCCAATCCGCCGAAAAACAAAAGTAAGTTTTTCCACTTTTTAAAAGATGATTTTATACTTAAAATAAACAAGCCGTAAATCCCTGCGGAAGTGAGAAAAACCAGAATCTGAGGAAATTTTTCCGCAAATTCTCTGTCCTTAAAAGTCAGTGAAATCCGGTGTCCGAAGAAAAAATAAACCACAAACCAAATTATCGCCGCCACACAAAGTATGCGCAAAACAATTATCCCAATCCGGAGAATATTTTTCATCAGTTTTCCGTTCAAAATAGATTCGGCTAAGGTAAGAATTTTAGGATTTTATAAAATCCCGGTTCAATTCTTTGACTTATAAATTAAAAGTTTTATTTGTTTGTACCCAAACTCAAATTTCCTTTTTCATTTCCGGCTCAACCGCCAACCGACTGTTTCTGTATCCGTACAGGAAATAAATCAGAATTCCTAAAGCCATCCAGAGTACAAACCATTTCCAACTGACCATCGGGATTTCTACCATCAGATAAGAACAAGTCAGCACGCCCATTATCGGGATAAGCGAGTAGTTTTTGATAAATGTAATGACAGCAGTTGCCAATGCAAAAATCAGAAATACAATGAACAAAACTTCTTCTGTGTTGTCAAAGTTAAATTCAACAAACGCAGCCATCACTCTTTCTTCGAATATCAAAACAAAACCTATGTAAAGTAAAATCACTATCCACTTTCCGTTGATATAAGGCAGGCTGAATTTTCCGGATTCTTTTACTTTGGGCGGTAAAAACAAAACCCCACCGGAGACCAAAATAAACGCAAACAAAGTTCCGATGCTCGTCAAATCCGTAACCAAATCACTTTCTATAAACAAGGCACCGACTCCCACAATGACGCCTGTGACCAAAGTAGCAAAAGAAGGCGTTTTGTATTTGGGATGAATTTTCTGAAATTTCTTTGGCAACAATCCGTCTCGGCTCATGCTCATCCAGATTCTCGGTTGCCCGATTTGAAAAACGAGCAAAACCGTTGTGGTGGCAACTACCGCACTGATGGAAACAATGGTTTCTATCCAAGGAGCACGGTCTTTGAATACGAAAGCCAGCGGGTCGGTGACATTTTTGAAGTTGGAATAATGCTCAATGCCCGTCAGTGTCAAAGCGATGAGAATGTACAAACCGGTACAAATTAGCAACGAATAAATCATTCCCCTCGGCATATCTCGTTGTGGGTCTTTGGTTTCCTCGGCCATCGTTGAAATGGCGTCAAATCCAATGTAAGCATAAAACACGGCGGAAACGCCGCGCAGCACACCTTCAAATCCATTCGGCAGAAACGGTCGCCAGTTGTTGGTATCGACAAAAAATGCACCGGCTACAATCACGAAAATAATCACTGCAACCTTGAAATACACCATGAAATTCGCGGTTTTCTTGCTTTCTTTGATGCCGATATAAGCCAGCCAAGTAATCAGAATGACGATGATCAGTGCCGGCAGATTGAAGAAAATTTTTGTTTCACCCAACATGGGTGCACTGTTGTATGCATTGATGGCAAACTCATAAGCACTTATTTTATCGGGACTTAGCAATTCACCCGAATTCAATGCAGCAGTAGATTCAAGAAATGCATTTTTTGCGGTTACCGGGTCAATCAGCATCCAGTCAGGCAGATGAATATTGAAATGAACCAGCAAATTATTGAAATAACTGCTCCACGAAATCGCCACGACAATATTTCCGATGGAATATTCCAGAATCAATGCCCAACCGATGATCCAAGCGATAATTTCTCCAAAAGCCACATAAGAATAGGTGTAAGCACTGCCCGCTACTGGAATGCGGCTGGCGAATTCAGCATAACAAAGTGCGGTAAATCCACAAGTGATGGCTGTGATGATAAAAAGGGTGGAAACGCCCGGTCCGCCGTTGTAAGCCGCAGAACCGATGGTCGAAAAAATTCCTGCACCCACCACTGCTGCAATTCCCATGAATGTCAAATCCTTGACACTCAACACTCTGTTGAGGGAGTTTTTGCTTTGGCAACCTTCCTCAATTAAATTTTCAATTGATTTTTTTCGGAATAAATTGTTTTTCATCGGCTCAATTACAGAAAGTGAAAGTAGGGATTATTTTATTCAACTTTGAAAAAGTTCCAAATTTTGTCAAAGTTTTTTTCTTCTTGTAATTATTTTAACAGCTTTTCAAAAGCTTTTCTCGGCCCGTCATACACTTGAATCACACCACAATAAGTGTAATTTAATTTATCCAAAATCCGCAGCATCGCTTGATTGTCATGATTTGTATCGACTTTGATGCTGAAAACACCATTTTCTTTCGCAAAATCTTCCATCCGTCTAAAAAACTTTGTGGCAATTCCCTTTCCGGCTACCTGGTCAGAAACCGCAACCCGATGTACCACCAGAAAATCGCCGTGCGTCAGCCAAGCACCGTCAATCTCCGCATAAGTAGGTTCGTCATTAAAAATCAATGCCGCCGATGCAATGATTTCATTTCCATGACACAAGACATGACAATACCCTTTTTCAATGTCATTTTTTACCGTATCCGCATTGGGATAACCGCCCTGCCACTGTGTGCTTCCGTCTTCTTTTCTGCGTCGGATAGCTTGTTGGAGAATTTCCCAAACGGCCGCTGCATCTTCCGGTTTTGCTTTTCTGAATGTAATTTGCATTTTGATTTATAAGTGGTTCAAAGTTATTGAAAATTAAAAATGGTACTGCATAGAAATGCATTATGGAAATTAAATTTTTACAAAAATCATCCGTTTCCGGGGAAAACTTTCTTTTGTTTATATTTGAAAACCTAATTCAAAAAATAAATGAATACAAAAATATATGGAGTCGATCATTGGTCTTATACTGATGCCATCGAAGTTCTAAACGAAAAAAAACGGGCAGAACTTTCTGCTCAATCTAAACTGCAAATCAATCAATCCGCACAAAACGTTCAGGATATCATTGATTCTGATTTGACGGTTTATGGCATCAATACGGGTTTCGGACCACTTTGTGATACCAAAATTTCCAAAGATGAAGTCAGAAAATTACAAGAAAACCTGTTGATCAGTCATGCCGTAGGCGTTGGAAATTACATCGATAAGGCTTTTTCAAAAATGATGTTGATTACCAAGGCGCATGCACTTTCCAAAGGATATTCCGGGGTTACGCTGAATGTGGTGGAACGTATTCTGCAAATGCTTGAAAAGGATTTGATTCCGGCAGTACCCGAACAAGGCTCCGTAGGGGCTTCCGGTGATTTGGCACCGCTCGCGCATATATTTTTACCCCTGATTGGAGAAGGAGAAATTTGGGAGGCAGAAACAGTAATTCCTGCTGCTGAAGCTTTGAGAAAACATGGTTTGGAACCACTTCAACTTTCCGCCAAAGAAGGATTGGGACTGATCAATGGAACGCAATTTATTCTTTCACATGCACTGATTGGGTTGGATAAATTCAAGTTTCTGCTCGACCTTGCTGATCTGACAGGGGCGATGAGTCTTGAGGCGTATTCCGGCGTGAAGTCGCCGTTCATGCAGGAATTGCATGAGGTTCGACCGTATGAAGGCACCAAATTAGTGGCCGATCGAATCAGGAAATTTCTGGAAGGCTCTGAAATCATTGATAACGATGATTTTCACCGGGTGCAGGATCCGTATTCCATCCGCTGTATGCCACAAGTGCATGGTGCTTCGCGAAATGCCTGGCTTCATTTAAGAGATTTGGCTGAAATTGAATTGAATTCAGTTACCGACAATCCAATTGTGTTAGACGGAAAAACCGCAATCAGCGGTGGAAATTTCCACGGACAACCAATGGCGATGGTGTTAGATTATGCTTCTTTGGCCGCTGCTGAATTGGGAAATATCTCTGACAGAAGGAGTTATCTGCTGATTGAAGGCAAATTCGGATTACCCAGATTTTTGACAGCAAGTTCAGGTTTGAATTCGGGCTTTATGATTCCACAATACACGACTGCGGCTTTGGTAACAGAAAACAAAACCTTGTGTTTTCCGGCTTCCGCAGATTCCATTCCGACTTCCATCGGACAGGAAGACCATGTGTCGATGGGCAGCATTTCCGGTCGGAAATTCAATCAGGTTTTGCATAATTTAGAGAAAATTTTAGCGATTGAATTGATGCTCGCCTGTCAGGGCATTGAATTCAGAAGACCTCTGAAAACCAGCCCGGTATTGGAGAAAGTTCATGCATTGGTGAGATCAAAAGTTCATAAATTAACAGATGACCGCTTGATAGGTGAGGATATTCTGAAAATGATTGAATTGGTGCAAAGTGATGAAATGAAAAATTGGGTGAAAATTTAAAGCAGTACTTTTCAAACCCATCTGAAATTTTTAATTTTCAATTTTATTCTATCTTTTTCCGGTTTTTGGGCCGAATAAAATAAAATCATTTGCCCGGATTTTTCAGCTTTCACTAAATAATCACGCCCCTGAAATCGGGTGTTGATAATTTTAAATGTTGTTCCCGAATTATTTTCCTCCAATTCTTCGGGATAAATGATGGCTTTCCGCCCATCTTCAATTTGGATTTTGAAGAAGGATTTCATGGTATTCGCATCTAAAACAGAATACTCTCCGAGCAACCCTGCCACATATTCATTTTTTGGTTGGGACTTCAATTCTTCCGGTACAGCTTTTTGAATAATTCTACCGTTTTTAATCACAAAAACCCGGTCTGAGAACCCCATGACATCTTGAATATCATGCGTTGTCAAAAGCACAATGCAGTTATTTTCCAAAGCCCATTCCCGGATTCCGGTTCGGATTTCATTTTTCAAAATCTGATCCAAATGACCGTAGGGTTCGTCTAACAAAAGCACCTTGGGACGGGCAGCCAATGCACTTGCGATGGAAATGCGTTGTCGTTCTCCCCCACTCAATTCCGCAGTAAGTTTATCTTTCAGAGACAGCATACTGACAGCTCTCAATGCACGGTTAATCGTGCTTTGTTTTTTTGATAAATTAAAGCTACTCAGGTATTTACCGACGTTTTCTGCGGCGGATAACATTTCGAGGAGATTGAATTCCTGGGGAACGAATTTCATTTCCGGATGACCGGGAACAAGATTGAATTTCGGACCTGTAACCTGCTTATTATTAAAGGTAATTTCACCTTTTTCTACATCTTCTAATCCATAAATCAGTTTGAGTAAAGTGGATTTCCCGCTGCCGCTTTCCCCAAGGATGGCAATGAATTCACCGCTTTGAATTTCAAAATTAATATTTTTCAATATCGGCTTCTTCGGAGCATATTGAAAATAAACATGATTTGCGGTCAGCATGCGCGAATATATTATTAAGGTTGATTCATCCGAAAGACAAATTTAGAAAAACATAATTTGCTTCAAAATTAATCATCCCTGAAAATTCATATCCCATCAAAGCATTTCTTGCAGAAATTTCTGTCGAAAGGGCATTAATTAACATACATCAACTTTTGGGTACGGGCTTTGATTTAGTTTTGCATTAAAAATAAAAAGATATGAAAAAAGTTGTTTTAGCAACCGCAGTTTTAGGGATGATTTTCGTGACTTCGTGTAAAACCGACAAAGATACAGTTGTTGCCGGTGAAGCACAGGAGGCAACTTCTGCATCCCAAGATGCAACCGCCTATCTGATTGATCAGGCTGAAAGTGCAACCACCTGGAGAGGTTTTAAATTCTTTCAGGATACATCCAAACCCGAAGTCGGGCATTATGGAGTAATCAAATTGAAAGAAGGACAATTGCATGTCAAAGACGGTGTTTTGGAATCAGGAATTTTCATTTCTGACCAGACCAGTTTTGAAAGTCATGACATGAATGATGATCCGGACAGCAAAGCTGATTTTGACGGGCACATGAAATCTCCTGATTTCCTGAATGTTGAGGAGTACCCGGAAGCCAAATTTGAGATTTCAAAAGTTACCCCTTTAGCAGAAGGTGATTACAACACTGAAATTTCCGGAAACCTTGACTTCAGAGGAGTTCCAAAGAATATTACTTTCCGTGCAAACGTGAAAGAAGAAGGCGATAAATTAACCATTCAATCCGAAGAATTCAAAATCAATCGTCAGGATTTTGGTATCGACTTCAAAGGCGGAGGTGATTCCATCATTCGTGATGAAGTTGTTCTGCAAATGGACGTTACCGCCAAAAAAGCATAAGTTTTGTGTTAGTTAATTGAAAGTTGCCACGCAAATTCGCTTGAGTTTGCGGGGCTTTTCTATTTCCGGTACTCTTCTTATCTTTAACCCATATTTATTCAAATTCATCCGCATGAAATTAATTGGGCCGTTTTCACAAATCCTGACTTTAGCCGGAATCCCTCTGAAGGGAGCCGTAAAAGATGAACAACTGCAAATCATCCCAAACGGCGGTATCCTCACAGAAAACGGAAAAATTCTGAAAACCGGGGTTTTCACTGCGTTGATGAAGGAATTTTCTCCTGTAGAAATCGAAAGAATTGAAGGTGAAAATGTATTGTTACCGGGGTTTGTGGATAGCCACACCCACATTTGTTTTGGTGGAAATCGTTCCAAAGATTTTGCCATGCGATTGAATGGAAAAACCTATTTGGAAATTGCCGAAAGTGGAGGAGGCATTTGGAGTTCCGTGGCCATGACCCGGGCGGAATCACTTGAAAATCTGATTCTTTCTACTTTGCAAAGAATTGAAAAACATACACTTGGAGGCGTTACGACGATTGAAGTCAAAAGCGGCTACGGCTTGAATCCGGAAGCGGAAATCAAGATGTTGAAAGCCATTCAAAACGCAAAAAATCAATCCCGAGCTGAGATCATTCCCACCTTTTTAGGAGCGCATACCCGACCCAAAGACTTTGAAGGTAACAATGCGGCATATTTAGAAATGCTTGTTCGGGAAGTTTTTCCTTTGATCAAAGCAGAAAATCTGGCTGAACGCGTGGATATTTTTACTGAAAAATCTGCTTTCACCATTGAGGAAAGTAAAATTTATTTGCAAAAAGCCAAAGAAAATGGATTTCAAATCACTGTGCATGCGGATCAGTTTACTCCCGGCGCAAGCATTATGGCCGTTGAGTTGGGTGCTGTAAGTGCGGATCATTTGGAGTTTTCGGGTGAAAAAGAAATCCGGGCTTTGGCCGACAGTGATACCGTGGCTACGGTGTTGCCGGGTGCTTCCATCGGTTTGGGGATGCAGTATGCGCCAGCGCGGAAATTATTGGATGCCGGTGCTTGTGTGTCCATCGCTTCCGACTGGAATCCGGGTTCGGCACCGATGGGCGATTTGCTAACGCAAGCTTCAATTCTGGCTACTTTTGAGAAACTTTCCATGTCAGAAATTTTGTCGGGAATCACCTTTAGAGCTACGCAGGCATTGCGTTTGTCGGACAGAGGAACTTTGGAAGCCGGAAAAAAAGCGGATTTCATTGCTTTCCCAACTTCAGATTTCAGAGACATCATCTATTATCAAGGACAATTTCGACCAAATGCAGTTTGGATTAACGGATTGAAAGTTTAGGTTGTTTCGTTTCGGCGGAAGCTTTGTTTTAATTGCTATTTTTGGCTTTTCAAATTTAATTCTCATGAAGTCAACTTTTCAAATTTTTGGTTTTTGCTTTTGCGCATTTCTGATTTTTTCCTGTGTGAAGGAAATTGACAACCTGTCCGATTTGCGTTCAGATTTTTATGAATTACAACACAGATCCATGCATCTGAATGATACCCTGAATGTTAAATTTTATATGCATCAGGAAGAAATCGATTCTGTGGTATTGCTGTTGAACGATCAGAGCGTTCAGAATAATGCGGTTCCGGATTCGACTTTTGCTCGTTTGGGAATGAACAAATTGGAAATCAATGTTTACGTTGCGGGCAATCGCATCAACGGAAAAACGAGTATTCCGCTGCTGAATCCGAAAGAAGAAATCAAAGTTGAACATACCATCATCAAAGAATATCCACATCCGAAAGAGCTTTTCACAGAAGGATTTTTCAGTTTAAACAATAAAATTTATGAAAGTGCTGGGCATTACAAAGCGTCTAAATTAGTGGTTTACAATCTGGGTGACACAGATTATTTGCATGAAGTGAAACAGGATGAGAAGGTTTTTTCAGAAGGAATTGCAGAATTGGATGGCAAAATTTACCAACTGACTTATCGGGAAAGAAAAGTTTTTGTCTATGATGCTCAAAGCCTTGAGTTACTTGAAACTCTTCAAATGCCAACAGAATTGAAAGAAGGCTGGGGAATGACTTCCAATGGCAATGAATTGATCGCCGGCGATGGCAGCCAACATATATATTTCTTCGACAAAGACCTGAAATTTAAAAGAAAAATTGAAGTGGTTGGCAATGTTTCCATTTACACGCAAATCAATGAATTAGAATGGATTAACGGAAAGATTTTCGCCAATGTCTGGTTGACCCCTTATATTTTGGTGATTAATCCTGATTCAGGTGCTGTGGAAAATTATTATGATTTGAGCGAGTTGATGGATAAACATAAATTCAATGTGGATGCGGTTTTAAATGGAATTGCATATCATAACGGCAAGTTGCTTATAACCGGCAAAAACTGGGATAAAATTTATGAAATAAACCTTCCTGAGTAATGCCGGCTAAATAATTTTTAACCAAAACACACAGCAGCTTTTCGCTTGGAAAGCTTCAATATTCCTACTTTTGCATGATGGCGAATGAAAAGAATTTCAAATCGGGTTTTGTAAACATCATCGGGAATCCCAATGTGGGCAAATCGACTTTGATGAACAATCTGATGGACGAAAAATTAGTGATTGCCACCCACAAAGCCCAAACCACTCGCCACAGAATTAAAGGTATTCTGACCGGTGAAGATTATCAGATTGTCTTTTCGGATACACCCGGCATATTAGAGCCCGCTTACGAATTGCAATCCAAAATGATGGATTACGTGAAGGAAGCATTGGTGGATGCGGACTTGATTTTGTACATGGTGGAACCCGGAGAGCGAAAACCGAGGAACGAAGCCGTCTTTGAAAAGCTGAAAAAATTAAAAATTCCGGTGCTGGTGCTTATCAACAAAATTGACCAAAGCAATCAACAGCAGTTGGAAGAAGCGGTGGCATACTGGCATGGAATGCTGCCCCAAGCCGAAATCCTGCCTATTTCTGCGTTGGAAAATGCGAACATTGATTTGCTTAAAAACAAAATCATCGAACTCCTACCCGAAGGACCGATGTATTTCCCTGAAGACCAGTTGACCGACAAATCCGAACGCTTCATCGTGAATGAAACCGTGCGCGAGAAAATACTGCTTCATTACAAAAAGGAAATCCCCTATTCAGTGGAGGTTGTCACCGAAGTTTTCAAAGATGGCATTGAACTGATTCAGATTGAAACCGATATTTATGTAGAACGCGATTCACAGAAAGGAATCCTAATAGGTCACAAAGGCGAATCGCTGACCAAAGTCGGCAAAGAAGCCCGTGAAGACTTAGAAAAGTTTTTTGACAAGAAAGTTTTTCTGAAACTCTTTGTGAAAGTCAGAAAAGACTGGCGCAAAAAAGACAGGGATTTGAAAGGCTTTGGGTACTGAACTATTCCAGCGTGAATTGTCCAAAAGATTTTGGGGAATGTTTACAGATGAAATAGCATAGATTTTCTATGAAACCAAAATTCCAAAAATTTAATCAGCAACAAGGAGTTCCGACGTACAAACCTTTAATTTCCTAAAATCTTGTTACTTTTTCAGTTAATTTACTACAAATGGGACAGAAAATAGTTGTAAACAACAATATTCAGACCTAATAGCTTATGGAAAATGTATTGGAAATAAAAAATCTCACCAAGAAATTCGGGCGGCTGACAGCGGTCAACGATTTGAGTTTTTCGGTGGAAAAAGGAAATGTTTACGGCCTGCTCGGGCCGAATGGCAGCGGGAAATCTACGACTTTGGGGATGATTCTGAATGTCATCAATCCGACCGAAGGAAGTTGGTACTGGTTTGGAAAAAAATCCGATGTGGAATCACTGAAAAGAATTGGAGCCATCATCGAACACCCGAATTTCTATCCTTATTTATCGGCAGAAAAAAACCTTGAAATCACAGCGATGATCAAAGGCGCACCTTTTTCCAAAATTGAAGAAAAATTAGAAATCGTAGGATTGTTAGAAAGAAAAAAAGATAAATTCCGGACTTTTTCATTGGGGATGAAACAACGGCTGGCCATTGCAGCTGCCATGCTCAATGACCCCGAAGTCTTGATTCTTGATGAACCGACCAATGGGCTGGATCCGCAAGGAATCATCAGTATTCGGAATATAATTCAGAAAATCGCAGCCGGAGGAACAACGATTATTTTGGCCAGCCACCTGTTGGATGAAGTAGAAAAAGTCTGTTCCCATGTGGTGATTCTCGAAAAAGGAAAAACGCTGTATTCCGGAAGGGTGGATGAAATGTCCGCAAGTTTCGGATATTTCGAAGTGGCGGCAGCCAACAATGAAATTCTGCTGAACGCCCTCCATGAGATTTCGGGATTTGAGAAAATTTCCAATGAAGGTACACACTTGAAAGCCATTCTCAATCGTGATATGGCTTCGGAAGATTTGAACAGGACACTTTTTGAAAAGGGCATTGTCCTGAATCATCTTGTGAAACGAAAAGAAAGCCTTGAAACCCAATTTTTACAAATTACTCAAAACAAAAACTGATTATGTTGCGATTATTAAAAATAGAATGGAATAAAATTTTTTATTACAAAGCCACAAGGACTTTCACCATATTGTATTTCCTGATTTTAGTGGTCATCGGCGTAATTCTGGGCAATATCAAACCTGAAATAGGCGGTATTAAACTGAATATCGCAAAATTAGGAACATTTGATTTTCCTGAAATTTGGCAGAACATTACGTATCTCGTAGCCATAGCGAAAATCTTCATTGCGGTGATTATCATTACAAATATCACAAACGAATATTCCAACCGGACACTGAAACAGAATCTGATTGACGGAATGAGCAAAAAGGAATTTCTAAGTTCCAAAGTCATGGTCAATGTGATTTTTGCGTTGCTGTCAAGTGTTTTTGTTTTTGGAATTGCTTTGGTCTTAGGAAAAATATTTTCCTCTTCCGGCGAAAATCCGATGAAAAACGTGGAATTTGTTGTTTACTATTTTCTCAAATTGAACCTCTTCTTCTCCATCTGTTTGTTTCTGGCGATTTGGCTCAGGAAAACAGCTTTTGCGTTTCTGGGACTGATTGTGTTGTGGATGGGCGAAGGTGCCATCACGCTTGTGGAGGTACTGACCCGCGCTTGGATTGGAACAGGATTGGAAAACATCAACCCGGAAGCCTTTAATTACACGAGTTATCTGCCGCTGAATGTATCATCCAATCTGATTAAAGCACCGAGAATCAATCCGGAAGGATTTGTGATGGGAGGAACGATTTTTGGCATTAGGGAAACGGAGATTAGTTATGTCATTGCAGCACTGATTTATATGCTGATTTTTACCGGATTGTCCTATTGGCTGCTGAAAAAGCGGGATCTATAAGCGGAGAAAATTTCTCAAAATCAATTGAATCCACACAGACAACCTCAATAAATTGGGTTGTTAAGGTTTTCTTATATTTAAATTCTTCATTGTACAATTTCCCAATATCTTCTATCTTCGCAGGCTATGCAGATGACTAATTTTGAAGCACTGAAAGAACTTCTGAGTACCCCAAAACAAATTGTGATTCTCAGCCACCGGAATCCCGATGGCGATGCGATTGGTTCGGGATTGGGCATGGCGCATTATCTGGAAAAATCGGGTCACCGTTGCGAAGTAATCGTTCCCAATGATTTTCCGAAATTTCTGAAATGGATGCAAGGAGCCAAAAGAATCAACATCGCCGAATACCAACCTGCGAAATCCAGAAAATTTGTGGAACAGGCTGAATTAATTTTCATATTGGACTTTAACCGACTCGAACGTATTGACGAAGTTGGAGAATGGGTCAGCCGTTCCGATGCACCCAAAGTGTTAATCGATCATCACCAACATCCGGAAACTTTTGATTTCATGTATTCCGATACCGGGATACCCGCCACGGCGCAGATGGTTTATAATTTCATCCGCGCCATGAATGATTTGGATAAATTGAATCGGAATATCGCAGAATGCATTTACACGGGCATCATGACTGACACCGGAAATTTCAGATTCAGAAATACTTCCGCAGAAACACATAAAGTTGTAGCGAATTTGATAGAGACCGGGATTCGGATTGATAAAATCTATGAAAATGTGTATGATACCCAAACGCCCAACCGATTAAAACTACTGAGTTTGGCACTGAATTCTTTGGAAGTTTTCCCGGAATACCGGGCGGCGATAATGTATCTGACCCGGGAACAACAATTGGAGTTCGGCACCCAAAAAGGAGATACTGAAGGTTTTGTGAATTATGGATTGGGATTGGATAAGATTATTTTTTCAACGATTTTTATCGAGGATCAACAACATGATTTCATCAAAATTTCATTTCGTTCGAAAGGAGATTTTGATGTCAACGCATTTGCAAACAAACATTTCAATGGCGGTGGACATATCAATGCGGCGGGCGGACGTTCCGATTTGAGTTTGGAAGAAACTTTGGGGAAATTTCGTGAAATATTACAAACTTATCAAGTGAAATTAGAAAAAACCGAAATTTGAAAAGAGGACTTGTCATCGGCATATTAATTTTATTCACCGCCTGCCAAGAAAAAGTGGTACAATATCCAGTCAGTTACGAAGATGACCGTGAAAAATTCATGGAATTTTCTCAGGATTTGAACAAAGAAATTTTGAGAGAAGACAATGAAATCATTGAAAATTACATCGCCGGACAAGCAACTATTTTCACCAAAACAACTTACGGATTCTGGATTTCCAATTCCGGAATTCCTACTGAGGAAATGGCGAAATCGGGTGACATGATAAAATTCCAATACAGTGTTCATGATTTTGGAAACAATGAGATTTATTCCGAAGACGAAATCGGCATACAAACTGCGGTTTTGGGGAGAACGGATCTTCCGCGTGGATTGCACATCACCCTTCAAATGATTGAGAAAGGAGATTCGGCTATTGCGCTGCTTCCTTCTTTTTTAGGCTATGCTTTTTATGGAGATAAAAATAAAATTGGAAACAATATACCCTTGATTTTTAAAGTAAAAGTATTGGATATAAAGAAAAATAAACAATGAAAAAATTATTAATAATCCTGACGGCATCAGTGCTTTTAACCGGCTGTTCGACTGTCAAAATACCGAGTTCAATGAGTAAAGAAGAATACAACAATTTAGAAGACGGGCTTTATGCCCAAATGGAAACAAGCAAGGGAAATATGCTCGTCGCGCTTTTCGAGGAAGAGGCTCCACTGACGGTGGCCAATTTTGTCGGACTGGCCGAAGGGTCAAAAGCCAATGAAGCAAAGCCTTTGGGAACACCTTACTATGACGGAATTATTTTTCACAGAGTCATCAAAGGTTTCATGATTCAGGGTGGTGATCCGGACGGAAAAGGCACTGGCGGTCCGGGCTATAAATTTGAAGATGAATTTTTCTCGAATAAAAAACATGATAAAAAAGGGGTTTTATCCATGGCCAATTCCGGCCCCAACACCAATGGCAGCCAGTTTTTTATCACTGAAGTTCCCACGCCTTGGTTGGACGGAAGACATACGGTTTTCGGAGAAGTAATTGAAGGACTCGATGTGATTGATTCCATCGCTGACGTAAAAAAAGGGCCACAGGACAGACCGGTGGAAGATGTGATAATCAACCATGTTCATATCATCAAAAAAGGTGATAAATACAAAGATTACAACGGTGGAGAAGCTTTTGATACAGCGAAAACCGAACTGAAAAACAAATTGGCTGAAATCGAAAGAGAAGAAAAAGAAGAGCAAAGCCAACAAATAAAACGACAAAAAGAACTGACGGCCAAAGCGGAATCTACAAAATCCGGTTTGCAATATTACATCGAAAAAGAGGGAAGCGGAGCGTTGCCCCAAAACGGAGACCAACTAAAAGTTCATTATACTTTGAGACTGAGCGACGGTTCGAAATTGGATTCTTCCTTTGACAGAAATGAGCCGCTTACCGTTGTGGTTGGACAAACACAGTTGATTCAGGGCTGGATGGAAGCTTTGACCATGTTTAAAAAAGGAACCAAAGTTTTGTTGATTGTTCCACCGGAATTAGGTTATGGAGAACAAGGTGCCGGCGGATTGATTCCACCCAATTCCACGCTTTATTTTGATATGGAAGTATTGGAATAATCCCAAATCAAAAAAATTTTAAAGCCTCACATCAATCATTGTTGCGAGGCTTTTTATTTTCGAACCCATTTGAAATTCTTATGCAAGTTTATATGAATTAGAAATTTGCAACAAGTTTTTGGATTCCAAATAAACTTTTCCAAATTGAAAATTCACAATGACTCTGACTTTAGTCGCATTGAAATAAAAAAGCGTAAAATCCCAATGCACTGAATTTTAGTGGTTTGAGCGATTTTTTTGATGACGTACTATTGGGTTCATTCATGGATTTGACTTCAAATACAATTCATAAACCTGCAATTCTGTAAACATTATCCCATCACCATCATTGCCGAATTATAAGCCGATTCAAAAGCCATCAAATCCAAGCCATGTTCGGCTTTGACGCTTTCAGCATAGGTGATTAATTTTTCGGTGGCGGTATTGCCCACCAAATCATTTTTGGCCATCGGGCAACCACCAAATCCTTTGATTGCACCGTCAAATCTGCGGCAACCGCTTTTGTATGCAGCATCAACTTTTGGGAACCATTGGTTGTACTCCGAATGAAAATGCGCACCGAACTCAATTTCCGGATATTTGGGAATCAGTGTTTTGAATAATTCTTCCACATCTTCCGGATGCGCCATGGAAGTTGTGTCTGACAGGTTGATTCTTTTTATGCCAATATCTGAAAAACGAAGTGCCCATTCTTTGACCATATCCACGCTCCATTCATCTCCATAAGGATTACCAAAGGCCATTGAAAAATAAATCAACAACTCTTTGTCTGTACCTTCAATCATTTTTCCGATATTTTGGATGCACTCAAAAGCTTCTTCTCTGCTTTTGTGTGTATTGTCTTGTTGGAATTGTTCAGAAATCGAAAACGGAAAACCAAGTAAGTCCACATTGTCGTGTCTCAATGCACGGTCTGCCCCTCCTTCACTTGCAATAATTACCGAAATTTTTGATCTTCGTTCGATGTCCTTGATGGCGTCCATCAATTCTGCCGTATCCGCCATTTGGGGAATGATTTTAGGCGAAACAAAACTGCCGCTGTCAATGGTTTCAAATCCGACTTTCAACAATTTAATCAAATGTTCGATTTTTTGATCAGTCGGTATAAAATCATGAATTCCCTGCATGGCGTCTCTTGGGCATTCGACTATCTTGACTTTCTCCATCATTAATTTTTATTCGCTTTTTGCAAGCCGAAAGATATAGAATTTCCTACTTTTACAAAAAATTTTTAATAAAATGGACAAAATTTGGAGCGAAAAGCTAAAAGAAAGATTTTTGAAATATGTGAGTTTTTATTCCACCAGCATCCCGTTTGTCGAGGAATTCCCAAGTTCCGAAAGACAATGGGACATTGCAAAATACCTTTTTGAAGAATTGAAAGCCATCGGACTTGACGATGTTTCCATCGACGAGAACGCCTATGTGATGGGCTTCCTGCCGTCGAATATAGACAAACAAGTACCGACCATCGGTTTTGTGGCGCATTTCGATACTTCCCCTGATTTTTCCGGTGAAAATGTCAAACCACAAATCATAGAAAATTATGATGGCGGTGATATTCGATTAAACGAACAAATGACACTGAGCCCGGATGAATTTTCGGATTTGAAACAATACAAAGGACAAACCATCATTTGTACCGATGGCACCACTTTGCTCGGCGCAGATGACAAAGCCGGTGTGGCTGAAATAGTTACCGCCATGGAATATCTGATGGCAAATCCACAAATCAAACACGGTCGAATTGCCGTTGGTTTTACACCGGATGAAGAAGTCGGTCGAGGGGCTGATTTTTTTCCGGTCGAAAAATTCGGTGCAGAATGGGCATATACCATGGACGGAAGCGAAATCGGAGAATTGGAATACGAGAACTTTAATGCAGCTTATGCCCATATTAAGTTTTTCGGAAAAAGCGTTCACCCGGGTTATGCAAAAGGGTTGATGATCAACGCTTGTACTTTGGCCAGAGAATTTGCAGAGGGTCTGCCTCCGGATGAAGTTCCTGAATCCACAGAGGACAGAGAAGGCTTCTTCCATTTGACTCAAATGAAAGGAAATGTTTCAGAGGCCGAACTGCAATACATCATTCGGGACCACGATATGGAGCAATTCATTGCCAGAAAAAAATTGATTGAAGAAATCACTGCTGAAATGAAAACAAAATATGGCGATGACAGAATTGTACTCGATATGGGAGACCAATATTTCAACATGATTGAAAAGGTAAAAGAAAAATTCCAGTCGGTAGAAATCGCCAAACAAGCATTGGAAGATGTTGGTGTGAAACCCAACATCAAACCCATCCGCGGCGGAACCGACGGTGCCAGACTGAGTTTTATGGGACTGCCTTGCCCGAATATTTTTGCAGGCGGACACAACTTCCACGGACCTTATGAATTCGTTCCCTTGGAATCGATGGTGAAAGCGACGGAAGTCATTGTGAGAATCGGTGAAATCGTTGCTGGAGAGTAATTTTTTAAATCAAATACAATGAAGCCGTTTCCATTTAATTATTCAGGAAGCGGCTTTTTCACAACCTTAATTTTCAAAACAATGGATGCATCAAATCCAGATTTCAGATTTTCAATGCCCCTCAATATCCGGTGGAACGACATGGATGCGTTGGTACATGTGAACAATGTTTATTATTTTGATTATTTTCAAAATGCCCGAGGTTTTTATATGCCGACAGTCAGTAAAAAATGGGACTGGACAAAATACATGTTTGTCATAGCGCATATTGAATGTGATTATTTCAAAGAATTGAACTTATTGAGTAAAAATCCGCACATCAAAGCCAGAACTTCAAGATTGGGTAACAAGAGTTTTGAGATGGAATATTTGGTCGTGAGCGAAGCAGAAAACGCTGATGAAATCCTTCACGCCAAAGGCAAAAGCACCCAAGTGATGATTGATATTCTAAAGAAAAAAACCATTGAGATTCCGGAATGGCTCAAAGATGATTTAAAAGCATTTGAAAACTTTTAAATCCAAAAGTTTATTTAATTCTAAAAATTATAACTCTTTGGAATTATTATTAATCCAAAATCGCTTTGACTCCCGGCAATTCTTTTCCTTCTAAGCTTTCTAACATGGCACCACCACCGGTTGACACATAACTGACTTTATCCGCATATCCGTATTGCTTTACAAATGCCACGGAATCTCCACCACCGACCAAAGTGAAAGCACCTTTCTGAGTCGCTTCCACAATCGCTTCTCCAAGAGCAATGGTTCCTTTTGCAAAATTGGACATTTCAAAAACGCCGATGGGTCCGTTCCACAAAATAGTTTTGGATTGCATGATTAAATCCTTGAAAATACTTTCCGTTCTCGGCCCGATATCCAGCCCCATCCAACCATCCGGAATTTCATCTACATTGGTTATCTGCGTATTCGCTTCATTGCTGAAACTGTCAGCAACTACATTATCCACAGGTAGATAAACACCAACTTTATTTTCTCTGCATTTTTCAAGAATTTCCAAAGCCAAATCTAATTTATCTTCTTCCACCAATGAATTTCCAATTTTTCCGCCTTTGGCTTTGATGAAAGTATAAGTCATTCCGCCGCCGATAATCAGATTATCAATCACCGGTAATATATTCTCAATCACTGTAATTTTGGAGGAAACTTTGGCACCACCTAAAATCGCTGTAATCGGATGTTGTCCGGATTTCAGTATTTTATCAATTGCATTCAATTCCTTCTCCATAAGGTATCCGAAACATTTTGCATCTGGAAAATACTTTGCGATGACAGCGGTTGAAACATGTTCCCGATGGGCTGTTCCAAAAGCGTCATTGATATAAAAATCTCCTAATTCTGCCAATCTTCTTGCCAATTCCTGATCACCTTCGGCTTCTTCTTTATTGAAACGTAGATTTTCCAACATCAGAACCTGTCCGGGTTGCAGTGCTGCAGCTTTTTTCTGGGCATCTTCCCCGACAATTCCATCCGCAACTGTAACTTCTGCACCTAAAACTTCACTGACATTTCTTGCAATATGCTTCAAGGATAATTTATCTTCAAATCCATTTTTGGGACGGCCGAGGTGGGTCATCAAAATCACCGCGCCACCATCATTCAGCACTTTTTTTATCGTAGGTTTGGCTGCTTGAATTCGGGTATCGTCAGTCACATGGAGGTTTTCATCCTGAGGTACGTTAAAATCAACACGAATCAGTACTTTTTTGTTTTTGAAATTAAAGTCGTCTATTTTCTTCATTTGGATTGATTTTTGTTCGCAAGCAAAATTAGCCAAATAAGCTGAATTCCGGTTTGTAGTTTTTAACATGAATAATAATTAAAAATTATTTTTTTTAATAAAAAGAAAACTGATGTATATATATGCGCTGTGAATATGTGAATAACTATTGTGGTACTAAATTTATTCAAATCGGATTAACAGGAATTATTTGTAAGTTTGTATTGAAATGAATGGGTTGTACCATTATCAACAAATTTTGTTGATTGTTGAAATCAGGTTTTGAAGATAAATTGAACAGTTGAAACAGGTCATATCATCGTGGATAAAATCCATGCCAAAATCAAAACTTTTTCTTGACTTTGATTGAATTTTTTTTAATTGAAATTTAGTTTGATTTTTCCAAATAAAAGCTTCCGGATTCTATGAAAAGTAATGGGATGTTTATCAACAAAATTATCAAACTTGAGATTCATTGAAAATGAAAGCATTGGCAGCAATGCCAAAAAAGGACTGTTAATAAACTATATAATTATGAAAATAGCCATCGGTGCAGATCATGCAGGATTTGAATACAAAGAAAAAATAATCCATTATTTGACAGAGAAAGGGATTAATATTAAGGATTTTGGAGCTTTTTCTGTAGATTCTGTAGATTATCCTGATTTTGCACATCCTACTTCTTTGGCAGTGGAAACCGGAGAAGCGGATTTCGGTATTTTACTTTGTGGAAGTGGTCAGGGTGTAAGCATGACTTCCAATAAACACCAAGGTGTTCGCTGTGCTTTATGTTGGAATACAGACATAGTTAGGCTTAGCCGAAAACACAACAATGCGAATATAATCGCTTTCCCGGCAAGGTTTGTGGCTTTGGAATACGCGATTGAAATGATAGATGTGTTTCTGAATACAGAATTTGAAGGTGGAAGACACGACCGCAGAGTCGGAAAAATCGCTTGTTCGTGAATTTTGTATTTAACAAAATGAAAATTCTTAACAAATTAATCAAGTAAATTTGTATGCCAAAAGGGAAACACAAAAAAAGGTCGGACGGCGGAAAATTTAAAAAGCAGATTTTAAAAATTCTGTTGGAAAACCCCAAAAAACCGATGAATTACAAGCAAATTTCCGCTGCCCTGAATCTGACAAATCGCATAGATAAAGAAATATTAATCAAGGATTTACAGGAATTAATAGCTGAAAAGAAAATCCAGGAATCCGAACGTGGAAAATTCAAAATAAATATTGAAAAACATTATGTCGTCGGCATCATTGATATCACACAAAGCGGTTCGGCGTATGTGATGGTAGATGGTTATGAGGAAGATATTTTCATTGGTAAAAAGAAAAAAGGACACGCCTTGCAGGGTGATTTGGTGAGGGTCTATCTGCATCCTTCAAAAAATAAAAAGGATCATTTACAAGGAGAAGTAGTAGAAGTCATCAAACGGTTTAAAACCTTGTTTACAGGAATTTTCCAGCTTCATACCCATGGAAAATATGGTTTCGTTGTAACCGATCATCGTTCCATTCATGTGGATTTTTATATTCCGAAAGACAAATTCAATGATGCGGAAAGCGGACAAAAAGTGGTAGTAAAACTATTGGATTGGCCGGAAAATACCGATAGTCCTTTCGGTGAAATTGTGGAAATTCTCGGGCAACCCGATGAAACCAACGCAGAAATGCACGCCATTTTATTTGAATACAATTTACCTTATAAATTTCCGGAAGAAGTAGCATTGGAAGCGGAAAGTATAGATATTTCCATTCGGGAAGAAGAAATCGCAAACAGAAGGGACATGCGTGATGTGGTTACGTTTACGATTGACCCAAGTGATGCCAAAGATTTTGATGACGCACTTTCCCTTCGAAAATTAGAAAACGGAAATTGGGAATTGGGCGTGCATATCGCCGATGTTACGCATTATGTACAACCCGGAACTTTTTTGGATAAAGAAGCTTACAACCGCGGAAATTCAGTTTATTTGGTGGACAGAACCATTCCGATGTTGCCTGAGAGATTGAGCAACGAAGCTTGTTCCCTACGACCGGATGAAGATAAATATACTTTCTCCGCCGTATTCGAAATGGATGATAATGCACACGTTATCAATGCATGGTACGGCCGCACTGCGATTCGTTCCAACCGACGTTTTACCTACGCAGAAGCACAGGAAGTGATAGAAACAGGTAAAGGAGATTTCAAAGATGAAATTTTAGTGCTGAATGATTTGGCGAAGAAACTCCGCAAAAAGAGGATTCGCGATGGAGCCATCACTTTTGATAAAATTGAGGTGAAATTTGAATTGGATGAAAACAACAATCCAATCGGAACTTATTTCAATGTAATGAAGGATTCCAATCATCTGATTGAGGAATTCATGCTGTTATGCAACCGCAAAGTGTCAGAATTTGTTTCCGTGAACAAAGAAGGAAAACCGACCAATAACACCTTTATATATCGGGTACACGATGATCCAAATATGGATAAACTTCAGGATTTGCGCCTGTTTATCAAGCAATTTGGTTATAAATTGGATTTGAGTAATCACCAGACCATCACCAAATCCATGAACGCGCTTTTGGAAGAAATCAAAGGAAAGACGGAAGAAAATTTGATTGAAACATTGGCCGTTCGAACCATGAGCAGAGCGATTTATTCAACCGAAAATAATGTGGGTCATTATGGATTGGCTTTTCGGTATTATTCGCATTTCACTTCACCCATTCGCCGTTATTCGGACATGATGGCGCATCGGTTGTTACAACATTATTTGGACGGGATGAAATCTCCGCCCGCAGCACCCTTAGAAGAAAAATGCGAGCAATGTTCAGCCCGTGAGAAATTGGCTACGGATGCGGAAAGAGATTCCGTAAAATTCATGCAGGTCAAATACATGCTTCAGTTTGTGGGGGATGAATTTTATGGTTACATAACGGGTGTTCAGGAATACGGAATTTTTGTAGAATTGCCCGAAACTCGCTGTGAGGGTTTGATTCGTTTGAAAAATATAGATGAAGATAACTTTTATTTTGATGAAAGAAGCTATTCCATCATCGGTCGGCGTACGGGTATCACTTATCAGTTGGGCGACCGTGTGATGGTTCGGATTATCAGAGCAGATTTGGAAAGCAAACAATTAGACTTCAAATTATTGGGATGATTTTCATTAAAAAATGATTTTTATTCAAATTTCTGAATTGAATAAAATAAACTTCTAAAAATAATATTTCCTAACTTGCACTTCTTATGGATTTGGTATCATCCGCCATATTAATTGGAGTATTACTCAGTTTGGTACTGATTGGGCCCGTGTTTTTCATGCTGCTTCAAACGAGTATTTCCAGTGGATGGAAAGCGGCCATAACCCTTGATCTGGGAGTAATTACGGCAGATATTATCTGTATTCTCGTGGCTTATTTTGGAAGTAAAGACATTGCGCACGCCATAGAAAGTTACCGTTCCATCTATATTTTTGGCGGATTTTTTATTTTGATGTATGGACTGGTCATGTTTATCCAAAAACCCAATTTGAAAATGCGAAACCTGAAAACCGTTGGAAAAAATTATTTTCGAATTTTTCTCAATGGATTTTTATTGAATATTCTCAATATAGGGGTGATAGTATTTTGGTTTTTTGTGGTCAGCACGATTGTTATTCAATATCCAGGAGAAAGAGATACGCTGCTGTTCATGGCCATCGTATTGGCGACTTTCTTTTCTATTGATTTGCTGAAAATCTTTTTGGCGCATAAAGTAAAAGAGAAATTTACCATCCGAAGGATTTATTATTTCAAAAAAATCGTTGGAATGATTCTGATGGTTTTTGGACTTATTGTAATTCTCAAAGGTTTCGGTGCTTTTTCCAATATTGATGAACAAATTGAAAACCGCATCCAAAAGGGTGTAAACCATGATAAAACCAAAGAAATTCATTTCAAAATGAGTGCGAAAAAATTTCAATTCTTTTGATCCGTGAGATATTTATCAAATCTTCTCACATCAGCTTCTTTATCAATGACTTCCGATTTTTCAATAAAAGCATAGAGCATTTCTGTCATTTGAGGTGCGAGCAAAGTACCCCGTGTTCCCATGCCGTTCAGGATATACATATTTTTGTGTAAATGATGGTTCCCCAAAATCGGTCGGCGGTCAATCACCGTTGGACGAATTCCTGCCGTATGTTCCAACACCTTATAATTTCCGGTGTAAATCTCTTCGAGATAATGCCGGATTTCCTGAGCACCTTTTTCGGTTGGTTCGGGCGACAGGTCGTTGCGGTCATAAGTGGAAGCCGTCAGGCAGATTTTGCCGTTTTCGGGAAAAAGAAAATTGTAACCCTTCCAAATGGCTTTCGGCAATTCGGTTTCTGTTTCTATTTTTAAAACTTCACCCTTGACGCCGATGACGGGAAGGTAATTGAAATACGGATTTTCCTTCACGCCGAATCCTTCACAGAAAACAATTTTTTCAGCTTCAATATTTTTGTAACGGATTGAATTTTCCTGAATTTCAAGTTGATTATAATCAAAATTTTCAGGAATGTATTTCTCTGCATTCAACAGGAATTCACGGAAAGATGCCACGCATTCTCCCAATCGGATTCGGGCAGTTTTCAATACTTCTGCGTAGCCGTAGGGGACATTGAGCAATTCATTGTCCGAATACCGGATTTCCCCGGACAAATATTCCTGAAGCTCCGGTTTTTGCGCTTTTTTCTTCCAAGTTTCAATTTCATCCGGGTTTTTGAAAATGCGGTAGGTGGGAACATTTTCAATCAATTTTTTGCCCAGCAATTCTTCAAAGGATCTGAAGTAAGCACGTGAAATTTTCATTTGTTCAACACCATTCCAAATCAGAGAAAACCTTTTGAGAACCACAGGATTAAAGGTACCAACCGCCACCGAAGAAGCTTTGTTTTTATCTTCGTCAATCATGAGAAAAGACTTGCCTTCCTGTAGCAGTTTCAACGCCAAACTACTTCCGGCAACACCTTGTCCGATAATCAGATAATTTACATTGAACACTGAACTGGTCTTTTTTTGTGTTGAGAGGTTCATTAATTTTTATTTCTTAATTCATTCATTTCAAGCTGTTTTTGATAATATTGATCCGGTGAATCTTCTATTGGAGTGTTCAATCTTTTTTGCTCTAAATGCGTGGTGTCAAATTTTTTCATCAAACAACAAATTTAATAATTCTATTTTGTTATCTGGTTTTCGGAGTTGAACTCATTTTCTGTGAATTGATAGTAACCCGGAATTTTCTCGCTTATATTTGCAAACAAATCAGATTTTGGCGCAATTCAAAAGACAAGGCGGTTTATGGAATGAGCTCGTAGCTAAGCTCAAAAATGGGGAAACTTTCAGAAACAGTTTGATTTCATTGATTCTGAAAGTTTCGGGAGTTGCATTGTTGTTTGGTTTGACGTTGTTTTTGACCAATAATTTCAAAGCCGAATTTGTAGGACAATACGGTTTTGCTCGTTCTGTATTGTTGATTTTGGGTGGAATCAGCATCATTGGTGCTGAACAGTCAATTATTTATTATTCAGGCTATCTCAGATCCCAAAATGCTTTTAATAACATTCAACTGATTTACCGAAAAACGCTCAAGTTGATTTTCTTTTCAACGCTTGGTTTAATACTGATTGTCTTACTAATCAATGCTGATTTTATCAATTCCTTTTTTCAAATTGAAAACCCTTACGGATTGATCAAAAAAGTAGTTTTGTACATCTTCTTTCACTCGGTTATGATGCTCAATATTGAGACATTTCGGGGAATGAACAAGATTGTGGTATCCGAATTTTATCGGAATATCATGCGGTATTTGGTTTTCTTTATCATGGCTTATCTATTGATGATTGGCGATTTAGGAACTTGGTTAGTAGATGCTTATCTGCTATCTTTTGTGCTGCTGGCTATCCTCACTACTTTACAGGTATATTTTTATTTTAGAAAGTTGGGCGAAATAAATCCGACTGTAGAAATTTCATCCAAAGAGATTTTTATGACTTCCTATCCCATGGCACTGAATGCCATGACTTTCTTTCTGATGCAAAGCACGAATGTAATTCTTTTAGGGAAATTTAAGGATTTTGAAACGGTTGCATATTTTGATACTGCCGCCAGAGTTGCTTCCCTGACAGCGATGGGCGTGATGGCCGTAAATGTAGTGGTGGCTCCAAAGTTGGCAGAGGAATTCAGTAGGAATAACAAGGTCGGATTGAAAAAAATTTACCGTTCAGCCATACGTTTGATGGTGATTTTGAGTACACCGGCTGTTTTGTTTTTGCTTTTCTTTGGCGAGTTTACGATGGGGCTTTTTGGGCAGGAATACAAAACGGCAAAAACGGCTTTACTTATTTTAGTGGTCGCACAATTTTTGGTAACCTTTCTCGGAATTTCAGGAACTTATATGAATATGACAGGCAAACAAAGGGTTTTGCACAAAATTCTTTTGGTGGCATTTTTTGTCAATGTAGCCCTGAATTTTCTCTTGATTCCAATATACGGAATGAATGGTGCAGCAATGGCAACCGGAATCAGCATCGTAGGTTGGAATCTGTTTACTCAAATTTATATCTACAAAAAAGACGGGGTCAGTGCTTTTTAAGCTTTGGGAAATTAATTTTTTCATAGTTTTGCGCCGATATGCATAACCCGGACAGATTTTCAGGCAAATTAATCGTCCTGATTCCACACTATAACCATCCTGATGAGCTTGAGAAAACCATCCTTTCGATTGATGAACCTTTTGAAGTGGATGTGTTGGTGGTCGATGACGGCAGTCAATTGAAACCAAATGCTGAAAAATTAAAATCACAGTACAAAAACGGGAAATTATTCATTGAATTCATGACCGAAAATGGAGGAATTGGAATCGCACTCAACAACGGACTTAAGAAAATTGAGGAATTAGGTTATGCGTTGATTGCCCGTTTGGATTGTGGAGATTTAAACAAAAAGAACAAATACCTGAAGCAATTGATGTTTTTGGAAGCGAACCCCCAAGTGAAGCTTCTCGGAACTTGGGCAGATATGGTCGATGAAAAAGGGAATCTTTTGTTTGTATTAAAACATCCGACAACACATGAAGAGATAAAAAAGAAAATGTATCTGAACAACCGTTTTGTTCACCCAACAGTTGTTTTTTATACAGAAATCCTGAAAACCACCGGTTATTATTCGGACAAATATAAAAGAGCAGCCCAGGATTATGATTTGTTTTTTAAAGTCATCAAAAATTTCGAAGTCGCCAATCTGCCCGAATCTCTTTTGACTTATGTGATTGATGATAAATCCATTTCGACGAAAAACAGAAAATTACAAGTAAAAAACAGGATTCTCATCATTCTTGAGAATTTCAAACCGGGGATTTATCCTGTTTACAGTCTGATACGGAATTCTATGCTGTATTTCATGCCGCGTGGTGCGACAACGCAGTTGAAGAAGTTGATTTATAAGCGATAATTTTTCTCTTTGTTAAACTTTATCCGTGAAATATTCGTTACTTCATCAATATGAATCTTACTAAACTAAGAAATCAGACACGAGAAATTTATCCGTTTTTGTATGCGGCCTTATGTTTGGCCATCCCGTTTGCACAATTTGGAGAAGCCATTCCCAATATAGCAGCAATTCCCGTGCTGGCAGCTTTCTTTTTGTTGGTCGATAGGAAATTGATTCGTGAAAAAATTGATTTGAAGTTTGTTTTGTTTTTGATACTCTCCGTATTGATTTTTATAGAAGCACTCGTTTTCAACCGACAAGACGATTTTAAATATGCAGAAAGGCTGATTATCATACCGATATTGGTTCTATTTTCATTTCCGCTCAACAAGAGAAAACCGGTGCTTTTGGCGTTTCTGATAGGGGCAACCATCCTTATGATGACTTCATATTTCCGGATTTTGGGTTTTGTATTTAATTCGGGTAAATTTGATTTCTCAGTGGGTGAATTTATCAACCAAATCCTTTTGGGTGATCGGCCTTATGTGGGTTTTGTCTATGTTGTCGGAATCTTATTGAGCATTTATTTTATGCGGATTGGCACAAAGAAAAAACACAAAGCTTTATGGCTGTGTATTGCACTTCTATTCTTTTTGCTAATTCTGATAATTTCTGCCCGGATGTCATTGCTATCTTTGGTTTTGATTGCATTTTCTTCTTTCTTTTTTGTAAAAAATTGGAAAATCCCAGCTTTGATTTCTACCGGATTAATATTTGTGATTTTTCTTTTGATTAAGCTAAATCCCAACTTTGTAGATCGTTTTTATGCTGGATTTAAACAAGAAAATTATACTTTAGAAAAGATGCTCATCATGGAACCCAGATATCATATTTGGGGTTGTTCCAATAAAATTGCAAATGAAAAAGCGGTTTTTCTAAAAGGAATTGGAATCGAAAATACGGCCGCTGAGCTGGTTGAGTGTTTCAAACAACACGAACTATTTAAAAATGAAGAACACCGACAATATTTCATCAACAGTCGGTTCAACACCCACAACCAATTTCTGAATTTTTATTTGGGAACCGGAATTTTTACCACTGTTTTATTTGCCATGTTTTTTCTGCTTTGGATCCGGGAAAACAGGCGGAATTATGTTGTTTTTTCACTTATTTTGGCCCTATTGATGTTTTGTTGGGTAGAAAATGTTCTCAGCCGACAGATGGGCTGTCTATTGTTTGGTTTTGTATGGGTCGCAAGTATTTTAATTTCTAAGAGAGAAAATCGAATTCCGCATTAAATCCTTGAAATTTGCTTAACTTGCTTTCTAAATTTTCGTTTATGAAGAAGATGGTTTTGGTGGTTGATTGGTTGGATTTGTATGGCGGAGCCGAAAAAGTGATTACAGAAATCGACCGAATTTTTGATTTTGAGAAATTTTATGCGCTGACAGATGTAAGAAAAGATAGTGAAAAACATAAGTTTTTTAAAAACAATCCAAAAATCATCACGACTCAATTGCAGTATTTTGGCAAGTATTTTCGTTATCTGTTGCCTTTGTTTCCTTATTTTGTAAATCAAATAAAAATTGAAACTGATACAGATATCATCATCAGTTCTTCACATAATATTGCAAAAGGTATCAATAAAACCCATCCCAAACAAAAGCATATTTCATACATACAGTCAAGAAATCTGAAATATATCTGGGATGAAGCGCAATTAAAAATCTATTTTGGGAAATTAGGTTTTCTCATCAGGCCTTTTGTGAATTATCTAAGAAATTATGATGTTAAAACTGCGCAAAAACCGGATTTATTAATTGCAAATTCCGAATTTCAAAGGAAGTGGATAAAAGAACATTATCACCGCGATTCCATTGTGATTTATCCGCCAGTGGATTTATCCTTGTTTCAATTATACCCCAATAAAGAAGATTATTATGTTGCAGTGGGTCGTTTTGCTAAAATGAAACGCTTTGATTTGCTCATCAAAGCCTTTAATCAGATGCCTGATAAAAAGTTGATTCTGATTGGTGACGGTGCCTTGATGTCGCAATTCCAAGCGATGGCAAAATCCAATATTGAGTTTCCGGGTTTTCTTTCTTCCGAAGGAGTTTATGACATTGTGAAAAAAGCCAAAGCATCTGTTTATGTGGGCATTGAAGATTTCGGGATTGCTGCTGTAGAATCCCAATCGGCTGGTACGCCGGTCATCGCTTATAAAGTGGGTGGAACAGGTGAAACCATTGTTCACAAAAAAACCGGATATTTATACACTGAACAAACAGTCGTAAGCATTATGGAAGCAGTACAAGCATTTGAAAGACAAAATCTCCCCCCCCCCCATATTATTCAGCAAAACGCACAACAATTCTCTTCTGATGCATTCAGAGAAAGGCTTGCGGAGGCTGTTCAACAATTTCTATAAGTCGATTACCATCAAAATGAGTGGACAATGAAAAAAGCTTTGGTTCACGATTGGTATTATGTAAATGGCGGTGCCGAAAAAGTCATTCACTCCATCAATTCCATTTGGGATGATTTTGACCATTTTGCATTAATTGATTTTCTGTCAGCATCTGACAGGGATTTCATTTTAAATGGCGCAAAAGTGAAAACGAGTTTTATCCAAAATCTTCCGACTTCAAAATCCAATCATCGAAAATTCTTACAATTATTTCCTTACGCCATAGAGCAATTTGATTTATCGGAATATGATTTGGTTATCAGTTCCTCCTCATCTATCGCAAAAGGTGTTTTGACCCATCAGAATCAGTTGCACATCTGTTATTGTCATTCACCCATGCGTTATGCTTGGGATTTGTATCATGCGCATTTGAAGACTTCCGGGCTTGACAGTGGTTTGAAAGGAATTTATGCAAAATATGTGTTGAACAAAATTCGGGTTTGGGATGTGATTAATTCTAATCGTGTGGATTTTTTTGTTGCCAATTCAAATTACATTGCAGACAGAATCCAAAAGATTTACCGAAGGGAATCCACTGTGATTTATCCTCCTGTAGATGTTGATTTTTTCGAATTTCAGTCGGAGAAAGAAGATTTTTATTTTACTGCTTCCCGCATGGTTCCCTACAAAAATACCGAGCAAATCATAAGGGCTTTCAATGCGATGCCAAACAAAAAGTTGATTGTAGCCGGAGATGGTCCTGAATTTGAAAAAATCAAAAGTTTGGCAAAAGATAACATAGAATTTGTGGGGTTCGTATCCAATGATGCATTGAAAAAGTATATGAAAAATTGTAAAGCCTTTGTGTTTGCGGCTTTTGAAGACTTTGGAATTGTACCGGTTGAAGCACAAGCTTGTGGTACGCCTGTAATTTGTTTGGGGAAAGGAGGTACAAAAGAAACCGTAATCGCGGGAAAAACCGGAATTCATTTTCAAAAAGCTACTCCACAACAAATAGTTGAAGCTGTGAAATATTTTGAAAACACCCATTTTGATTCAGCATTAATTCGCAAAAATGCATTGAAATTCTCCAAAGAAAATTTTGAAAATCAGTTTAAAGATTTTGTTGAATTGAAATTAGAACAGTATCCCAATCGGTAATTTTGATTTTAATATCTTTGCAAGTTAAAGGACAACAAAAGGCGAATAAAAATTTGAATTAAATACTGATGCCCCAAAACCGATATTCCCCTTATTCATTTTTTTTAATCGCAATTGCAGATTTGGTTTTTCTAATCGGCTTATTCTTTCTTTTTCTTTTTATTCACGATACAACTTGGGAACGCTCTTTTCACGGACTCATGGTTTTTGCGAAAGTCCATTATAAATCTTTGATACTTATTGTGTTGTTTTGGTTGCTTCTTTCTGCACAGACTAAGCTTTACAAAAGGTTTCGTTTTTCGGGTTTCTTGGATGTTTTCAAAAGGATAATCTTTCATGTCTTATTGTTTGGAGTGGTTTTGTTTGCCATTTCAGGAGGAAAATCGGAAAGTCTTTATACACTAAAGGAATCTGTATTCTTTCTGTCAATCCTATTTTTTTATCTTCTACTCAATCGATTTATCATCTATAAAATTATTAAACTGTATAGGCTAAAGGGCTATAATTACCGCAATTTGGTCATCCTCGGCTACAATGATAATGCGCAAAGATTGGAGGAACTCTTGGCACAAAAAAAAGAATTTGGACTGAAAATCAAAGACACTTTCGTGACTCATAACCCCAAAGACAATCAAAAACTTTTAGATTTATCAAAATTGGGTGATTACCTGTCAGTCAATGAGATTGACTTTGCTTATATCTCTTTGGGCAATGGGATGGATGAGCAGCTTGTGGATAAAACAGTAGATGTTTTGCAGAAAAATTATGTTTCTGTCGGATTTATTCCCAGTTCACTTTTAGAAACAAGACAAAGTCTTGAGCTCAATTATTTAGACTCATTTCCTATATTCAGCTACAAGCGACTTCCATTGGATTATCCTGTGAATCAATTGGCAAAAAGAGTATTTGATTTGGTTTTTACGTTATTGGTTTTTGGACTTCTTCTTTGGTGGATTATTCCGATTGTATCTTTGGCGGTTTATATCTCTCAGGGAAGCCCCATCTTTTTTTCCCAGAAGAGAAACGGGTTAAATGGGAATGAATTTAAATGTCTGAAATTCAGAACCATGAAAGAAGACAAGGACAATAATAAAATTCCGACGAAACGAGATGATCCACGTGTCACAAAGCTTGGAAGATTTCTAAGAGAAACAAGCATAGATGAGCTTCCGCAGTTTTTCAATGTATTGAAAGGGGAAATGTCCATCGTAGGTCCACGTCCGCATATGGTTTCTGAAAATGAATCTTATGGAGACATTATTCAAAAGTATTCGCTAAGACATTATGTAAAACCGGGCATTACAGGGCTATCGCAAATCAGAGGCTATCGAGGTGCAATTGACTCTCCAAAGGATATGGAAATGCGGGTGAAAACCGATATCTACTATGTCAGAAACTGGTCTTTTCTTCTTGATTTTTATATCGTCTTTAAAACAGGTGTATTGTTGTTTAGAGGGGATGACAATGCAATTTGATGGGGAAATGAATTCAAATTTACACTTTGTAAATCCCAAAGGTTAACTGTTTTACAAGGAAAAATTTATCTATACAAAAGATGAAAAAATCTGTTCAAACAAGTTAATGTCTGAACAGCTAAGTTTTTGAGTTGTGCAATCTATCAATGGGAAATGATTACCATCCGCGGTAATCATCTTCATGTTCCGGACCGGTCAGTTTGTACAACTGATAGAGCCACCATACCAATAATCCAATACCGATGAAGAATAAAATCCAGTTGACGGAAGTAGCAATCGGCGTCAAAGTGTTTTCAAATAACCATTTGAACATATTCCCCAATCCAAACCAAATATCTGTAATTAATCCCATATCTTTGTTTCCTTTAAAAGGACAAATTTATAAAAATGTTGGCAAAGTTTCTCGCCCAAAAATCTTTTTTGCCGGAATTTGTTTTGGGATGCCTGTTTTTAGTTTTATTCTATTTAAAAAACAGCCCTTTTTATTCGGATTGGGAAGTCATTTCAACTGTAATTTTATTTTTGGTCAACTTGGCTGTTTGCCGGCAGTATTTCAATTTCAGTCCGCTTACGGAGATTACCGGAGTTGCCTTATGGTATTTTCTGCCTTGGGTTTTTGTGTTTTCCGGCATACTCACGGACGTGAAAATCACCGCTTCCCTATTGGTTTCATCCCTTTTGTTGTGGAGTGTGCTTGCGTATGACAGCAATCCCGAAAACAGATGGATTTTGTTTTTTATAGGAGTTTTCTCGGGCATCAATGCTGTTTTATTCCCACCGACCGTATTGCTCATTGGATTTTTGCTACTGATGTTCATCTTTCTGAAAGGCTTGAGTTTGAGGAGTTTTATTTTGTTTTTGATAGGTTTGTTGCTGCTGCCATTGGTTGGCATCCAGATTTTATATATTCTGGATAAAATGGATTGGATTAAAATCTATGACAATGCTTTTTTCCTTGATTATTGGGATGCACCTGCGGTATGGGGACTTCTTCCAGTCGGTTTCATGCTACTCATTGCTTGGCTTGATCATCTGCTTCAATTCAGGGTGCAAAGCATCTACAAAAGACATCAGTATTTTTTGATTTTCACTTATTTTGTCAATTGGGTAGTAATCTTGGCATTATTTGCAGGTGAAAAGTTAGATATGCTTATATTTCTTGGACTGCCCTTAACTGTTTTCTTAACAAGGTTTGTTCATCATCTAAAATCGAAATCCCTGAAAGAAATATTTCTCTGGAGTTATCTTGTATGTATGGTTGGATTTTACTTCAGAGAAGAGATTACCGCGGTTTACTTGGATCTTTTGGGGAATGTCTCCTTCTGATACCGAAAAAATGCATTGCTGTGAAGTTTTTTATACAATTTTCACTGATTTAAGCCTCAGTTTATTGCCATCAAAAACCGCAAAGCTGAAGTGATTAATCCAATCTCCAAGATTGATGTAAATTGAATTTTCCCCAACATTAATCTCCATAGGCAAATGCCGATGCCCAAAAACAAAGTAATCAAAATGTTCTGTTTCAAGCTTTTTCCGGGCATATTGAGCGAGCCATTCATTTTCTTCTCCCAAAAATTTCACGTCCTCATCCCCCGAAATTAATTTGTTTTTCCGGGAAGTGCGGATGCCTAACCAAACAGCAAAATCAGGATGAAGCAGAGAGAATAAAAACTGCGCCACGGGATTGGTAAACAGTTTTTTCATTCGTTTATAACCCTTGTCACCCGGCCCGAGTCCGTCCCCATGGGCGATAAAGAATTTTTTGGCATTGATAAGAAAGGTTTTTCTGTCTCTGAAAACTGTGGCATTGATTTCTTTTTCCAAATAATCTCTCATCCACAGATCATGGTTGCCCGTAAAGAAATAAATGGAAATCCCTTCATCCGAGAATTCCGCTAATTTTCCGAGTACACGGACAAATCCACGTGGAACCACCTGTTTGTATTCATACCAGAAATCGAATAAATCCCCGAGCAAAAATAAAACCTGACAATCACTTTTGATGCTGTCCAACCATTTTACAAAATGTTTTTCACGAACCAGACTTGCCGCTTCGTTGGGTGCCCCAAAATGCTGATCAGAAGCGAAATAAACCTTTTTTCCGTTTGCTAAGCTGATATTTATGGATTGTCCTCCGTCCGCCATTCGGCAAAAGATGTTTCGGTTTCGTATAATTTCACGGAAGCCAGTTCAATGGCTTTGTCCAAATGACTTTTAATCAAGGTCACCATATCCAACACCATATTCTCACAAGATGGCTGATAATCTGTTAGAATGATTTTATGCCCTTCAGCTGCTAAGTTTTCGCCCAAAGCCTTATGCGGAGAATTTCTGTTGAGCAAGACGGCATGGTCAAATTTATCAATGATTTCCTCATTGACAATTTTCTTAATATCTCCGAAATCAATGACCATTCCTGATTTTGGATGCTTGTTGTCCATAATCGGTGTCCCTAAAATGGTAACTTCCAATTTGTAAGAATGTCCGTGTATATTCCGACATTTTCCGTCATAACCGTGTAACGCATGTGCGGCCTCAAAGGCAAAAATTTTGGTAACTCTGATTTTATTCATTAACTTGGTATGAATCAAATGCAAAGTTAATGGAAATCCCGTCAATAGCCCGTTCACTGGTCGATTTATTTTTTCCGAAGCGTTGTTTGAACTGTGATTCAGTGATTACTTCTTCAGGACTGCTTTGTGTGACTTGTGCATCCAACCTACCTTATACGCATTGGCATTTGGACAAAAATAATTTTGCATACAACAAACTCAAGCCGTTGTGCAAATTGAAAGCAGCACACAGTCTGCTGTTTTTTCGTCATGACAATGTCACCCAAAAGCTACTCCACAACCTGAAATACAATAACCATCCTGAAATTGGAAAATTGCTGGCTGAGAAAACCGTTTCGGAAGTTAATCTGGATACTTATGACGGAATTATTCCCGTTCCGGTTCATCCTAAGAAACTTAGGAAACGTGGCTACAATCAAGTGGTTCCTTATGCCGAAACCATCGCTCATGCAGCCGGAATACCATTGATTCAAGATTATTTGATAAGAATAGAGAATAATTCATCACAAGTCACCAAAAACCGCCATCAAAGGTTGAATTCTATCAAAAATGCTTTTGGCCTGACCAACAAGAAATTGAGTGGAAATTATATTCTCGTCGATGATGTGTTGACTACTGGAGCTACTGTTTCTACATGTGTAAATCTGCTAAGGAATCAGAGCGGCTTGAAAGTCAGTGTATTAACTATTGCTTGCGGCATGTAAAATCTTAGGAATCTGAATTATCTCTTTTTTCCAAACGGTCTTTGATGTATTCGATTTCCGTTTTACCATGTGCCAAGGGTTTGCCGTCTTTGTCTAAATTGACCATGACAATATTTTCGATGGTAATGATGGTTTCCCTTGTCATTTTATTTCGGACTTCACATCTCAATGTCAAAGAAGTCCTTCCAAATTTTACAACATCCATACCAATTTCCACAATGTCTCCTTCTTTGGCGGAACTGACAAAATTGATTTCAGACATGTATTTGGTGACCACAAATTTATTTTCCAATTGTATGATGGAATAAAGGGCGGCTTCCTCGTCAATCCATGCGAGTAAAGCACCGCCAAACAGTGTTTTATTGGCATTCAAATCCTGGGGACGAACCCATTTTCTGGTATGAAATCTCATTTCTGATTTTTAAAATTCATTAATAATTTGTGATGAGAGCCAAAAAAAGCGCCTTTTAAAGCGCCATTTCTTGGTTTATTTATCTTACTGATTCGCTTGTTGTTGAGCTTCTTGTTTCATTTTTTCATTGGCTGTTATTCCGAATTCTACCCGTCGGTTCTGCGCTCTTCCGGCTTCGGTAGCGTTACTCGTACGTGGTTCCTCTTTTCCTTTGCCCAATGATGAAAGTCTCGAATTGGAAATTCCTCTTGTGGCGAGGTAATCTACCACTGATTTGGCTCTTTTTTCGGAAAGTGGCAAATTGTATTGCTGCGATCCGATGCTGTCGGTATAACCCACCACCAAAATGTTGGTGTCTGGATACTGATTGAAAATCGGAATCAGTTTTTCCAAATTTTCTTTGGCTTGAACAGTCAAATCTGATTTGTTGTACTCAAAACGCACATTGGAATTTTCATCCAAAATCACCTGAATTCCTTCAGCGGTTCTCGTTACTTCAGCACCCGGCAAAGTATTTTCAATTTGTTTGGCTTGTTGATCCATTTTGTTACCAATCAGCCCTCCGGCTACACCGCCAATTACTGCCCCGGCCAACGCACCCAAAACGGTATTTCCATCTCCTATCTGATTTCCGATGACACCTCCTAATGCAGCTCCGGATGCCGCACCAATGGCTGCTCCTTTTTGCGTGCTGTTCATGTTTGATACCGCATCGCATCCGACAAAAATTAATCCGAATGAGAGTAGAATTGCAGTAAAACTTAGCTTTATTGATTTCATTTTTCTGTTTTTTTAATTATTTAATTTTTGATAAAAGAATAATTTACCCCGATAGGTTTTCCTTCAAACATCAAATCTTGTTTCAAGATCATACTTGAACCGCTGTTGCTTACAATCCGCATGCGATAACCATCCAAAACATTTTTAGGTTTTTGACCGTCATAAATTCTTTTGAAATTGAAATAAGTGGCTCCGTTTTCTTCTGAGACAAACCATTTGATTTTGGTCGTGCCTGATGGACAATCTCCACCCCCGTTCATGGTATAGGTGCCGGAATTGTTATTTTGAACCAAATGCCAAGTACTTCCTTCATAGCATTTCGTATTTGCCTCATCAAAGACGGTAGCATCTACATATTCCTGATTAATTCCGTCAATGGTCACGCTGCTTATAGTCCAGTCTCCGCGCATGGCCGTTTCCGTGTCCACCACTACCTGCGAGCCTGCACATGATATGAGAATCAGCGCAGAAACCATACTGAATACGATAAAATTTTTCATAGTCATATTTGAATTTAATGGTTTTATTAAAACTATTCTTCGATCTGTGTTGTCGAATATTTTGAAAGAATAAGTTTCACATATTTTAACAAAATTAGAAATAATTTGTCAGAAATCATTCCTTTTTACCTTATAAATTATGGATGAAT
This sequence comes from Weeksellaceae bacterium, assembly GCA_041656055.1. Taxonomy (GTDB): domain Bacteria; phylum Bacteroidota; class Bacteroidia; order Flavobacteriales; family Weeksellaceae; genus Moheibacter. The sequence continues at coordinate 58,929 of JBBAEI010000002.1, forward strand.
ATTGTTTGCTGAAACAAGCGGCAACGTTGGAATACAAGCCGATAATCATTGCACTCGGTAATCCTAATTTATTCTTTTTATATTTTTCTGACAAAAGGCTGATGTAAAAACTGTCCAGCCAAAGCGGGTATTTCTTTTCAACTTTAAATCCGTGATGGTTCAGCAGTTTTTCCATGTTTTCCGGCGAAAAATGCCAGAGATGCCGCGGGGTGTCGTATGCTGCCCAAAATTCTTTGTAAAATTTTGCATCCAGAGATTGGTAATTGGGAACGGCAATCAAAATTTCTCCGTTTTCAGCAATCATTTTTTTAAGTTGAGTAAGGAATTCATGCAAATTTGGGAGGTGTTCCAAAACATGCCAAAGCGTGATAAAATCAAATTTCTTCTTTTCAACATCAGCCAAATCCCCAAAAACGGTATGTACTTTTAATTTAGAATTGGCAAGTTCTCTTGCCTTTTGGTTGGGCTCTACTCCTGAAATCTCCAATCCCTTCTTTTTCGCTAAATGTAGAAAATCTCCAGTTCCGGAGCCGAAATCAAACAGACGCATTCCTGGTTTTGGGTTGGATAATTTTGAGAATTTATACTTTAGATTATACTTTCTGACCCAATGGTAGATTTTGTCTTTTCGCGTATCCTTAGTGTCACTGTGTGAAATGTAAGCTTCGCTTTCATAATATTGCGAAAGTTTTTCCGGTACAGGTCGGGTTTCCAGAAAGCCGAATTCCGGGTTTTTCACCAAACTAAATTCTTCCTGTGTGAGAAAGAAGTCCAAGGTTTTTATGTAAATCATCGGTTTATCTAACACATTTACAGTGGATTCCATAAATTGTTTCACGTGGAACATCAGCGTCCCATATACACCAACAGTACGCTGACATCCGCTGGAGAAATGCCGCTGATTCTCGATGCGTGTGCGATGGTTTTGGGTTTGATTTTCTCTAATTTCTGGCGGGCTTCCGTGGAAATGGATTTTATTTTGGAGTAATCAAAATGATCCGGAATTTTCAGATTCTCCAATCGTTTCAATTTATCCGCATTGTCTTTTTCTTTTTCGATATAGCCTTCATATTTAATCTGAATTTCGACCTGTTCCATTTCTTCATCATTCAATTCCTTTTCCTCTGCCCACTCCCGTACTCTGTCAATTGCTAAGAAATCACTCAACATGAGTTTTGGGCGTTTTAATACAAAGTTCATTTTCGTAGCCTGCTCAAGTGGCGAGCCCCCTCTTTCGGTTATGACAGGATTAATTTCCTCGGGTTTGATTGAACTTGCTTTTAGAAAGCTTACAAAATCCTTTGCTTTCTTGTATTTATTTTCCATTCTTCGCATTCTTTCATCGGAAGCCAAACCTGCTGTATGGGATAAGGCAGTCAGTCTTTCATCGGCATTGTCCTGTCTGAGAATGATTCTGTATTCTGCTCTGGAAGTAAACATTCTGTAGGGTTCATCCGTGCCTTTGGTGATTAAATCGTCGATTAATACACCAATATAAGCTTCGTTTCTTTTTAAAACCAAAGGTTCTTTTTCATTGATTTTTAAATGCGCATTCATTCCAGCCATCAATCCTTGGCAGGCTGCTTCTTCATAACCCGTCGTGCCATTGATTTGACCTGCAAAATACAGATTTTCCAGAATTTTGGTTTCCAAGGTGTGTTTAATCTGATTTGGTGGGAAATAATCGTATTCAATGGCGTATCCGGGACGAAAGAATTTCACGTTTTCAAATCCCGGAACCGCACGCAGTGCGATGGCTTGTATGTCTTCAGGCAATGAAGTGGAAAAGCCGTTGATGTAATATTCTATGGTGTGCCAACCTTCGGGTTCTGCAAAAATTTGATGTCTTTCCCGTTCAGCGAATCTATTGATTTTATCTTCAATCGACGGACAATATCGTGGGCCTGTGCTTTTGATGGCACCATTAAACATCGGCGAACGATCAAATCCTTCACGCAGCAAATCATGTACTTTCGGGTTGGTGTAAGTTATCCAGCAGCTTCTTTGTTTATTCATTTTTTGCGTTTCCAAAAACGAAAAAGATTGTGGAATTTCATCCCCTTTTTGTTCTTCCATTTTTGAGAAATCAATGGTTCTTCCATCTACTCTTGGGGGCGTTCCGGTCTTCATTCTGCCGGATTCAAAACCGAGTTCCATGAGTTGTTCAGTAATCCCTTTGGCAGCTTTCTCCCCCATCCTTCCTCCGCCAAATTGTTTTTCTCCGACGTGAATCAAACCATTCAGAAAGGTTCCATTCGTTAAAATCACAGCTTTGGAGTGGATTTCCATACCCATTCCGGTTTTTACGCCAACCACTTTATTGCCTTCGACTAGGACGGCGGTTACCATGTCCTGAAAGAAATCCACATTGGGATTTGCCTCTAATGCATTCCGCCATTCTTGTGAAAAAAGCATCCGGTCTGACTGGGCTCTCGGACTCCACATGGCAGGTCCTTTGGATTTATTGAGCATCCTGAATTGAATCATGGTTTTGTCGGTTATGATTCCCGACATGCCGCCCATTGCATCAATTTCCCGAACGATTTGCCCTTTTGCAATTCCACCCATTGCTGGATTGCAGGACATTTGTGCGATGACCTGAAGGTTCATTGTAATCAATAATGTTTTTGACCCCATTTTGGCTGCTGCGTATGCTGCCTCAGAACCAGCATGGCCGGCACCCACTACAATTACATCATAATCATTTAAAAACATATTGTATTTATTTCATTGTTCCACGTGGAACATTAATTGATTTCGTCGAAAAAAGCCAAATAACGATTTTCGGATTTTCTCATTTCTGCCGTTTCTTCCTCGGTTTTGTCCTTGTAATTCATGAAATGTAAAATACCGTGAATCATGACCCTGGCCAATTCTTCATGCAGCTTGACATTGTTTTTGAGCGCATTGTCTTTCACCCTGTCGATGCTGACATAAATATCTCCTGACAAGTTTTTTCCTTCGCTGAATTGAAATCCGATGACATCCGTATAATAATCATGATTCAAAAATTCAGTATTGATTCGTAACAAATCATCATCACCACAAAAAACATAATTGATGTTGTCTATTTCAAACCCTTCAGCTTTGGCGGCAAACTTTAACCAATTTTTCCAAACTTCTTCTTTCTCGATTTTGAAATCGGTTTCGTAGAAAAACATTAACATGCTGCAAATTTAAAACCAAAATCCGAGAGAAACATTGAATAAGCCCTTATTTGTGTTTGGCGAATAAGTCCACAAACAGGAAATCGGCCCCAAAGGACTGTCATACCCATAACCAATACCCAAACCAGAGTAATGATAATCCCAAAAACGTAAGGTATCAAATGTATCGGTGATGTTTGAGAAGTTGGCAAAAGCTGACAGATAATGATTCTTGAGAATATTGGCTTTCATCCTTCCGCCCACAGTCAAAAGAAAACTGCCCGAATCGCTCAGGAAAGGCAAACCATAGAACCGGGAATAATTCATGAAGTTTTGCTCCACAAATCCTCCCAAAAGAAATTTCTGAGATTCAGGAACATTTTTGGAAAAATAAAACCCAAATTGACCGAAACCTGTAAATGTCAACCATGCATTGGCTGATTTATTGCCTTCAAAATTTAGGTTGACAAATGAATTTCTTTCAAAATCATTGGTGTTGGAAGCCAGAAAATGTTTGAAAACCCCGTCAATCTTGATTCCGTTTTTTGGGAAATTCGGATTGTCCAGATTATCGATTTTTAAGTATCCGAATAAATTTAGAAAATAGCTGTTTTCAAGTGATTTATATGGACTTGACATCGTTAAATTATCAGTTTTGATGGAAATATATTGATGCTCAAGACCTCCGCCGATGGCATACTTCTCTGACAATGTGGATTGAAAATAAATCTGGTTTAAAAATTCTTTGAAACTGTAATTAAATGAAACCTCATTGTTGGTTTCTTCCCAGTTTCTCAAAGGAAGATTGGCTTTGAAGTTTTTATAACCCGAAAAAACTCCAAATCCCGGATATAAACCATTGTCAACAAAGTAGTTGAGGTTGTATCTGGGAAAGTCGCCCAAAATTAAATCTGCGGACAGAATGGAGTTTTTGAACAAAACATGCTTGCTGTTGAAATTCAAAAGCAAACCGGTTTTATACAAATCATCATAATGCAGCCCAAATCGCAGTGATTGCTTGGTCGGATTTTCAATGGCATGTACAGACAAGGTTTTATGTCCAGCTTCGTTTTGGGTTATTTTGTAATAAACTTTGCTGAAATTTCCGGAAGAATAAAGGGTTTTGATGCCTTGTCTGATGGATTTGTAATTGGTCAGTTCCGGTGTTCTGATTCCGATTTTTCCCTGAACGTATGATGAGCTGAAATCACGCATGGCATTCACTTCCAGTCCTGTAATAAGAATGTATTCATCTGGAATTTCCAACGGTTTTTTCAATTCAGGATTTCCCTGTGCTTTCGCTATTTCCTGCAACTGACTGAAAACCCTGGAGCCGGCTTCTTCACCGGCTTTGATGATGTCATCTTTTGATTCAAAACTCGTTACCGTAAATCCCTTCAAATTAGGTTGTATATTCAAATCCACTAATTTGCTTTGCTCCGATGATTTTCTTGCAATATCATAAGTGATAATCTGTTCGATAATCGCAGTTGCGGAACTGATTTCATCCTGATGCAGCAATCCTTCCTGAATATCCACGCCGATGATGTAATCAGCACCCATATCAATCACTTCCTGAACGGGATAATTATTTTTAACCCCACCGTCAATATATAAAATGCCATTGATATTAACTGGTTCAAAAAGAGTGGGATATGCTCCGCTTGCCATGGTAACTCTCGGTAGATATCCCTCATGAAAAGCCGTAGATTCGCCGGTTTCAAGATTGGTGGCAACACACATAAAAGGGATGGGCAATTCATTGAAATCCGATACATCATGCACATGCCGGAATAGATAAGTCAGTTCATCAGAAATTCCTTGCCCGCTCGATAAAGCGTTGGGAAAATTCAGTTTGAAATTGTCAAATGGAAGCTCTAAAATATATTTCTCACGATAAGTTTTGTCAAAAAGCGGTAACTCCTTTCTGGATTTGTCATTTAGAATAATACTGCTCAAGTCAAGGGAGTACATGATTTTCTCTAATTCATCCGCTGTATATCCCGAAGCATACAAACCGCCGATGATAGCACCGATACTCGTGCCGCCGATATAATCAATCTTCACGCCTGCTTTTTCTATCTCTTTGAGGACTCCAATATGCGCATAACCCTTGGCACCGCCGCCACTAAGCACCAATCCGACCTTTGGACGTTTTTCTTGTGCAAAAGCATGGAGCTGAACAAACATCAGGGAAATGAAAATCAAAAAGAATCGAATGAGTTTCATACGACTGCAAAGTTAAGATACAAAAGGAAAGAAATTCAAGTTAATATCATGAAAACAGTGGAATTCACTTGGATAAAATCATAAATACATTAAATTTTAAAGAAATTGCTTTTAGAATTGTAAAAATGAGGTTGAAATTTAATTTCTTTTACCCAATATTCTGACACAAACAAATTCATGAAAACAGATTTAAATTTAATAAATTTGAGAAAATTTTTGAACAATGAAAGTAGCTGTAGTCGGTGTTACAGGAATGGTAGGTCAAATCATGCTGAAAGCGTTGGAAGAGCGAAAATTTCCTGTTTCCGAATTGCTACCTGTAGCTTCTGAAAAATCTGTGGGACAAGAAATCGTTTTCAAAGGAGAGAAAATCAAGATTATGTCCATGCAGGATGCCATCGGAAAAAAACCGGCAATCGCTTTGTTTTCAGCAGGTGGAAATGTTTCCAGAGAATGGGCTCCGGAATTTGCAAAAAACGGCACAACAGTAATTGACAATTCTTCGGCATGGAGAATGGAGCCGGAAATCCCGCTGATTGTTCCTGAAATCAATGGTTATCTTTTGAAAGAAGATGATAAAATCATAGCGAATCCCAATTGTTCGACCATACAGTTAGTCATGACACTTTATCCATTGGACAAAAAATATGACCTCCGCAGAGTTATTGTTTCCACTTATCAATCGGTTACCGGAACAGGAAAAGATGCTGTGGAGCAATTGGAAGGAGAAATCTCTGGCAGCAATCCCAAAATGAAATATCCTTATCCGATTTTCAAAAATGCCTTGCCACATTGTGATGTTTTCGAAGATTCGGGTTATACCAAAGAAGAGATGAAATTGGTTAACGAATCTCAAAAAATCCTACAAAAACCGGATTTGGCGGTTACTGCGACAGCTGTTCGGGTTCCGGTACAGGGCGGACATTCGGAATCAGTGAATTTAGAATTTGCAAAACCCTTTGAAGAAGCCGAAATCCGAAAAATTCTGCGGCGAACCCCCGGCATTGTGGTGCAGGACAATCCCGACACCAACACTTATCCCATGCCGATTTATGCAGAAGGGAAGGATGATGTTTTTGTCGGTCGGATTCGAAGAGACACTACCCGTCCCAATGCGTTGAATATGTGGATTGTGGCAGATAATCTCAGAAAAGGAGCTGCAACCAATGCCGTTCAGATTGCAGAAAAATTGCTGAAACTAAAATTCATCGGACAAAATGAATCTGTAAATACTCAATGATTTCGATTTATGCTGATTGAAAGCGTTCAGAACCCAAGAATTAAAAACTTGCTGAAATTACAGCAGAAATCGCGTGAAAGAAAGCTTCAGCAGCTTTTTGTAGTGGAAGGAGGCAAAGAAAATCAAATCGCATCAGAAGCCGGATATGAGGCTGAGGCTTATTACATCTGTGAAACCATTCTCCAAAATACTTTTCCTACCGGCAATAAACCGGTTTTCAATATTTCAAAAACTGTGTTTGAAAAAATCGCTTACCGTGGAACAACCGGCGGAATTATTGGTGTTTATCGAACCCGAAATCATATGTTGGAAGAAGTCAAATTGCCTGAAAATCCGCTGATTGTGATTCTGGAAGCCGTAGAAAAACCGGGAAATCTGGGTGCTGCCTTGAGAACCTGCGACGGCGCCGGCGTTGATTTGTTGATAGTTTGCGACTCATTGACAGATATTTACAATCCGAATGTAATCCGCAGCAGCATAGGAACTGTTTTTTTCAATCAAATTGCCTTGGGCGAAAAAGAAGATGTTCTAAACTGGCTGAAAACAAACAATATTCAAATCTTTTCAACTTTTCTGAGGGAGGATTCTCTGAATTTGTATCAAGCAGATTTCAGGCAACCCACGGCTTTGGTGTTTGGAACGGAAGCATTTGGACTTTCTGATTTTTGGGGAGAACATTCAGATCAGCTGATAAAAATTCCCATGTACGGCAAAATTGATTCGCTGAATGTGAGCAATGCCGCCGCCATCTGTATTTATGAAGCCGTAAGGCAAAGAGCGCAAGTTTAAAATCACTTTTATTCATTAAATTGGAATCAATGAAAACAGTACTGATTACCGGAGGTACCGGCTTGGTGGGCAGGCATTTGACCAATAAACTACGGGAAAATAATTTCGATGTAAGAATATTGTCCCAAAGAAAATCTTCTGAATATTTTTATTGGAATCCTGCGAAAAAGGAGATTGATGAAGCTGCTTTTGAAAATTTAGATGTAATTATTCACCTTGCAGGTGCAAGTATTTCCAAAAGATGGACAAATTCCTACAAAAAAATACTTTATGAGAGCAGGGTTCTATCTGCTAATTTGTTGTTTGAAACAGTTAAAAAAACAGGCTGTCCGCTGAAAAAATTCATCACTGCCTCAGGGGTAAATTATTACGGAACAGCGACGACTTCAAAAGTTTTTACGGAAGAAGACCCGCATGCTACTGATTTTCTGGGAAATCTGTGTGCTGCGTGGGAAGCAGCTGCAAAACAATTTGAATCTATCGGTTGCCGGGTATGCAGTGTCAGAACGGGGGTGGTGCTTTCTCCTGATGGCGGTATGCTGAAATCCATCCTGCCGCCGGCGAAATTCAGTTTCATTTCACCGCTTGGTTCGGGGCAGCAAATTGTTCCTTGGATTCACCTCGACGACCTGGCTGAATTGTATTTGTTTTTGCTTCAAAATGAGAAACTTGAAGGCGCATTCAACGCAGTGGCAACAGAAATCGTTACTTCAAAACAATTTACAGAAAGCTTTGTAAAGGCTTTGGGCAAAAGAATATTTTTGCCTAATACCCCTGCCATTTTGCTGCAATTAATTTTTGGAGAAACGGCTTCTATTATGTTGAAAGGCAGTGCGGTTTCCAATGAGAAAATAAAGAATTCCGGATTCGGATTCCAATTTGAAAACTTAGATACGGCCATGAAAGATTTACTGAATTAGTAAATCTCTGAAAGGAAAAATGGTTGAATACCCCATGGAATTAAAATAGGTTTCAAACCCTTTTCTTTCCGTGATTAACACAAAATCTCCGCCCCATGCACCCAAGCTTTTTACACTGCCCGTAAAATCCGGAAAATATAAATCTTTCACCCTTGGTAAATTCAATTTCCCGGCGATGAGCATTTCATGTTGATTGATCAATGCTTCAAATTCATCCAAAGTTTTCGCCTTCAATATTTCACGTGTAATTTCAGAAATCCCTTGAATCCATTGAATCCATTGAAAATCCTTCGGTAAACTTCGGTAATTTTTTTGAACACTATTTTGTGTATCTTGTTTTTCATTCAAATAAACCAAATGCAAACAATCCAAAAAATCCGGTTGAAATTTAACGGGAATAATTTCCCTTCCGGCGGCTGTATTTTTGTATAAAATTGGCGAATCGGCAGAAGCGCAGGCCACGTCGTAACCACTGGTATTGAAGGATTTTTGATTCAAAGAAAAAGCATCTGCGCCAGTCCATTGCGACAACAGGGAAATCAAAGTAGAACTGCTTCCCAAGCCCCATTCTTTTGGAAATTCTAAAAACGTGGAACAATGGATACTTTGTGTTTGATTTTGAAAAAATGCCGGTTGTAACTCTGCGATTATTTTGAACAAGTCCAGTAATTTTTTGGCGGGAATTTCACCTGTGTAATCAATTAATTTTAAAGGATTTAAATGGAATTCGGCTTGAAACCAAAGTTCTCCGCTATCCAAAAAAGCTTTCCAAAAAAGTTTCGGAGAATCGGCTTTCGCATCTGAAAAATCCACTTTTAAAATTTGCCCTTTCTTGACAGGCACCGCCAAAGCCAAGGCACCATCAATAACGGCATATTCTCCTGAAATCAATAATTTGCCGTTGGCTTTGAAGACTTGCAATGCTATGAAATTTTGAAATTGATTTTCAAGACGCGGCTGAGCCGATAATTACTTCTTTGTCAATTTTTTTGATCAATCCCTGAAGGGTATTTCCCGGTCCGACTTCAACGAATTCTTTGGCACCATCCGTGAGCATATTTCGGATGGATTGTGTCCAGCGTACCGATGAAGTCAGTTGTGCCAAAAGGTTTTTCTTGATTTCTTCCGGGTCGGTTTCTCCGTGGGTACTGACATTTTGATAAATCGGACAAACGGGTTTTTTAAATTCCGTTTGGTGAATAGCTTCCGCCAGTTCATCTTCTGCTGGTTTCATCAAAGGCGAGTGAAACGCTCCCCCAACTTGAAGTATCAATGCTCTTCTGGCACCGGCTTCCTTGAGTTTTTCGCAGGCACTTTCCACCGCAGAAAATTCACCGGAAATCACCAATTGTCCCGGACAATTGTAATTGGCCGGAACAACGATTCCGTCAGTTTCAGCGCAAATTTTTTCTACGATTTCATCTTCCAATCCGAGTATGGCAGCCATCGTCCCCGGCTTCATTTCACAAGCTTTCTGCATGGCTACTGCGCGGCGGTGTACCAAATCCAAGCCGGACTCGAAAGACATGGCGCCACTTGCCACCAAAGCCGAAAATTCACCCAATGAATGACCGACAGCCATATCTGGTTGGAAGTCCTCCAGCGTTTTGGCCATGATGACGGAATGCAGAAAGACTACAGGCTGGGTTACATTGGTTTGTTTCAATTCATCAACGCTGCCCTCAAACATGATTTTGGAAATTTCAAATCCCAAAATATCATCTGCGTTTTGAAACATCTCTTTGGCTTGTGGGAAATTGTCATAAAGATTCTTTCCCATTCCGGTAAATTGTGCTCCCTGTCCGGGAAAAACGTATGCTTTCATTGTATTTTAATCCGGTTTATGGTTGTGGTTTGATTTTTCTTTTTTTTCTCTTTTGTCGTTTTCCCACATTTTTGCGAGAAACAAATAACGCTTAAAAACAGAGTGGGCGTGAAGTTTGGAAATGATGTAGCCTTCTCTGCCGTCAAGCATTCCATATCGAAGGAAATAATGGTGAACAAAACGGAACCAGGGTTTCACCCAGAAATGGAACAGATTGGGTTTCAGCCCTTTCTTGAACAATTCTCGGGCTGTGAGCTGAGAATACTGCGTGAGCTTTCGGTCGTATTCTTCGATGGAAAAATAAGAATAATGGTCTAATTTATTCTGTAGAAACTTCACTTTCCCTTTGCTAACAATTTGTTCATGTACCAATCGTCCGCCGCCGAATCGGTTTTTGGACTTTTTGAACAAACGTGCGACTTTATCGTTTTGCCAGCCGGTGTGTTTGATGTATTTGTCCATAAAGTAAAAGCGACGATACACGAAAAAAGTGTCCGCTTCATTCTTGCAAACCTCATCAATCATCTCATTGATCAATGATTTTGGAATTCTTTCGTCGGCATCATAGAATGTAATCCATTCATTCTTAGCTTGTTCAATGGCAAAGTTTCGTTGGTCTGTGAAATTATCGAATTTACGGGTGATAAATTTTACGCGATTGTATTTTTCCGCAATACTTTTTGTGCGGTCAGTGCTTTCCGAGTCCACGATGATGATTTCATCCGCATAATGGGAAGCTTCTTCGATGTATTTTTTGATATTTCTTTCTTCGTTGAAAGTAATCAACAAGGCGGAAATTTTCGGCAATTGAACATTCATTCCTTCCGGCAGATTTCCGCGTCCCAGGTTGTTTTGCAAAAATTTATCGGCTTCTTTTCTGACATAATCGTAGGTCAGTTTTTTATAAAGTGTCGGTGAGTTTTTAATGAGTTCCTTGGTCGATTTTCCATCCACTGTTCGTTGATCCAAATCTCTGAAGTGTACGGTCATGTGTTTTTGGTGATTCTCTGCTTTGACCCATCCTTCAGGAAATTTAAATGGCGGATAAATGCTAAAAGTTGGGAGTTCCAAGGCTTTGGCCAGACAAACCGCCGTTCCTTCATTGCCCAGAAATCCGTCGCTGTGGTATAGGATTTTCAGAAATCCGCGGAAATCATCATCTTCCATATACAGAAAAGTGCGGTCTTTTTTATGAATCCGGCTCATGATTTTTTTGACGGCAGCTTGTTGATTCGGATGATAATTCAGAATCAGGTTGAAATCGTAATAATCCCGGATGTGATTGATCAATTTGACCATGTATTCAACGGGCCATGAATTTTCTTTTTGACTTCCCAAAACACCAATAATCAGTGTTTTCTTAGAGAAATCTATCCCCATTTTCTTGTAGATTCCAAGCCCTTCTTCTTTTTCGCTTTCAGTGAGATAGACTTTTGGTTGCGTATGAAATTTAATGGGTTCGGCGAGCAGGGGTTTCAGCAGTTCATTTTGATTGTCCACTGCGCCGAATTGACCGTTGGAAGAAGAAATATTCTTTTTCCCCACCAAATCGGTATAAATATGTTTGAAAAACGGGCGGTTGTAACCGATTCTTCTTTCCGCTCTGGATTTGAGGGTAATGAACCTGCTTCGCAGTTTAGAACTGGAATCCAATACGATATCGTATTTCTCATCACGCACCAGATTGCCGTAATAACTAAGATTGGAAATTTCTTTTAGCCCATTGTTTTGAAAGGAAATAATCCGGTCAATAAAAGGATTGTGTTCCAGTACCGGTTTGGCTGATTCCGCACAGAAGAAGTGAATCTGAACCCCTTTGTAGATGGATTTCAGATTCTGGGCAATGACCGATGACAAAAGAACTTCCTCGATCCCTTTATTTTGTATTATCAGTGCTTTTTTCAATACTTTTTGTTGTTTTGTTTTTGTTATGCGTGCCTTAAAACCGCGATAAAAAACCAAATTCCGGAGGAAAAATGTACTTTTCGGTACAAATTTTAACCGGCTTCAAATTAAAATCCCTCATTTTCATTTGTTTGTAACTAAAATGATTCGTTTTATTGTAACAAACTTAACAAATTTCTTTGATGAAATGAAGAATTGGGCAAAATTAAGACTTAAGCAGGTAACTCCGGCTTTCATCGAAAGAAATTATGTTTCAAATATTTTCCAAAAACAATATTTCAAAAAACGGGTTTTCGAACAAAGTTTCGGTTTGTCAATGTGAACGCTTCATAAATCATCCTCGAAATAAAAATTTTTATATGTTAAATATTCAGGGTTAAACAGATTGCGTATGTGTTATTGAATTGAAACGAAAAATTTTAAATTATCGTATTTGAAAAAGCATCAAAATAAATCGCCCGGATAAATCATCCGGGCGAAATGTTTAAAGAATTCAAACTTATTTATTGAAACTATTTTTTGATGAATTTTTCGGTTTTTACTTTCCCGTTTTCCAAATGGATTTTTAATATGTAAACTCCTTTTGACAAATGAGAAACATTGATTTCAGCGGCATGGGTATGCATGATTTTTTGTCCGTTCAGGCTGTAAATTTCCACGGATTTGACTTTCTCTTTTGTAGCGATATTTATTACGTCTGAAGCCGGATTCGGATAAATCACAAAGGTATTACCGACAATCTCGGGTTCGCTGATGCCCATCGTTGTCAGGTCCAATTGGTACTTCAAAACTCCGAGCCCCGCAGTTCCGATATAGATGTCTGCAAAATCTCCGTCGAAATGAAAATCGGTAGAAGAATATACATTTCCGGATTGCAACGGCATGTACAAATCATCCTCAACCGATTCCCAAGTTTCACCGCCGTCTTTTGAGTAAATCAGATGGAAACCAGTTCCGAGAGAACTGTGCGTAGCGGCAATGATATGACCTTCATTTTCAGTGGAATGCTTTATATTGTGTACAATCGTTCCTGACAATTGATTCCAATTTTGTCCGGCATCAGCGCTGGTGAAAATTCCTTGGGTTGATGCGATGGTTAATTGCTGTGAATCCAGTGGATTTTGCACCAATTTGAAAATCATATCTGAATTGATATCTAAACTTTCCAGGCCGTTGCTGATACTTGTCCAGGAAGTGCCGCCATCGGTTGTTTCATGCACACGACTGCCTCTGACAGCGATGACATGCTGCGGGTTTGCATCCGGGAAAAGTAAATCTTTTACAATTCCCGGAGAATTAGGTAGGTTAAGGGGATTCACTTGCACATTATACATATCGGAAAAATCCAAATTTAAGATCTCTGGATTTTCGTCGAAAAATGATAATGAAGCCCAAATTTTATCTGTTTCGCCGGGTACGGCTTCTAAATCGTTCAGGCTGTTTGAGAAATTATTATAAATTGAATTTTGCGTTGCGCCGTGGTCATCGCTCACATATAAATTAAAGCCGATAAAACCACCGTAATAAGTAAATACTCTTCCCGGCTGATTTTCGATAGGAATCACAACGGTACCGGAATTATTGGTTACATAATTGATGGGCAGAATGTTGTATGCATTCTCTTCACCGGTTAACACATTTTGATGGACAAATCCGAATTGAACGCCATAATACAAATGCGCTTCATCGCCATGGTCGTAATAATGAATATTGCCGTCCGAAATGAAATAAGGCGTTTTCACACGTTCCATCGTAGCACCACGATCGGTGGAAAACATGGGATAATAATTGGCGGAAATGAATACTTCATTTTCATTGAAGGGATTGAAAGAAGCATCCAGGCCGTAATAATAAAAATCCGGATTGTCGGAAGCATCTTCATACACATGGACTTCCCAATTTTCTCCGCCATCATTTGAAATTGCTACTTCATTGTCTTCCAAAACAAGGATGTTGGCAGGATCCGAAGGATTGAATTGAATTGCGTTGATGTTATCCAACAAATAATCAGTCCAGCTAATGTTTACAATTTCCCAGTTTTCTCCGCCATCCGTTGATTTGTAAAGATTTTCGGGATATGCGCCAAAACTGATTCCGGTTCCTACCCAGATTTCGTCCGGGTTATCAGGGTGAAAAGTAATGGGTTGCAGTACGATTCCAGCAATTTTCTCAGTCCAGTTTTGACCGCCGTCTTCAGAAATCAACAATCCTCCGTCTGTGTCAGTATTTCCGTTGCCGCGGGTAATAAATAGTTTTTCGGGATTTATAGGGTCAATGGCAACTTCTCCGGTAAAAATGTTGAGATTGGGAACTGTGTAATAAATCTGGCTCCAGGAATCACCGGCATCGGTGGTATAGAATACCTTTTCATAATTATTCATTCCGATGGAATAGCCCACTGCAATCATTGCAAAATTGGGGTCTGATTCGAAAATGCTGTAGGAAGAAACCCAGTTGTCATCCGCATTGGGATCGGGCATCGGCGGGGTGTATTGCTGTTCGATTTCACGGGTTTCCGTATTCAACATGAAAACCGAACGACCGGTTTGCGGGACACCTGAACGAATATAATAGGTAAGCTTATTGTCCTGAAAAGTTTTCAGGTTATTTTGCAAGGAAGTAAAGGAACCATCCGGAATCGCATAAAAAACAGACCAGGTTTGTCCGTTGTCGTCCGAAGTCAGAATGTGATTCACGAGCGTATGCGCATACAATTTGTTTTCAATGGTTCGGTCATAGTTAACGCCGAAAATCCGACCAAACTCGTTGGAACCGATGTTTTCAAATTGTGCTTTTATTAAATGAGGTGCAAGGAAAAAGCAGATTAAAAAAGCAATTGTAAAATTTTTCATTGTATTTGGATTATGAAATTGTACTGCAAATTCGAAACAATCTCATTTATACCCAAAAAAAATGAAAGAAATAACACGACTTCCTTTTGGAAAAAGCGTGACATATTCTCTAAAAACTTGATAGATAATCATATAAATTGGTTTCTTCCGGCAGATTCATTTTCTTGATGATTCGCTCTTTTCGCTTTCTACAAGCTTCCACCGTGATATTCAGCAGGGATGAAATCTCTTTGGTGGATAAGTTCATATAGAGATAGGATAGAAAACGGATATCATTGGAAGTAAGATCATTGTGTTTTTCTTTAAGCGAAGAAAGGAAGCCGTAGTTGGTCTCTTCAAAATGCATAAAAAACTCATCCCATTCCGATTCTTTTTTCAAGTGGTTTTTCAGTTCAAAAATTCTTTTTCTCAGATTCTCATTTCCACGAATTTCCGATTCCCGGGAAAGTGCTTCGATGATGTTCTCCAGCAGTTCATTTCTTGCCGAAATGGTAAGTGCTTTGGAAGCGAGTTGTCGGTTTTTGGCTTCGATTTCGTTTTTGAATCTTTCTTTTTCTAACATTGCACGTGTGCTTTGTTCGCCGAGTTTTTGTTCCAGAATCAGCTTATCGCTTTTTTCCATTTCCAACTCCAATTCTGCAATTTTTTGGTTGTTTTCTGCAATGATTTTTCGTTGTCTTAATTTCACATAATGATTTCGGATTGCCCATAATGTAATCAGTATCAATGCGATAATTCCATCAATAATCGTGTAAAACAATTTTCTTTCTGCATTCAGGCGTTTTTGACTTTCCGAAAGTTTTTGCTGATAATTTTGCAATTCAAATTTTATCCGGCTGTTTTCAAATAATTTTCCGTTTTTGACCTGATTCAGTGAATCTTTGGCCCACATCATGGAATCTTTGTATTGAAAAGCAAGTTCATTTCGTGCTGAAGACCGATAAATTTCGGCCAATTTTTCATAAGCTTCAATCTTGTTTTCAATGCTCGACTGCCGGTCTGAGATGGCGCGGTTTGCGTATTTGATGGCGTTTTCAATTTCATTTTCACATTTATAAACCGAAGAAAGCAACATATAGCTTGCAATCCGTAGTTCGCTTAATTCCGGAGAATTGAGTTCCGGCAGGACTTCATAGAGGATTTTTTTTGCATTTTCAAAATCCTCTTTCAAAATCAGGAGTTGGGCATGGGTGATTTTGGCCTGATAGAATACCAATGGATCATTGTTTGGATAGCGGGAAGCTGTGTTTAGATAGGCTTCGGCTTTGTTTATTTCATTTTGCTCATTGGCTTGGGTGGCAAGATTTACGGTATAAAGCCCTATTTTCAGGGAATCATTGTTTTCTACGGCAATGTCATAAGCTTTTTTGAAATATTCTTCCGCTTTCTCAAATTGTTTTTCTTTGGAATAAAGAATGGCGATATTGTTCAGCACAATCATTTCATATTTGCTCTCCAAATCCTTGATTGCGATTTTATAAGCATCGAGATAATTGTCAAGGGCTTCGCCATAATCGAGCATCAAATAATAATTCACGCCGATGTTGTTTACCGCCAGGAATTCCTGTTTGAACCATTGATTTTCCTTGGCTGTGGCTTTGACCAAAGTAAGGATTTCCAAGGATTTGGAATGATTTCTCAGATGCAATTGTTCCACACCTTCCTGAATCATTTGGTCGCATTCTTCCCTTGTCTGCGCTGTTGTGGACAGGCAAATTGAGAATGTGAGCAATATGAAGCAGTATCTGAATCCCAACACGGTTTTGAAATGAATCGGTAAAGATACAATATTGGATATACCGAGCTAAACTTGTTTTACGAATAGAAATTTCGGATGGCTCAGAAACAAAATTCAATTCGGCTCTTTCCTTATTTGATAGACACTTATGTGGAATTGTGTTTATAAAAAAATCCCGGCAATTCATTTTGACTCACCGGGATTTTGATGTAAACTTATTTTCAGATTATTTCTTCATGGCGGCTTCGATTCTTTCTTCAGCCATTTTATTGGCGATGGCATAAGCCGGAATCTTTTCATCGGTAGATCTTTTAATAATTTGATATACCGTGTCATAGATTTCTTTTGCTTTTTCCAATCCCCATTCCGGTGAAAAACCTTTGACTTCAGCGTAAACATTGATTACGCCGCCTGCATTGATTGCATAATCCGGCGCATAAATGATTCCTTTTTCCAGTACCGCTTTGCCGTGAATATTTTCGTCCAACAATTGATTGTTGGCAGAACCGGCGATGATGGCACATTTCAGTCGCGAAAGCGTGTCATCATTGACTGTGGCTCCCAATGCGCAAGGTGCGTAAATGTCCATGTCGATGTCATAGATTTCATCAATTCCAACGACTTTGGCACCAAAATTATCCACTGCTTTTTTCAAAGCGTCTTTGTCGATATCGGTTACGAAAATTTCTGCGTTTTCATCGTGCAGATGTTTCATCAAGTATTGTCCGACGTGTCCTGCACCTTGTACTGCTACTTTTTTACCAGACAAACTGTCGTTGCCGTATTGGAGTTTCGCACAGGCTTTCATACCCACATACACGCCAAGTGCAGTAATGGGAGAGGGGTCGCCACTTTTTCCGGGAAGCCCGCATACATGATTGGTTTCTTCATGTACCCAAACCATGTCCTGTGTGCTGGTTCCTACGTCTTCGGCGGTGATGTAAATCCCATTCAGACTATCTACAAAACGGCCGTATCTGCGGAAAAAAGCTTCGGATTTCATCGTTTTTGAATCCCCGATGATTACGGCTTTTCCACCACCGAGGTCGAGACCTGAAATGGAATTCTTGTAAGTCATTCCCCTTGAAAGGCGAAGCACGTCATTGAGTGCTTCCATTTCATTATTATACATCCACATTCTCGTTCCTCCTAAAGCGGGGCCGAGTGTGGTGTTATGGACGGCGATAATGGCTTTCAGGCCGGTTTCGTTGTCATTGCAAAATAAGAGTTGTTCATGGTTGTATTGACCCATTTGGCCAAGTACGGGGTTGTCTTTTAAATCCCCGGGGCTTAGTTTTTTCACATCAATCATAATGTTAGATTTTGCTTTTGGATGCTCTAATCGGGCAAGTGTTATTTTTAAGGGTTCAAAGTTATAAAAATACATCTGGTTTACAAGTAAACCACATCAGAATTCGATTTTAAAAGTTAAATATCCAAAATTTGATGATGCTTTTTCAAAGCCGGATTAAGGATGGAAATAAAATTGTCCGGCATTGACATTCATTTTGTTAGTGAGACATTAATGTTTGTTCAGAAATTCGGTTACGATTTCTTTGATCTCTGCTTCACTTTTCTTCAAATCATCATTGACTATGACCCGATCAAACTGCGAAGCGAAACTGAGTTCATGTTCTGCTTTTTCAATCCGCATCTTCAGTTTTTCATCGTTTTCTGTCTGCCGGTTTCTGAGTCTTTTTTCTAATTCTTTGACATTGGGGGGCTGGATGAAAACCGACAAGGAATTGTCAGGATATTTTTTTTTCAGATTAAGCCCTCCAACTACATCAATGTCAAAGATGACGGATTTTCCTTTGTTCCAGATTCTTCGGATTTCCGAATTCAATGTACCATAGAAATTATCCGGATAGACTTCTTCCCATTCGGCGAATTCATCTTTTGCAATTTTTTGTTGAAACTCCTGAACGGAAATAAAATAATAATCCCGCCCATCGACCTCATTGTTTCTCGGTTTTCGGGTAGCGCAAGAAACGGAAAATTCTAAGTTGTCAATGTTTTGGAGCAGGGATTTCACCAAAGTGGTTTTTCCGGCACCGGAGGGCGCGGAAATGATGATAAGCTTTTTTGTAGGGGCTTTTTTCAAGGGTTATGATAATTTTTCGAATTAATTTTAAAGAATATTTAAAACCTGTTCTTTGACTTTTTCCAATTCATCTTTCATTTGCACGACAATTTTCTGCATTTCAGAATGATTGGATTTTGAACCCATTGTATTGATTTCACGACCGATTTCCTGACAGATGAAATTGAGTTTTTTCCCTTCGGAATCCGGTGAACGCAAGGTTTCTAAAAAATAATCACAATGGTTTTTTAGCCTGACTTTTTCTTCGGTGATGTCTAATTTTTCTAAATAATAAATCAATTCCTGTTCATAGCGGTTTTTGTCATAATCCGGATTCAGCTCTTCCAAGGCTTTGGAGAATCGTTCTTTCAAAGTCTCAATTCTTTCTTTCTCAAAAGGTCCGACTGCGCTAAGTAATTCTTCGATTTTATGAATTCTGTGGATGAAATCCTGTTCCAATACTGCGCCTTCGGTTCTTCGGAATTGAATTAGATTTTCGATGGCTTCATTCAGGGCTTTGGTCATGAGTTCCCATTCGTTGTTTGTGATTTCATCGTTGGTATATTCCAGTACATCAGGCAGTCCCATCACGATGTTCAGCAATTCGGCATCACGTGCATCGGGTACGATTTCCTTGAATTCTTTCATATAGGCACGAATGACATCTGCATTGATTTCCTGACTTTTATTGTCATCATTGGCGGCAGATTGAACAAAAAGATCCACTTTCCCGCGCTGGAGTTTTTCGGAAATGATTTTCCGGATATCGAGTTCTTTTTCACGGTACAGATAGGGAATCCGGCAGCTCAAATCAAGACTTTTACTGTTGAGGGAACGGATTTCGACCGTCAGTTTTTTGTCGGAACAATCGGCGATGGATTTTCCGTATCCTGTCATAGATTGAATCATAGAATGAATTTGATTGGTTCAAAAATACATAAAAATGAATAATTCGGATGAAGAAATCCTTTTTGTTAAGGCATAGTCTGGATTCATATCATTAAAAAGAAAAAAACTAACTTTGTCCGTATTCACAAATAGCAAAAGCCGGATTATAAAATGTCAGATTTTTTGAATCCCGATAAAGAGAATTTTTCAGAAGAGGAATTGATCATTGAAGAGCAGGTTCGTCCGCAGCGTTTTAAAGATTTTGCGGGACAGGCTCATATTTTGGACAATTTGGAAGTATTTGTACAGGCGGCTAAATTTCGCGGAGAAGCCCTTGACCATGTGCTGTTGCACGGTCCGCCGGGATTGGGGAAAACCACACTGGCACACATCATTGCCAATGAATTGGGCGTGGGCATCAAAATAACTTCCGGTCCGGTATTGGACAAACCCGGTGACTTGGCTGGATTGCTGACCAATCTCGAACGTAATGATGTTTTGTTCATCGATGAAATTCACCGGATGTCGCCGGTAATTGAGGAATATTTGTATTCGGCGATGGAAGATTATAAAATTGACATCATGATAGAGTCGGGGCCCAATGCACGTTCGGTACAAATTGGTCTTGAGCCGTTTACGTTGATTGGAGCCACCACGCGTTCGGGGCTGCTGACGGCACCGCTGCGGGCGCGGTTCGGGATTAATTTCAGATTCCAATATTACAATCAGGAATTGCTGAGTTCTATCATCGAGCGAAGTGCGCGGATTATGAATACGCAAATTTCGGAAGAGGCCGCCATAGAAATCGCCGGTAGAAGCAGGGGAACACCACGAATCGCCAATGCGCTGCTCAGAAGGACAAGGGATTTTGCACAAATCAAAGGAACTGGAAAAATCGATAAAAAAATGGCGGATTTCAGCCTGACTGCATTGAAAGTTGATTATAACGGATTGGATGAAATGGACAACAAAATTCTGCTGACCATCATTGAGAAATTCAAGGGCGGTCCGGTAGGAATTTCTACTATTGCCACAGCGGTTTCGGAAAATATTGGAACCTTGGAAGAAGTCTATGAACCCTATCTGATTCAGGAAGGCTACCTGATGCGGACACCGCGCGGAAGGGAAGTCACCGAGAAAGCTTATCAGCATTTGGGCAAAAACAATCCCAACAGACAGAGCGGATTGTTTGATTAGAAATTGGGTGTGATTTTTTGGGTACGGAAAAATTAAAAACTCAGGGTTTTTATTTTCAAACTTTTCTCCCCGGATTGTCTTTCAGGAAGGCATCCCAACCGGTATAGTTTTTCGAGGAATTGAGATTTCCGGCATTGAAGAAATGGCAAACTGCCGCAGCCAATCCGTCGGTAGCATCCAATCTATCAGGTATTTGCTTCAGTCCGAGCAGATGCATCAACATGCCGGCGACTTGTTCTTTGGAGGCGTTTCCATTGCCGGTGATGGACATTTTGATTTTTTTGGGAGAATATTCCGTAATCGGCACTTCACGGTACAATCCGGCTGCCATAGCCACACCTTGTGCCCGTCCGAGTTTGAGCATCGACTGTACGTTTTTGCCGTAAAAGGGGGCTTCAATTGCTAATTCATCGGGATGATATTCATCGATGATGGCTAATGTTTTTTCAAAAATCCTTTTCAGCCTTAGGGAATGGGATTCGTATTTACGGAGAATTAATTCATCCAACAGCAGTAATTGTGGTTTGTTCTTTTCCACTTTGATTAATCCAAATCCCATGACAGTCGTTCCCGGGTCAATCCCCAAAATAATCCGCTCCATTGCGCTAAGGTAAGACTTGAAATTGAATAATGATGCTCAAACCTCGAATTTGGGATTTCATTGGTTTCGCGGATGAAATTGCAGTATGGTGTCACGCAGCTGTGAGTCATCTAAATGCGTGTAAATCTCAGTAGTCGTGATGCTTTCGTGGCCTAACATCAATTGAATGGAACGAAGGTCGGCTCCATGTTTCAGCAAATGTGTGGCGAAGGAATGCCGGAATGTATGCGGGCTGATTTTCTTTTTGATACCCGCTTTTTCTTTCAGATTTCGGATAATGGTGAAAATCATCACCCGCGTCAATTTTCTTCCGCGTCTGTTCAGAAACAAATGATCCTCAAACCCCTTTTGAACAGCGGCGTGGACACGGACTTCATCCTTGTAAAAATTAATCATTTTGATGGTGTAATTGGAAATCGGAATCAGCCGTTGTTTGTTTCCTTTGCCTGTTACACGAATGAAATTTTCCATAAAAAACAAATCTGAAATTTTCAATTCCGTGAGTTCGGAGACCCGCAATCCACAGCCGTAGAGGGTTTCTAAAATCGCACGGTTTCTTTCACCTTCGGGTCTGCTCAGGTCAATTTGCGCAATCAGCAGGTCGATTTCTTCTTCGGAAAGCACATTGGGCAGTTTTTGTGGCAATTTCGGGGATTCCAATAATTCCACAGGATTGTCATCCCGCCATTCTTCCCATTGCAAATAGGCAAAAAAACTTTTCAGGGAAGAAATCAATCGCGCCTGCGAACGTTCGGAATAATTTTGTCCGGCATACTGATAAATGAATTCATTGACATCGCTGCGACCGATGGTCAAGGGCGTGTTTTCTGAAAAATCCTCTAATTTTCGGATATCCCGGATGTAGGCTTCAATGGTATTTTGCGAAAGATTTTTTTCGAGTTTCAGATAAGATTTGTATTCAGCTAAAGCTTCATTCCAGTTCACCTTTCCTAATTTTTTCCAATTCCAAAACTTTCTGAATCATATTGTCTTCGGGCATCCATAATTTGTACATGGCCTTGTCGCCAAAAAGGATTTCCGCAAGCGTGGAATGAAGATAAGCTTTCAGCAGTTCCTTTTCTTCATCCTTCACACGTTCGTCCGAAATTCCAATCACCCCAATAAAATCATGATAAATCGGGGTGATGTCATATAAATTCACAAACCATTTTTCTGACATCCATAGCGGATTGTTTTGATTTTCAGTGATTTTCTTGAAAAGATACCTTTGATTCAAATCCGAATATTTGTTTTGGTTGATCCACATTTTCAAATTGGTGGTATCGACCGGAACAAATTCATCCGGAATGATTCCGCCGCCGCCATACACGATTTTGCCCGACGGGGCTTTGAATTCCAACGCTTTATTGACTTTGATACTGTCTTTGCTGAATAATTCGCCGTTCATCACTCTACGATAAAGTTCCTCTGAATAGACTTTTTTCCCTTCATCGTAGGGTCGTTGAATGGAACGCCCGGAAGGGGTGTAATAATGCGCAACGGTCAGTCGCACCCGCGTGCCATCGCCCAAACCGATTTCCCTTTGTACCAAGCCTTTCCCGAAGGATCTTCTGCCCACGATGGTAGCGCGGTCGTAATCTTGTAAGGCCCCTGCAACAATTTCACTTGCGGACGCCGAAGATTCATCAATCAGCACATAAACTTTTCCTTCTTCAAAATCCCCTCTGCTCGTTGCGTAAACGTATTCCCGTTTTTCATCTTTGTCTTGGGTATAAACAATTAGTTCATTTTTTTTCAGAAATTCATCTGCAATCAGTTCTGCGATGCGCATGATACCGCCGGGATTTCCACGAAGGTCGAAAACCAATGATTTCATGCCTTGTTTTTTTAAATCCAATATCGCCTGATGGACTTCATCCGCTGAAGGTTCGGCAAATCTTATTAGTTTGATGTAGCCCAAATCGGAATTGATCATAAAATAAGCTGTGACACTTGGAATGCTGATATTTTCTTTTTGAATTTCATATTCCACCCAATGTTTGTTGCGCATCAATCCGAGGTTGACTGCATCACTTTTGTTTTGTCTGATCAGCTGTGCGCCATTCTCAATGTTTGTGCCGACCACATGGGTTGTATCGATTTTTAGGATTTGGTCGCCGACTCTGAGTTTTCCGTAAGCCGGAGCATCTTGTTTGACCCTTGTAATGGTCAGGGTATCATTGATTTCCTTGATTTCTATGCCCAAGCCTTTGAAGCTGCCGCCCATTTCTTCACTGACCCTTTCTATTTCCTTTTTACTCAGATAAGTACTGTGCGGATCCAATTGTCCGACGATCTGGTTGATGGCGTTGTCCACTAAGCTGTCCGTATTGACTTCTTCCATATACTGGCTGTTGATCAGAGAAACCAATCTTCTGATTTTCTGTTCATTGCCGCTGTATTCCAAACCGACGAGTTTGTCATTTTCATCGATGGCCACATCATATTTCCTTCCCAACATAAATCCGATGGAAAGCAGAATCAGGAGAACCATGATGGCGTTCAGTATTTTAAAAAATAATCTCATTAAAGTTTTAAATCTTCCGGTTTGATATGGGTCAGTTCCACATGGGCTTTTTCAAGGAAATCCAATCCGGATCTGTCTTTGTATTCATTCATGTAAACGACCCTAAGTATGCCGGATTGGTGAATCAACTTGCTGCATTCGCGGCAGGGCGACATGGTGATATAGAGTGTTGCCCCCATGCAACTTTGGGTGGAAGCGGCCACTTTCAGGATGGCATTGGCTTCTGCGTGGAGTACATACCACTTGGTGATTCCTTCCTCATCTTCGCATTTATTTTCAAATCCCGAAGGGGTTCCATTGTAGCCGTCAGAAATGATCATCCGGTCTTTAACTATCAGTGCGCCAACCTGTTTGCGGTTGCAGTGCGACAATTCTCCCCAAATTTTGGCCATCTTCAGATAGGCCTTGTCGTATTTCAGTTGCTTTTTGTTCATTCGCTGTGCAATTTAGAAAAAGAAATGTACTAAATAGGGCTTTGTAAAATTATTTCGGCGGTTCTTTCTTGTGGATTTTCATCTCTTGTGTAAATGATTCTCACCCTTCTGCCGGGTTTGGATTTGAATATTTCCATTGCTTCTTTCAGTGAAATCAAATTCCATGCCTCTGCGGGTTTGTGTTCGAGATGAATGACATCTTCGTTGCGGTACCATTTATCGGATTCTAAATTGGATTTGTCAACGCTCACCCGCTGTCCGTCAATGAACTGAATCACATCACCTACTTGCAGTCCGGCGTGATCGGCCGGTGAATTTTTTCGGACGTAACTAACCAATAGATAGGGGATTTC
Organism: Weeksellaceae bacterium; assembly: GCA_041656055.1. GTDB lineage: Bacteria > Bacteroidota > Bacteroidia > Flavobacteriales > Weeksellaceae > Moheibacter. The sequence goes on from JBBAEI010000002.1 coordinate 83,656, forward strand.
CAAATAAGGCTGATACAATTCCAACCCGGCGAGATTGTATTGAAAAGGATGCTTGAAAAATCTATTCTTCTTGAGAAATAATTTATGATTTCTGTAATCAATGATGGTATTGAATCTCTTCAGAACTTCGGCACCTAACGAGCCGTCTCTGCCGTCTTCGATGATGCCTGACACCGAAAGACTGTCGGGAAATGTTACCGTCGGGTTTTCAATCTCCCTGCCACCCAAATTCAAATGCGCTATTCTGGAACGCTTTCCAAAAATGTCGCCATTCAATCCATACCCCAAATAATCATGGATGTAGGCTGCCGGAACATTGATTTTGTTCTCTTTTTCGTAAAGCCACAAGGCTTCTGCACTGCCGGTATCGAGCAATAAATGCAAATTGACTTGCTGTCCATTGATGGTTGCTTGGGTATCCAAGTATGCTTTTTTGTTTTTTATTTGAATCGGGATTTCTTCATAGCTGCGGGTTCTGTTTTTTTTGTAGAAATATTCCGGCTTATAAAACTTTAATTTTTCTTTGGAATAATTGATTTCAACCACAAAATCTCTGAACAAATCATAGCCGATGACCCCGTAAATGGGGATGCCAAAACGTTGCCCCAAATCAAAATCCGATGCCAACAAAACAATGATGTCCGAACGATTAGAAACCGCTTTTCCAATCCGGATGGTGTTGGCTTTGGAAAGATAGGCGTCTAAGTATGCCCGATCCCTGCCCAATCCCTGAACTTTTATCAATGCTCCTTCTTTGGGTTTGAAAAAATTAAAAACCGAAATATCGCTGATGATGGTGTAGGGGGAACCGGAATCCAACATGAAATTCAAGGGTTTTGAACCATTGATGGAAACCGGAAGAATGATGATGCCGCCATAATTTTCAACATTCAGAGAAAATTTTTCTTTGTTGTTTTCAATTCTATACTGTTGTGCCTCAGATACTCCTGTTCCGGGTAGAAAATAAAATCCGAGTACTAACAACTTCCACATCATAAGTTATAAAATTAATAAAAATGTGTGGAATCCGATGCGAAAACAAAATTTTTCCGTGAAAAAAAACTTTTTTTTTGCAATGAAAAAACCCAGATAAAATTAGATTTCACCCCACTATATTGATGATTTTCCCCGGAACGATGATTACATTTTTGGGCACTCTTCCGTCCAATTGCTTTTGGGTTCTGGCATCTGCCATCACGGCTTCCTGAATTTGTTCTTTGCTCAAATCCATCGGCAATTCTAATTTGAAACGCATTTTTCCGTTGAATGAAACCGGATATTCTTTGGTGTCTTCTACCAACCATTTGGCGTCAAACACCGGGAATTCGGCAAAGGAAATGCTTTGGTCATGGCCGGATTTTCGCCACAATTCTTCTGCAATGTGTGGTGCATAAGGCGAAATCAGAACCGCCAAAGGTTCCAGAACTGCTTTTTTGTTGCAATTCAGCTTGGTCAGTTCGTTTACCGCAATCATAAAATGGGAAACCGAAGTGTTGAATGAAAAATTTTGCACATCCTCGTCCACCTTTCGAATCATCTGATGCAAAGTTTTCATTTCGGCTTTGGTCGGCGATTCGTCAGAAAGGAAGAATGCCCCCTCTCTATTTTCTGCCGAAAATAATCCCAAAGGGGGAGTGTGGTATAGTTTCCAGAATTTTTTCAAAAAGGAATAAACCCCGCTCAAACCTTGGGTATTCCATGGTTTGGATTGTTCAATCGGGCCAAGGAACATTTCGTAGAGACGAAGTGTGTCCGCACCGTATTGCGCACAGATATCGTCGGGATTCACGACGTTGTATTTGGATTTCGACATTTTCTCGACTTCGCGACCACAAATGTATTTTCCATCTTCTAAAATAAACTCGGCATCGGCATATTCCTCACGCCAAGCTTTGAATTTTTCAATGTCTAATTCATCGCCACCGTCTTTCAAAAGATTTACATCGACATGGATGGGTGTTGTTTCGTATTGTTCCGCCAATCCCTTTGAAACAAATTGATTGGTCTCATTAACTCGATGCACAAACGCACTCATTCCCAAAATCATTCCCTGATTGATGAGTTTATTGGCGAATTCATCGGTGGGAACAAGACCTCTGTCATAAAGGAATTTCTGCCAGAAACGCGCATACAGCAAATGTCCGGTGGCATGTTCGCTTCCGCCCAAATACAAATCCACTTGTTGCCAATATTCCAGGGCTTCTTTGGAGGCAAATTCTTCTTCATTTTTCGCATCCATATAACGAAGGAAATACCAGGAACTTCCTGCCCAACCCGGCATGGTGTTCAATTCCAATGGAAAAATAGTTTCTCCGTCAATCTTACTGTTTTCTACAATTTCATTTTTAGAAGTATCCCAAGCCCAGTTTTTTGCTCTGCCCAAGGGTGGTTCACCGGTTTCGGTCGGCAAATATTCATCGACTTCGGGCAAAACCAAAGGCAAATATTTTTCATCAATCATATAGGGAACACCGTTTTTGTAATAAACCGGAACGGGTTCGCCCCAATAGCGTTGTCGAGAAAAAACCGCATCCCGCAAACGGAAATTCACTTTGCCTTTTCCGATTTTCATTTCTTCTAATATTGAAATAATTTTTTCAGTGGCTTCTTTGTAGCTCAAACCGTTTATTTCTCCTGAATTGATCAGCTCAAAGCCTTCTTTTTCGACAAAAGGAAGTTCATTTTCTTTGTTTTTGAAAATATTCGGAATGGGTAAATTGAAGTGGGAAGCAAATTTGAAATCTCGCTCATCACCCGCCGGAACGGCCATTACAGCTCCCGTTCCATAACCGGAGAGCACATAATCCCCAATCCAAATCGGGATTTCCTGTCCGGTGAGCGGATGAACCGCATAAGCACCGGTAAATTCTCCGGTAATTTTATTCACATCCGCCATTCTTTCTCGTTCAGAACGCATGGAAGTTTGTTGAATATAAGCTTGAACGGCTTCTTTTCTATCTTGGGTTGTAATGTCCATAACCAAAGGATGCTCGGGCGCAAGACAAAGGTAAGATACTCCGTAAATCGTGTCGGGACGGGTGGTGAAGACTTCTATCCTCTCCCCCGACCCCTCTCCGAGGGAGAGGGGAGTTTCCTCTCCCTCGACCCCCTCCAAAGGAGGGAGAGTTTTATGCTCAATTCTTCTGTCCGGCAGTGATTCCAACTCCATTTTGATTTTTCCTAAAACCATGTCTAATGACTCCAATACTTCTTTATTTGTAAATCGAATTACCTTGAAGCCCTTTGTATTCAATATCATGGTTCGGTTTTCGTCTTCTTCTTTTTGTTGATTATGAATTTCTCCATCCACTTCAATCACCAATCCTTTAGATAAGCATACAAAATCAACTATAAAGTTATCAATCAAATGTTGCCTTCTGATTTTATATCCCAAACTTTTATTTCTCAAATTCTGCCAAAGAAAATCTTCTGCCTTGGTCGGGGCTTTTCTCATTTCTTTGGCTTTATCAATCAATAAATGAGAATTTGAACCTCCGGTCAAATAGCCGGGTCTATTGGTTTCCTCTCCTTTGGAGGAGGCTTGGGGGAGAACAAAACTCACTGTAGCTCCTTTGCTCTTTCCAATCCAATACGATTGTGCATCTTTGATCGGCTGTGGCCAATCGATTTTCTCAAGGTCTTTCAACAATCTTTCGGCATACGCAGTGATGCGCATCATCCATTGTGTCATTTTTTTTCGGACGACGGGATATCCGCCTCTTTCCGAAACGCCGTTTACGACTTCATCATTCGCCAAAACCGTTCCCAAGGCGGCACACCAGTTTACTTCGGCTTCTGCCAAATAGGTCAGTCTGTATTTTAATAAGATTTTTTGTTTTTGTTTTTCGGAATAAGCTTTCCATTCATCCGCAGAAAATTGTGGCGTATCCTCATCACAAACTGCATTGATATTTGTATTCCCCTCCTGCACAAATACTTCGGTCAACTCTTCAATCGGTCGTGCTTGTTTGGCGTCATTACAGTAATAAGAATTAAACAATTGAATAAAAATCCATTGGGTCCATTTGTAATATTCCGGGTCTGAGGTTCTGAAAGAACGGTTCCAATCATAAGAAAGCCCTATTTTTTTAAGTTGTTTTTCGTAACCTTCTATTTTATTTCCTTGTTTGTCCACCCCTCCTTTGATGTTCACCTCAGTGGTCACCGCAGGGTGCTGTCCGGTTTGAATCGCATATTGTTCGGCCGGCAATCCAAATGAATCATAACCCATGGGATGCAATACATTGAATCCTTTCAATCTTTTGTAACGCGCATAAATATCTGAAGCAATATAGCCTAACGGATGCCCGACATGCAAGCCTGCTCCGGACGGATATGGAAACATATCGAGCACATAGCATTTTGGATTTTCGGAATGATTGGATACGCTGAAAGTTTGATTTTCTTCCCAGTATTTCTGCCATTTGGCTTCAATTTCTTTGTGATGGTATTGCATTGTTTGGACTTTGAAGCTGCAAATTTAGCCAATTTGAAAGAATCCCATGTAAAATAGCGGACGGAGAAAAGGAGGTTTAGAAATCCTTGATTTTACTTGATTTCCGGAGATTCGGCTTCTTCTAAGTTTCTGTTGCGTTCAGATTCTGGAATTAAATTTTCCAAATGTGCTTTGATTTCCTGTAAAAGTTCGTTGTATTTCTCAGGATATAAAACATAATACCGGTAATTTTCTTTGAATTTTTCAATCGTGATTCCATGTCTTTGAATAATTTCAGCATCTTTTTCAGAGAAATTTATTCCTTCATCACCGGTTTTCAGCAGATAAGAATTCTGCTGATACATATAGATTTCCGCAAGGATTTCAACCATTTTATCTTTCTCAATCGGATCTTTGGGTTTTGCCGCAGGTTCATAACAGGCGGAAAGGAAAAACAATCCGAGCATTAAAACAAGGCATCTTTTCATAGCTTCCCAAATATACTTCGAATTCTCAACATGATAATTCCCAAAACGGCTTCTCGCATGATGCCGCCGCTGATTTTTGATTCCCCGGCCACACGATTGGTGAAGATGATGGGGACTTCCACCAAACGGAATTTATTGAACCAAGCTTTGTATTTCATTTCAATTTGAAATCCATAGCCTTTGAATTTAATCTTGTCAAGATGAAGTGTTTCCAAAACGATTCTTCTGTATCCGACAAATCCTGCGGTTGGGTCTTTGACGGGCATGCCGGTGACAAAACGGGCATATTTGGAAGCTGAATAGGAGAGCAGAACCCGGGACATCGGCCAATTTATCACATTGACACCATGAGAATAGCGGGAGCCAATCGCCACATCAGCCTCCGTTTTCAAAGCTTCTAACAAACGCGGTAAATCCTTGGGATTGTGTGATAAATCAGCATCCATTTCAAAAATATATTGATAATCCTTTTTCAAAGCCCATTTAAATCCATGGGTGTAAGCACTGCCCAAACCGTCTTTTTCCTTGCGGACTTCAAGGTGCAAACTATGAAATTCCGTTTGAAGTTTTTTCACAATTGCAGCCGTTCCGTCCGGAGAACAATCATCTACGACCAACACATCAAATGCCGTATCTAATGAAAAAACCTTTCGCAGCACATTTTCAATGTTTTCTTTTTCGTTGTAAGTAGGAATAATTACAAGGTTTTCACTCATTCCCAAATATTAGGGTGCTAATATAACTCATATCTGTGTTTTCATTTTGTATTTTTGCAAAGATTTATGATAATGTCTGCCGAATCTATATTTCATTTGCGAAGCTTGCCCGATTTAGATTGGGTGATTTATATTCTGGTGGGAACGCTGGTATTGCTGGCTGTTTGCCGGCTGTTGTTTACCCAAAATTTTGATGCACTTTTCAGATTTGAACAATTTAAGGAGGTGAATGACAATCAGCTTTTGTTTGGAGCGGTTTTTCTGGTTGTTTTTTCCGTGTTGACCAGTACTTTGGTTTATGAATTTCTCATTACGGATTATGATTTTATTTTTTATAATCCTTATATGAAAGTATTGGCGGTGGCTGTCATAATTTTACTTTTTCTCGGACTTCGGTTTGTTTTGGACAGGATACTGATTTACGCTTTTGGATTAAATTATGACCATGATGCGAAGTTGAAAGCTTTCAATTATTTCCGGGTATATGCAGTCGTTTTTATGTGGATTACGGTTTTGTTGTTTTATTTCACGGATATTAAAAAGGCTGTATTGCTGATTGTTTTGGGGATTTTGCTTGTATTTATTCGTTTTTTTTCATTTTCATTTTTCTTTCGGGAGCAGGAGCAGAAACAGCGGAGGTTTTGGTATTATAATATTTTGTACCTTTGCACACTGGAAATTTTACCAGTTTTGGTGTTTTTCAAATTTCTCAATGTTTGGTAATTAAATTGAAAAAATGAAAGTAAAATCTATCCTTGTTTCTCAGCCCGTACCCCAAAGTGAATCTTCGCCATACCTTGATTTTGGCAAACGCAATAAAATCAAAATAGATTTTCGCGCTTTCATTCAAGTAGAAGGTGTGGACTCCAAAGACGTGAGACAACAAAAGATTGATTTCTCCAATTATACGGCGGTTGTTTTCACCAGCCGCAATGTGATAGACCATTATTTCAGATTGGCTCAGGAAATGCGTTTTACGGTTCCTGATGATATGAAATACTTCTGTCAGTCGGAAGCCATTGCCTTTTATCTTCAAAAATACATCGTTTACAGAAAGCGTAAAATCTACGCCGGAGAAAAAACGATTCATGATTTAGAGTCTTATTTCAAAAAGCATAAAGAAGAGAAATTTCTTCTTCCGTCATCAGATGTGTTGAATCCTGAGATTCCTGCTTTTTTGGATGAAATGGGCGTTTCTTGGGACAGGGCAATTCTTTGTCGCACGATTTCCAGTGACCTGTCGGATCTGGATGATGTGAAATACGATATTTTGGTTTTCTTTACGCCGTCAGGCATTAAATCCTTGTTCGAGAATTTTCCAAAATTCAAACAAGATAAGACGCGGATTGCAGTTTATGGGAAAACAACAGTAGAAGCTGCCAAAGAAATGGGATTGCGCATCGATATTGAGGTGCCTACGCCAGAAACCCCTTCTATGACAATGGCTTTGGAAAAATACGTAAAAGAAGTAAACAAAAAATAATACAGTAAATCGGGAATCATACCCGGATGGGATAAAATGAAAAACCAATGGGTAATAAAACCTTCTCCTGATTTTAACTCCGTAAAAACCCTCATGGAGGAAGTGAAGCTTCCTATGCCTATTGCCGTGATTCTGGCTCAAAGAGGAATTGATACCTTTGAGAAAGCCAAAGATTTTTTTCGGCCTGATTTAAAGAAACTGCATGATCCCTTTTTGATGAAGGATATGGAAAAAGCAGTTTCCAGGGTTCTTGCTGCGTTTGAAAATAAAGAAAACATTCTGGTTTACGGAGATTATGATGTGGATGGTACGACTTCCGTTGCCATGATGTATGATTTTTTGAAATCGAATTATCCGAATGTATCTTACTATATTCCCGATCGTTACAAAGAGGGTTATGGTGTTTCTACACAGGGAATTGATTTTGCTTCGGAAAATAATTTCTCGTTGATTATCGCTTTGGACTGCGGTATCAAAGCGGTTGATAAAGTGGCGTATGCCCGTTCCAAAAATATTGATTTCATTATTTGTGACCATCATTTGCCGGGCGATTCATTGCCAGATGCCGTAGCGGTGCTGGATCCGAAGCGTTCGGATTCGGATTATCCTTTCAAGGGATTGAGTGGTTGCGGCGTAGGCTACAAATTCATTCAAGCGTTGACGAAGAGAATGGGGTTAGACGAGGCTACACCGGAAAATTATTTAGATTTGCTCGTTGTCAGCATTGCCGCTGATATTGTACCCATCGTAGAAGAAAACCGGATAATGGCTTATTATGGTTTGAAGAAATTAATCAATTCTCCAAGCCCCGGATTGAAAAGTTTGATAGACAAAGAAACGGCGGAGAATCTGAATATTACGGACATTGTTTTTTCTATTGCGCCAAAAATCAATGCTTCAGGACGTTTGGAACATGCCTCTCAATCTGTGGAACTGCTGATTTCCCAAAACCCGGAGGAAATCACGCTTTTCACTTCTATCATCAACGGTATCAATGATCAACGCAAAGAAACCGACGGCAACGTTACACAGGAAGCCATCGAGCTGATCAAGGAGAACAAAGAGGAAGATCGTTATTCTACGGTCGTCTATTCTCCGGATTGGCACAAAGGTGTTTTGGGGATTGTAGCTTCTCGGTTGATTGAGAGATATTACCGACCTACCTTGGTTTTGAGTGGTGGTGAGAACGATGAAATTTCCGGATCTGCGCGTTCGGTCAAAGGCTTTGATATTTATGAAATCATCGACAATTGTTCTGACTTGTTGCTCAGATACGGCGGCCATCGTTATGCGGCCGGGCTGACCATGCCCAAGGAGAATTTACCGATTTTCAAAGAAAAGTTTGAATCATTGGTCAAAGCAAAAATTCGACCGATTCAGCGGAAACCTTCCTTAGAAATTGATACCGAAATCCAGTTTTCTCAGATTACACCTAAATTTTTAAGAATTTTAGAGCAGATGAATCCATTTGGCCCGGAAAATATGACCCCCGTGTTTCTGACCAAAGACCTGATTGGTGGGAATATCCGGGAAATGGGCAAGGACGGGAAACACCTGCGGCTTACGTTGATGGATTCGCAGCATATAAAATTCCCCGCAGTGGCTTTCAATTTTGGAAAATCTTCTCAAGATTTCCAATACCGGAAATTTGATGCGGTGTATGCCATCAAAGAGAATTTCTGGAAGGGTCGGAAATATTTGCAATTTGAAATCAAAGACATTCGGTTTCATGCTTAGTTTTCCCGATGTTTAATTTTTTACAAAAATTTATTCTGATTTGACAATTACGTCAAAAAAATGACTTACACAAATGAAGTTTAATGCCGTTTTTCTTCAAAAATGACCTGTAGGACTTCCAAGGATTTTGGATGCCTGAAACCAGGAAGATGAAGCTCAAAGTATTTCATGAGTTGATTCAAAAGTATTTTCCTTTGATTTTGATTGAATAAATTTTCTTTTTGAGCAAAAAAATCAATTTTCAATAACTTTTTAAAATCCTCTAATTTCATGCCTGAAATAAAAGTTTCATCCGGTTGGAAATTGCTTGAAATTCCGGATTCTAAATTGAAATAAAAATTGTCCTCCGCCAGATTCGGATAAATTCCCAGATTTTTGGTCAGGTTGATTAAAAACCAAAGGTGAAAATCTGCAAAGCCGACTGCCTTGTTGTCGAATTCTAAAACAGCATCCCGAATGAAAAAATACAAATCGGAATTGGCTTCTTCTTCTTTCAAAACAGCATACAAAATTTCCGATAAAAATAAAATCACGGTGGATTTTTGTGGCAGGGAATGAACCGATTGAAATGTGGAAATCATCTTGGCTTCTTTCAGAAAAAACAAATCCTTGCCAGGTCTTTCATCAAAGATGATTTCAATCTCATTCAGCGGAGTCAACAAGGGATTGATTTTGTTTTTCTTGGAATATACACCTTTGGAAATCAGTGATTTGATGCCGCCGCAAAGCGTATAGCAGCGAATGATTTTTGAAGAATCTCCGTATTTGACGGAATGCAGAACAATGGCCGGCGTTTTGACTGTCATTTATCGGATGATAGCGATTTTTGTCTGTTTGCTTTCCGTTGCGTCACTGTTGGTCATCAAAACCAAATAAACCCCAGATGCGACTGCCTTCCCTTTCATGTTTTTCGTATCCCATTTGGCAACGCCGCCTGCGGCTTTGGTCTTGTAAATTAGATTTCCGACCACATCCACAATTCTGACATCCGCATCTCTGGGCAAGCCTTTGATGGTAACTTCCCCCGAAAATCCCGGTCGAACCGGATTCGGATAAGAATAAACATCTCCGAAAGAATCACCCACATCCACGGCATCACTGCTATAAGAAACCACGCCTTTCTGGGTGGCGAAATACACTTTCCCTGTCGTATTGTCCACACTGATTTTATTCACGGAATTGGAGGGCAGAGGAGAGTTGGCGGTTGTGAAATGATGAATGGTTTCCGTGCCATCCTCTGAAAAACAATAAACTCCACCCGATACGGTAGCCACCCATTTTTGATTGGCACCATCCGTCACTATATCATTAATCTGAACATCTGTCAACAAGGCTTCCGGAATGCCGTTTTGTTCTATAATCACGGGCTGTGTCTGAAAAGCACCCGATTGTACGGCATTGATGGGATTGTAAAGAATCCTCAACCCCAATTCTGTACCTATCCAAAGCACCCCGTTTTTATCTATTTCAACGGCAAAAACCGCATCTGAAGGCAGCCCCCCATTGTTGGTTGCAGAAGTAATATGATAAATGTTTTGCATATCTGTAATCATAACGCCGCCATCCCGCGGCCCGGCCATAAATGCAAAGCCATTATAAGTTACCGGTTTTCTGGCACCGACAAAGGTTGTAGATTGTGCTGCCAAATCAATGAATTCAAAATTATCGCCCGGACTTTTCCGTATCATGTAAGTTCGGTCTCCGGGTTGGACTACAGATTGTCCGATCCAGAGGTTTCCTTGGTCATCAAACCGGCTGCCGCCAATCCGTTCCCGGAATTTGATTTTTCCATTTCCGGAATTATAATGATCCACCATGACGCCGTTTTTGAATTTGAACATCCCGATGTGGGTTTCAGGCTCTTGCCATGATGTATGTTCAAACCACGTGGAAACATAAATCTCCGTGATGTCATTGGGATTGACTTCTATGTCCACCACGTCTTTGGCACCTAATATTTCTTCGGAAGTGATGTGCAGCCATTGTTGCCCGTTGAAATGATAAAACCCGTCTTCATTTCCTTGAACGTTGTTGAAATCGACCATTCCGCCCGGCGCAATCCAAACCTGACCATTGGCGGAAGTTACCGACCAGGATTTATTGTTGTACGGCCCGTCGGGCAAAATTTCATTGTTGCCAACAATTAATCCGAATTCTTTTGATCCTCCGAAAGTAGAATTTCCGACTGCGATGGAAGTATTGATGTCCTTTATGAAATTGGCACTGCCCGCCGGAGCAAGGTTTTCATTGTAATGATAAGCCTGATTTTTCATAGTGATACTCAGTCTGTTGCCGTTGGAACTGATGTTCTGTAAATCAGGATAATTTCCAAAAACCGACCAATCGCTGCCGTTAAACCTATAAACGGTATTGCCCGATGAAGCGAGTAGATTACCGTGAAAAGCGATGATGTGCTGAAAGGCTGTGGTCGGTAATTGAGGTGGCTGTTCCCAAACTGTAAAATTCGCAATGAATTCATCTAAAACATGGTAGAAAACCCCTTTGTCGCTGGCGGCATAAATGACCCCATTCAGGATGGCGGATTCCTTGACGCCGAAATAGACACCGGCTTGTGTAAAATAACAGGTTTCCATGAATTCAAAATCTTCAAGACTGAAAGAAGCCAAACCGAATTCACCGGAGATAATCGCCGTATGTCCGGCGGATGTGATGTGATTGACGATTTTGCTGCCGGTAAAGGATTGATGCAGCGGGATTTCCAATAAATTGTTGTTTTCAATCGGACCGAGCATATCCATTTCACCACTTTCATATCCAATCAAAAGCAATTCCAATTCAGGGTTATAACTGAAAGCAGAGATTCCTACATCATTGAGTTCGTTGACTTTGGAGGTTTTTTCCAATTCGCCGTTGCTGAGACTGTACGTAAAATAGCCGTTCTCCGCACTGCAAAGCAAAAATCCGTTCACTTCTATGATGTTGGAAACATTGGCATACGAGAAATGATCTTCCCATTTGAAATGAATATTTTGTCCAAGCAACTGAAGATGCGCCAACAACAGAAAAACTCCGGTCAAGAATCTAAAAATATGTGCTTTACTTCGGAATGTCATATATGAAAAATGATATTTTAAATCAACGTTTTAAGCAGTCAAATAGTATGAAAAATCAGAAGTTTTGTTTCACTACATATTTATCATAAAATGCTTTGATATGCCCGACAGCTTCTTCCGGTGTATCAACGAGGCGATAAAGCTCAAAATCTTTTTCACTGATATTCCCTTCTTTCAAGACGGTTTTTTTCAACCAGTCAATCAAGCCTGACCAGAATTCAACCCCCACAAGAACGATGGGAAACCTTCCGGTTTTATTGGTTTGAATCAGGGTCATGGCTTCAAAAAGTTCATCCAAAGTTCCCAATCCGCCGGGCAGTACGATGAACCCCTGTGCATATTTGACGAACATCACTTTCCGCGCAAAGAAATAATCGAAATTGATACTATAATCCAAGTCAACGTATTTATTGACCCCTTTCTCAAACGGGAGATGAATGCCGATTCCGGCAGATTTTCCTTTTCCTCTTCTTGCCCCTTTGTTGCCAGCTTCCATGATACCCGGGCCACCACCTGTGATGACCCCAAAACCGATCTGAGTAAGTCCGTAAGCGATTTCTTCCGCCATTTTGTAATAAGGTGAATCCGGTTGTGTCCGTGCGGATCCGAAGATGGAAACACATGGGCCGATTTGGGCCATTTTCTCGTATCCGGTAACGAATTCTGACATGATTTTGAATAGTGCCCAGGAATCGTTGGACTTGACTTCATTCCAGCTTTTGGGTTTCAACTTGTCCAAAATCCGGTCATTTTCTTCTTTCTCTGTCATGATTTATTATTTGGAATGTGATTCGTGCGAATTTAATGAAATTAATTCGTTGTATTTTTCATAAATCAAACTTACCCTAATCAAAGGGTTAAAATCCGTGTTTTCATCTAATGGAATCATTCTTTCGGTCAGGGTTTTAGGGTTTTTGATTTGATTGTGAAACTGATAATAACCATAACCCCGACATTGACCATCCTTGATCAGTACGAATGAATTCTCTCCTAATTTACGACCGGTTCCCGTCAGCAGAAAACTCTGGTTTCTAAGATCGACGATGTCCAGCAGCGCTTGGATTCTTTCTTCATAAAATTCAGAAGATTCAGTGGGTTTTTCGTGAATTTCGAGGAGTTGGAATCGGGATTTGATAAATTTGAGGGTTTTTAATGCGGTTTTCAGATTTCTAAAAAAAAGCAACTGTATTCCCCCTTTTTTCTGAACACGGTGGAGGCATAATTTTCGTATTCCGTTTTGTTCTTCCATACAGATGGTATAGGCGAAATAGGAATTTCTGCCGGATTTATTGAATGCGGGATTCAGTTTTCCGATTTCGTCGAGTTCTTTGATTTGCGAAATGAGGGGATTGCCCGATAATTCATAACGGACACTTTCAAAATTCAATTGAATCTGCCGTTTCAACGCCGATTTTCCAGTCAACATTTTCCTGACATTCATTGCAATATTTTTGGCAGAAGCAAGGTAAATCACTTCTTTGTCATGGTTCAGAAAATAAAAAAGCCCTTCTTCATTGGGCAATTCCCGGTAATATTTTTCAAATGATTGATGGTTTCCTTGAAATTCATTGGAGATTTTTGAAATGGATTTGGAAGAATCCTTGTCCAACAACAGTTTAAACAAATCCAAAGTGGCTCGGGCGTCGCCTGCTGCACGATGTCGATCAGACATGGGAATTCCGATTTCTTTACAGAGTTTTCCCAACGAATGGGAAGCCGCTTCGGGAAAATATTTTTCACTTAATGGAACCGTGTCTATGATATTTCTGCTGAATTTATAGCCGAGTTTCCTGAATTCCTGTTTCAGCATCCGATAATCAAATTCCACATTGTGTCCAACGAGAATCGCGTCATCCGTAATCTGCACAATTCTTTTGGCTAATTCATGAAATTTCGGAGCGGTTCTGACCATTTTCGGGGTAATTTGGGTAAGCCTTGCTACAAAGGGTTGAATCTCCCGATCTGGAGAAACCAATGAAATCAATCGGTCTGTAACTTCCTTTCCATCAAAGCGGTAAATGGCAATCTCTATGATTTCCTCTTCACCCATTTTGCCGCCGGTGGCTTCGATGTCAAGAACTGCGTACATTTATCTTTTTGCAATTTTTCCGAAAAGTGAACGAATAATCTGGTTGCCAATCGTTCGGATGAAACTTTTGGTGGTAGAGTTACTGAGCAGGGTTTCCAAGGTTGATTTTTCTTTTCTCGGCCTTCCGGTTTTTTTCTTGTTACTCGTTTCTTGCGAAGTGAATTTCTCAATCCTTTGGGTCAACAATTCATAAGCAGAATCGCGGTCAATTTCATCCTTATACTTGTTCACCAAATCCGATTTTCCAATGATATTATCGATTTCTTCTGCTGTCAAAACATCCATTCTCGAAAGCGGTGCGCGCATATAGGTGTAAACCAAAGGTGTCGGAATCCCTTTTTCGTTCAACGCCGTGATAAAGGCTTCCCCGATTCCCAATTGAGTGATGACATCTTCTGCTTTGTAATAATTTGTAATCGGGTAGTTTTCAACAGCTTTTACGATTTCACGACGGTCTCTGGCTGTAAATCCGCGCAGTGCATGTTGAATTTTCAAGCCGAGTTGACTGAGGATTCCGTTAGGAATGTCGCCCGGTAATTGGGTGCAAAAAATTACGCCAACTCCCTTGGAGCGAATCAGTTTGATCATCGTTTCCATCTGATTGAGCAAGGTTTTGCTTGCTTCTTTGAAAATCAAATGGGCTTCATCGATGAACAGCACCAATTTGGGTTTGTCCAAATCCCCGGTTTCCGGGAAGGATTCATAGATTTCTCCCAGCAGGCTCAGCATGAACGTAGAAAACAGATTGGGGCGATTTTGAATATCGGTCAGGCGAATGATATTGCAAACCCCTTTTCCGTCTTTGGTTTTCAGCAAATCTTCCACATCAAAAGAAGGCTCCCCAAAAAACTTTTCAGCACCTTGCTCTTCCAACGCAACGATTTTCCGCAAAATAGTTCCTAAAGAAGCAGGAGAAATACTGCCATATTCGGATTTCAATTCTTTTTTTCCTTCGTCGTTTTCACTAACGTACTGAAGGACTTTGCGCATGTCTTTTAAATCCAACAAAGGCAGTCCTTTGTCATCACAATATTTAAAGAGAATGGAAATGATGCTGGTTTGTGTTTCGTTGAGTTCCAGTATTTTACTGAATAATATCGGGCCGAATTCCAAGATTGTTGCTCTAAGCCGAAGTCCCTTTTCATGGCTGATGGTTAGAAATTCCACGGGCGTTCCGACCGGTTCATAATCCAATCCCAATACATTTTGACGTGCTGCGATGGCTTTGTTTGCGGCGTCTCCGGGTTTTGCGATTCCGCTCAGATCCCCTTTGATGTCCATCAGCAGTGAAGGAACACCTTGTAGTGACAATTGCTCGGCGAGTATTTGCAAAGATTTGGTTTTTCCCGTTCCGGTGGCACCAGCTATCAGTCCGTGCCGATTCAGCGTTTTCAGCGCAACTGAAATTTCTGTTTCCGGCAGTACTTCTCCGTTTAATTTGGCTTTTCCCAAAAGAATTTTATCCCCTTTGAATTGATAACCTACATTTATTTCTCGGATAAATTCTTCTTTTATGGACATTTAGAGTTTGTTTTAATTCAAAGATACAATTTTATGGCAATTTGAAAGTTCCCATCACCGGATAATGATCGGAGGACTTTACGTCTCTTAACACTTTGAATTCCACAGGTTGAATTTCTTTGGAATGAAAAATATAATCAATCCGAATAGGGTATTTATAATCATGAAAAGTGGTTCCCGCCGATCGGCCGACTTCGTAATAAGCATCTTCCAGAAAATAGATAATCTGCTGATATTCATAGGAATTCGGCACAGAATTAAAATCTCCGCACAGTATTACAGGGTGTTTGGATTTCATGATGAAAGGAAGAATTTTTTTGAGTTGTTGTTCATGTTGTAAAAAACCGTGTGTCAGTTTGTTGGTAAGGATTTTTGAATTTTCGGTAGCGCGGTCAACGCTTTCTGTGCTTTCGATGATTAAATCTTTCTCTAACAGCATGGAACTCAGATAAACATTGATCAGCCGGAGGGTATCGCTACCGGTATCAATATCCGCATAAGCCGCCAATGAAGAAGAATTCTCATTTTTGACAAGAATTTGTTGAAATTCAACAATCGGATATTTACTGAAAAAACATAATCCGGCATTATTTTCATAATAATAGTCTGAAATTTCAGGGTGTTTTACCAAAAATTTATTGGTGAAAGTATGACTCTCCTGCCCTAAATAGATGTCGGGATTTTTTTCTTTCAAAAATTCAATAATATCATTTCTGTCCATTCTGGATGAATTGAAACTAATCACTTTCAAATCCGCAACGATATCGGTTTTAGTTCCGAAATACTGCCAGGTTTTGGATAAAGGAATATAAAGCCCCGCCGAAAACAATAAGAAAAGCAGTGCGAAAGCCCAATTTCTCCAAAACAAAATAAAAATCATCAGCAGATTGCAAAGCACTAAAATAGGGAAGGCAATGGGAATCAATCCGAGATAGGGCAGCGTAGAGGGCGCAATGTGCGGCGCGAGATAAACGGTGTAAGTAAGCCCCAAAAACAAAAGGTGAAAAGTAAAAAAAACCGAATCCAATCCCCTCAGTCTGAACATCCTAATTGTTTTTTCCTTCTTTGAATAAAAATTCCTTTTCTGCATTGCTCAGGCTTTCATAGCCGGAACGAGAAATTTTATCCAAAATACGATCCATTTTCTGTTGTTTTTCCACTTTCATCGCATTGAATTCATAATCATCTCTCGGAGGTCTGCGATAGGTGCTTTTGGGTTTTTCTCTTTTCGGTGCTTTGGATTTGCGGAATAAACTTCCAATAAAATCATTTCCTTTTTCAAATTGTTTCATGTAGAAATAGCCGAAGGCGGCACCGCCTAAATGAGAAATATGCCCGCCAACATTCTGATTGGAAAGAATAGAAAACAGGTCAAATGCCAAGAAAATCCACGCAATGGTTTCAAAGGTAATTCCCGTATTCAAAAACATCAGTCTAATTCTGTTTTTGGGGGTGTAAGAAACCAAGGCAAAGAAAACGGCGTAAATCCCGGCCGAAGCACCCAGCAGATTATTTCCGTAATTGAGGTATTTTGCCAAAACCATGAAAAAAAATGCGCCGACGATGGCTCCCGACAGAAAGAAAGTCAGGAAATCTTCTTTTCGGAAATACCCCAGAAACAGCCTTCCAATGTAATAAATGAAAACCATGTTCAAAACCAAATGAAGCAATCCGCCGTGAAAAAATGCGTACGTAATCATCCCCCAAGGTTGGGAGATAAATCCGTCCAAACCGGTTTTGGCGGCAAAGAAATTTTCTAATAAGAGACCGTTTCTGCTGAGAAATATATCCAGCAATTTAGTAATCAGAAACAAAGCACAACAGATGAAAATCAGTTTGATGGTGATGTCTCCTTGTTGATACCTGTTTTTTAGATTTTCAATTATATCATTCATTTCAATATTGTCTATGCAGATTTTTCTTCCATTTCCATACCAGAATAAAACCGATGATGGCACCGCCGATATGTGCGAAATGTGCAATCGGGTTCCATGCGAAATTTTCTAATCCCATAAAGAATTCTATGGCAATCATTACCGGAATAAAGTATTTCGCTTTGACCGGAATAGGCAGGAAAATCAAGGCGAGTTTGGCATCGGGATACAAGACCCCAAAAGCCACAAGCACCCCGTAAATTGCGCCAGATGCGCCGACCATGGGGGTTATGTAATATTCACCCAATTCTTTTAAAGGAACGGAATCGACAGGAAGCGGAAAACTAAAATTTGGAGAAGCGGTCAGTTTTAGTGAACTCAAAAATCCATCGACATCAATCCCAATGTTTTCCACTGCGGTTTTCAGATTTTCAACCTGAAGATAATTGGTAAAATTATACAGGATAAAGGCTCCCAGACCGGCAGCGAAGTAGAGAATCATGAATTTTCTGGAACCAATGGTATATTCGACCGTTGAGCCGAACATCCACAGGGCAAACATGTTAAAAGCGATGTGCGCAAATCCGCCGTGCATGAACATGTGGCTGACAATTTGCCAAGGTTTGAAATTGACGGATTCAGGATAAAAGGCTCCGAGAATATGCTTCAAATCAATCCCTCTTTGTGCCATAGCCAAAGTAGCCAAAAAGAAGATAGCATTGATTATCAACAAATTCTTTGTAACTGTAGGTATGGGTTGATTAAACATAGGTTAATTCATTTTTTTTAAGATTTCAGATTCCTGAACACGAACGAATATGGGTTTTCCGAAAGGAGAAAGACCGGGTTCGGCTAATTTCAGGAGTTCATTGACGATGTTCGCGCATTGTTCAGGAAGCAGGGGTTGTCCCTTTTTGACGGCTGTATTTTTGGCAATGATTTTTGCAATTTCAAGGTTAAAATCAATTTGGTCATGGGTTTCGGATTTTTGAATAAAATCAGAAAACAAAGCTGGGACTATATCTTGATTGACTTCACTCGGCAAGGCATTCACATAAATCGTTTCTCGGGCAAATTCCACATCAAAACCAAAGTTGACAAGTGCGGTTTCAAAGTTTTTAAGACTTTGAATTTCAGCAGTATTGGATGGAATTTCTATTGGGAAAAGCAATCGCTGGCTGAGGGTGTTTTCACTTTCGACGGCTTTTAGTTTTTCAAATAAAATCAATTGATGTGCGCGGTGCTGATCGATGATGAGCAAAGTTTCATCTTGTTGCACAACGAGATATTTATGGAGCCACTGAATGATATTGGAGTTGACGAGTTCAAATTCTTCTTTGCTCAACACGAATTCCGGGGCATTGCTTTCAGTTTCAAAGGCATTCATCCTGCTATACAATTCCTGCAACGGCCGAATTTGTGATTGTCCCGGCGGTTTTTCAAAAGGATTGTAATTCCTATCCACACGGATTTCCGGTTGTCTGATGACCTCCTCTTTTTTTCTTCCCGGAATGAATGCCCAGTCCGGATTTTGTTCAAAATCCAATGATGGTGCGATATTGAATTGTCCGAGTGCGTGTTTTACCGCCGAACGCAGGATGGCAAAAATCGTGTGCTCATCCTCAAATTTGATTTCCGTTTTGGTAGGATGAATGTTGATGTCAATTTTTGAAGGGTCAATTTCAAAAAACAGAAAATATGAAGGTGTATATTGAGCGGGCAGCAGATTTTCATAGGCATCCATAATGGCCTTATGCAGATAACCACTGCGTATAAACCGCTGATTGACAAAGAAAAATTGTTCTCCGCGTTTCTTTTTTGCGTTTTCAGGTTTCCCAGTGAATCCATTGATGCGAACTACTTCGGTTTCTTCATGGATGGGAACGAGCTGTGCTTCGGTTTTTTTTCCAAAAATCTGTACGATGCGTTGTTTCAAATTTGATTTCCGCAAAGAATAAATTTCTGAATCATTATGAAAAAACCTGAATTTGATTTGTTCGTGCGCCATGGCGACTCGGATGAATTCATCTTGAATGTGTCGGAGTTCAATCTGATTGGATTTCAGGAAATTCCTTCTTGCCGGGACATTGAAAAACAGATTTTTAACGGCGATGGAAGTGCCTTGGGGTGTGGCCGCAGGCAATTGATCGCGAACCGCACCGCCTTCTATAATCAGTCGGGTTCCGATTTCACTGTTAGCAGTTTTGGTCGTTGCTTCTATTTGGGCTACAGCGGCAATCGAAGCCAAGGCTTCACCTCTGAATCCTTTGGTGTGAATTTGAAAAATATCTTCGGTTGTTCGGATTTTAGAAGTTGCGTGTCGTTCAAATGCCAGTCTGAAATCCGTGATGCTCATGCCCGAGCCGTTGTCCACCACCTGAATCAGCGTGCGACCGGCATCTTTGACGATGAGGTCAATCTCCTCCGCACCGGCGTCCACAGCATTTTCCAATAATTCCTTGACCACCGAAGCAGGTCGTTGCACCACTTCGCCGGCAGCAATCTGATTGGCAACATGATCGGGCAGCAACTGTATTACATCTTCGGTTGAAATCATAGGTGGCAAAGGTACAAATCAAATGTTTAATTCAGAAAAGCACAATTAAAAAATGGGCAATACTTTTGAGAATTTCATTGGAATCACCGAAATCCCATCGATAAAAAGTGCATGAGAATGTCGGTTTTCAGATTGGATACCTGATTAATTCAAATAGGACATTATTCAGATGCTCCAAAAATGTTGACAGCTAAAGAAATTGACCATTTCAAATTTTCTGCTGTCTAACTTCTGAATTCTGACTTCTAATTTCTACATTTGTATCAAATGTTGATTACCGATTACATAAGCAGTGATTTCATGCCGGTCAAAGTTTCTCAGACCGTGGAAGAAAGTCTGGAATTGATTTACAGGTTTGGTCTGAGTCATGTTCCGGTGTTGGATGATGAAAATTTTGGAGGCAATCTTCTGCGGGAAACGCTGGAAGAATCTGAGTCGAAATCCGTTATTTCCGAACTTGGGGAATTGACGGAATTCTTTTATATCACGGAAAACGGCTCTCTTTTAGATGCGGTTCAAAACTTTCATCAAGCCGATTCCAATGTTCTGCCGGTACTGAACCGTGAATTGAAATATGTGGGATTGTTGTTGTTGGAAGATGTGATTCAGGGATTGTCAGCCATGCCTTTTATCTTCGAACCCGGTTCTATTATCATTGTTGAAATCAATCATAAAAGATTTTCAATCAGTGAGATAGCTAAAATAGCCGAAAGCAATAATGCCCGAATTATCGGCTTGTTTATTACCCGATACAGAGAGAATCATATTCAGATTGCCCTCAAACTGATTGCGGACAATCTCACTTCCATTGGTGAAACATTTGAGCGATTTGATTATACGGTTGTTTATAAATTCTTCAATGATGAAAAGGATGAAATGATGAAAGACCGTTTTAACCAATTGATGAAATACCTCGATATATAAGATGAGAGTAGCGGTTTATGGCATGAAGGCTTCCAAAAGTCAAAAGGAATCTTTTGAACGGTTCTTTCGTGAATTAAGGAAAAAGGATATTCAGATTTTCATAGAAGAGGGTTTTGCGTCTGTTTTGAAACATAAAATTGAGACTTTGCCTGAATCATTTGGAACCTTTAAGGATTATAACGATTTACCACCAAATCTCGATTTGTTTTTTACTTTTGGGGGCGATGGCACGATTCTTAGGGCAGTGACCATCATCCGGGAAAGGAAAATTCCAGTGGTCGGGGTAAATACGGGTCGGCTCGGTTTCTTGGCTTCGCTCAATCTCGAATTCCTGTTCAATGTTTTAGACGATGTATTGTCGGGCAATTACATACTCAGCAGCCGTTCTTTGATTGCGGTTGAAGCGGACGGTGTCAATATTGATTGTCCGTTTGCGCTCAATGAGATCAGTGTAACCCGCCGGAAAACCACGAGTATGATAACGGTAAATGCATACATCGACGGAGAATTTCTGAATGCTTATTGGGCGGATGGTCTAATTGTAGCTACTCCCACCGGTTCGACCGGATATTCATTGAGTTGTGGCGGACCGATTGTGCATCCCAGAAACCAAGTTTTCATTTTTACGGCCATTTCACCACACAATCTGAACGTGCGACCCTACATTATTCCGGATGATGTGACCATCGAATTGGAAGTCAACAGTCGGGAGGCCGAATACTTGATTTCCATGGATTCTCGCAATGAACCTTTGCCCTCGAATGTGAGACTAAGGCTCAGGAAAGCGGACTTTCAGATTAAATTCGTAATCCCTAAAGAAATCACTTATTTGCTTACTTTGAGAGAAAAAATGTACTGGGGTTCTGACAAAAGAAATTGATAAAATTGTTTTTTTTTCATAATTTTTGTTAAAGGATATAGACAGCCCACAGATTTGTTTATATTTGTCGCTTATTAGATAGGGTATGCAACATTTTCAGGAAATTACCGTTGTCTTTTTTGCATAGTATTCTATTACAGTTTATGAAGAAACTATTTTTTTTAGCGTTCGGTTTGTCATTTATGCTGTGTTTTGCTCAGCGACATGAATTGGGGATTTTTGTTGGAGGTGCAAATGTTGTAGGTGACATCGGAAAGGACAATTTCATCAATCCTTTGCCGGTAAAAATTGGGGATGAAGGAATTTTCAAAAATATGCCAATTGCTATTGGCGGGATTTACCGATTCAATTTCAATCCACACATGGGATTCCGATTAATGGGGACTTACGCACGTGTCGTGGGTTCGGATTTGGTAGCCAATGAAAGTTATAAAAAAGACAGAGGCTATTCTTACCGAAATAACATCATCGAAGGTGCTTTGCTGTTTGAATACAATTTCTTTGAGATTAACAATGAATACGCATACGGCGACAGTCATTCACCCTATATATTCGGTGGATTCGGCGGGTTTATGTACGATAACTTAGTTTATACCGTGAACCACGGTTTTCAGAAAGATGAAAACGGCGTGGCCATCCCCAATACTTTGGTAAGTACGATTGAAAGCCGTCCGGCCAAGGAGACGAAATTCACATTTCCTTTCGGAGCCGGGTACAAATATAAATTCAGGAGCGGGCTTGTGTTGTCAGCTGAAGTCGGATTCCGTTTTACGAAGACCGACAACCTTGATTTCAGTTTTGCCGATCCCAGTGACTTTATTTTCAATGCGGAGCCGGGACTTGACCCTATCAGCATCGAAGAAATCAACAGCAACATCATCAAATCCCGACAAGTAGGAAATACATCGAGCTATGACTGGTACGTTTTCACAGGATTCACATTGACTTATTCCTTTGGAAGACCACCATGTTATTGTGACTAATTTTATGAATCAAGTCATTACAGATACCATTGATAAATCCAAATTGCCCAAACATGTCGCCATCATCATGGATGGAAACGGACGATGGGCAAAAGCGCAGGGCTTTGACAGAACTTTCGGGCACCAAAACGCCATTGAATCCGTCCGTTCTGCCATTGATTCTTGTGGTGAACTTGGCATTGACTATCTGACCCTTTATGCGTTTTCAACTGAAAATTGGAACAGACCCAAAACCGAAGTTGTGTTCCTGATGAATCTGTTGAAAAAAACCATTAAATCGGAATTAAATGAACTGCACGAAAAGGGCATCCGTGTGCAGACCATAGGGGATATCGAATCCATGCCGGCTTCAGTAGTCAAAGCCCTGAAATCAGCCATTGAACACACGAAAAACAACACCAAGGCAACGCTGACTGTAGCATTGAACTATGGCGGTCAAAGTGAAATCACCAGAGCCGCTAAACGCATTGCCGAAAAGGTCAAAGAAGGCAGCCTTGAGGTTTCGGATATTGACCAGAACACCATCAAAGAGAATTTATATACCCAAGACATTCCGGATGTGGATTTACTGATCCGTACGAGCGGCGAGAGCAGAATCAGCAATTTCCTGTTGTGGCAGATTGCTTATGCGGAATTGTATTTTACGGATGTACTTTGGCCGGATTTCAGAAAAGAACACTTTATGAACGCAATCCGGGAATATAGCTCAAGAGAAAGAAGGTACGGAAAAACCGGCGAACAAGTGAAGCCGGAAAAGAAAGAGATAAAAGAATGAGAGTGAAAAGTTTATACCTGGTTTTAATGCTGGTTATCGGCGGAATACTTTATGCGCAGAATGATACCATAGAATCGGTCGTTGATACCATCGCTGTACAGGAAGGCCCTGCAATGGATATTACCCAAGCGGGTTATACCAATCCACAAACTTATACTTTGCTGGATTTGGAGATTTCCGGAGAAACGAGATATACCCGAACGCAGGTGCTGCGATTTACAAGGCTTCGCCTCGGCGAACAATTGGAAATTCCGGGCGCTAAAATCAACAATGCGCTGAAAAAACTTTGGGGAACCGGCCTGTTTTCAGACATTGAATTGTATGTGGTTAAAACCGTTGGTCATAATATCTACCTGCGATTGCACCTTGCCGGACTGCCTGAACTGGCGGAAATTGAGTTTAACGGCATCAAGAAAGGAAAAAAAGAAGATTTCATCAAAGAACACAAACTCGACCCCGGTATCAAAATCACTAATAACCTGAAAAATCAGGTGAGAAACTCCATTAAAAATTATTACTTAGACAAAGGATATCCCGATGCCAAAGTTGATTTCATAGAAAAAGAAGCAACAGACCCGACCAAAGTCAATCTGACCGTAAATATCGACAGGGGAGAAAGAGTGAAAATCCAGGATATTGTTTTTGAAGGAAATACAGAATTGAGAGATGGACAACTTCGCAGAAAAGCGATGAAGAAAACACGAAAAAAATCTCTGCTCAATATTTTTAGCCCTTCCAAATTCAATCCTGAAAATTACCGTACGGATTTACAAGCTGTGGTGGATGAATACAAATCCATCGGGATGCGTGACGCCAAAGTTGTTTCGGATACCGTGATTCGCATTGACCCCAAAAATCTATTGGTTAAAATCAAGGTGGAAGAAGGAAAACCTTATTATTTGGGAGATGTTACTTTCACTGGAAACTCTGTTTTTCCGACCGAATTTTTGGAGCAGGTTTTCGCATATAAAAAGGGAGACCGCTATGATGCGGTGGGAATTGATAAGAAAATCAGCGGCTCAGAAAAAGACGATGATTTGCAAACGCTATATATGGATCAGGGCTATTTGTTTTCCGCTATTATTCCCATCGAAAAAAATGTGCAAAATGACACAATTGATTTGGAAATCAAAATTATGGAAGGAGAACCTGCGGTGCTGAACAAAGTTACATTTAGCGGAAATGATGTGACCTATGACCATGTTATCGCACGTGAGCTGAGAACAAAACCCGGGGATTTATTCTCTAAATCCGAAATCAAAAGAACTTATTTCGAACTGGCACAACTTGGATATTTTGAGCCTACTAAAATCAACCCAGATGTACAGCCCAATCCGGAAACCAATACAGTGGACATTGACTGGCAGCTTGTGCATAAATCATCCAGTCAGGTGGAACTGCAAGGAGGTTATGGTGCCGGCACCATTCTCGGTACTTTGGGGCTGACTTTTGGAAACTTCTCCATCCGGAATTTGTTCAATAAAGATGCTTGGAAGCCGGTTCCGATGGGAGACGGACAGACTTTGTCTATCAGGGCACAGGCCGGACGCGGTTATCAGAATTACAGTTTCTCATTCATAGAACCTTGGATTGGCGGAAGAAGACCGACGGCTTTATCTACTTCCATTTATTATTCCAAATACAATTATATGGATATGTACAGAAATGATGTTTCCTTGAACATCTTGGGTGCCAGCATCGGTTTGAGCAAGCTGTTGACTTGGCCTGACGACTGGTTCAGACTGTCCAATTCTGTTTCATTCCAACGTTACGATTTTAAAAATTACGCATTGCAGGCCGGAAACCTGAATTTAAAATATGATGATGGCTCAGCCAATGACTTGAATTTCACCATGGCATTGACCAGAAATTCCGCCGGACCGGATCCGATATTCCCGACCAGCGGCTCAGAAGTCAATCTGGCATTGACATTGACACCACCGTATTCATTGCTGAACGGAAAAGATTATTCCGAATTAAGTGATGTAGAGAAATTTAAATGGCTTGAATATTATAAGGTGAAAGCCAGTTCCTATTGGTACAAAGAACTGATTGGGAAATTAGTACTGAAAATGGGGGGTGAATTTGGATATTTAGGAACTTACAACAATAAAATAGGCGTTGTGCCATTTGAGCGATTTTATCTTGGTGGAACGGGTATCCTCGGCAATATGTTTGACGGTCGGGAGATTGTTCCATTGAGAGGGTATGAAGATTCTACCCAGTCCGGCGGGCAGATTGAGGACATCACCCCATCTGGTGGAGGAAGTGTTTACAATAAATTTACACTCGAATTGCGTTATCCGATTACGATGGGACAACAAGCGAAAATATTCGGGCTTGTCTTTGGCGAGGCCGGAAATACTTGGTCTGATACCCATGAATTTAAACCTTTTGAATTAAAAAGATCGGCCGGTTTCGGTGTCAGGGTATTTATGTCCGCATTCGGAATGCTCGGATTTGACTTTGGATACGGCTTTGACAAGCCGTTGATGAGCAATGAACGCTCTGGCTGGCACACCCATTTTATAATTGGTCAGCAATTTTAAAAAATGTATTTTTGCAAAAACTTTGTGGCACAATTTTCGATTAAAAGAAACAGAATATGAACAAATTATTTTTAAGTCTGCTTTTTTTTGGGATCATTCTTCCGATTCAAGCTCAACGTTTTGGATACGTGGATTCGGATTATATTCTTGAAAATCTGCCGCAGTACCAGCAAGCTCAATCCTCTTTGGAGCAGCAAACACAACATTGGAATCAGGAGATTCTAAACCGACAGGAAGCACTCAATAAAAGACAGGCTGATTTCCTGAATGAAAAAGTCTTACTTACCGATGAACAAATCAAAAACGAACAAGCGGAAATCGATGCTGAACAACGGGAAATCAAATTGTTACAGGAAAAGAGATATGGTCAAAACGGCGATCTCATCAACTTGAGAAAATCTTTGGTGAAACCCATACAGGATCAGGTTTGGGCAGCAGTCAAACAAGTGGCGGAGAAGAGAAACTACGGGTTTATCTTTGACAAAGGGAGCAACTTGATTATGGTTTATACCGACCCGAAATTTGACATCAGCCGTGAAGTGCTTCTGCAACTCAATCCCGGGGCACTTGACAATAAAACGAACAACAGATCCACGCCACCGGCCAACAATCGAAGAACAACCACCAACACGAATACAAACAGCAGAGGGAATACGACCAATACCCGACAATCACAAACGCCGGTCAAACAAGGTGCAACACAAAGTCGTGGGCAAAATTCAATTAAAAAATAAACCAAACATTTAATATTAATTAAAAAATGAGAAATCTTAAATTATTAACGCTGTCAGCATTCCTTTTCATAGGAAGTCTAAGCCTGTCCGCTCAGGAAATGGGAGTTGTTGATCTGGAGTCAGTTTACAACAGTTTAGCGGAAAAACAGGACGCAGATAATCAAATGAACGCTTTGTACGAAAGGCACAAAACAGAAATTGAAAAAAGACAAAATGCGTTAGAAGCTATTGAAAATGAAATAAAAACCAAAGTAGAAGGCAAATCTCAGGCGGAAATCCAAGCCATGATGCCTGAACTGGAAGCAAGACAAAAAGATTATATGACCAAACAACAGGAATTGGTTACTTATCAACAGGCTGCGACCAAAGAAGTTACAGACAAAGAGAAAGCACTCTACACGCCCATTGATACCAAAGTGAAAAACGCCATCGATCAGGTTGCCGCCTCTAAAGGTGTGAAATTTGTGATGGAAAAATCTACTTTGCTGTATGCCAGCGGACTGGATTTGACCCAAGATGTGAAAACCAATCTCGGCGCGAAATAAAATGATTAAAAAATATTAGAAAAAGCTGCTTTTTGTTTCAGAAAGCAGCTTTTTCTTTCTATATTCACTCGATTTTTAAAGTATGAATTTTACCGAAACGGAAATAAAAGGTTGTTTTATCATTGAGCCGACCGTATTTACAGACGAGCGAGGCTATTTTTTTGAAAGCTTTAGGGAAGATCAATTTCAAATGCAAACCGGTATTCCGATTCATTTTGTACAGTCGAATCAATCCAAGTCCAATTATGGCGTAGTTCGCGGGTTGCACATGCAATTGGGTGAACATTCGCAGTCCAAATTAGTTCGGGTGCTTTCCGGGAAAATCTTAGATATCGCCGTAGATATCCGAATCGGTTCTCCTACATTTGGACAGCATATCGCTGTAGAATTGAATTCGGAAAACTATAAACAACTGTTCATCCCCAAAGGATTTCTGCATGGCTATTCCGTTTTGAGTGAGGACGCCATTGTGCTTTACCAATGTGATACTTATTATCACAAAGCCTCAGATACCGGCGTTTATCCGCTGGATTCGGAATTGAATATCGACTGGAAGGTTCCTCCGGAAGAAATGATTTTGTCTGAAAAAGATAGCAACGCATCGCTTTTTTCAAAATTTGTTTCCCAACAATTATGAAAAAAATTCTCGTCACAGGCAGCAACGGGCAATTAGGGAGATGCCTGCAAGACGCAGTAGAAAATGCGAACAATCCGGAATTTCAGTTCTTATTTTTAGACAAAAACCATTTGGATATTTCGCGTTCCGAATTGGTTGAAACATTTTTTTTCAGCAATCAGGTGGATTATTGCATCAATTGTGCTGCTTACACACAAGTGGACAAAGCAGAAATTGAAGTGGAAGAAGCTTTCAGGGTGAATTCAGATGCCGTCCAGTATCTCGCCAGAGAATGTGCGGAACAAGGTGCCGTGCTGATTCATATTTCGACAGATTATGTTTTTGACGGGAAAATCGAGGAACCTTATTTTCCATACGATAAGCCCAATCCCATCAATGTTTACGGCAAATCAAAATTAGAAGGAGAGCGGTTTGCTATGGAACTTAATCCAAAAACCATCATTATCCGTACTTCTTGGCTTTATTCGCAGTATGGAAAAAATTTTTATACAACGATGGTCAAATTGATGCGGGAAAAACAGGAATTGAAAGTCGTCGATGATCAAACCGGAAAGCCAACCCATGCCAAAGATTTGGCGAATTTTATCCTCAATATCATTCAATCAGGAGATACACGGTACGGAATCCGGCATTTTACAGGATCGGATAAGATGACTTGGTATGAATTCGCCTTAAAAATTGCAAAGGAAAATGGGTTTAAAACCAAAATTTCTCCCATCCCCACCTCCGAATATCCTACTCCTGCAGAACGCCCGAAATGGAGTGTTTTGGAGGATGACGAATCCTAAGCTATTCTGACTCCATCTCCGTGTGTCCAGGACCTTTTTGTATTTTGTGGCTAAAATCCAATTTTTCAATTCAAACACCCAATACTCCACTCCTTTAGAGAAGATGAGGAAGTGGACTTCCACAAAAACACTTTCCCAAACCGGTGGTGGCCGGTCGGGAAAGCATTCATGAAAAAATTCAATCTAATTATTTGACTTCAAAAACCAGCTTGTTGTCTCCTTCTTTTTCGGGGAAGCTGTCAATCAATACCACGCTGTTGTCGTGGATTTTTCCTTTCAGAATTTCTTTTGAAAGTTCGTTCAGTACATCCTGCTGTACGACTCTTTTCAGTGGTCTTGCTCCAAACTGAGGGTCGTAACCCTTGTGGGCGATGTATTCCAGTGCTTCGGGGGTGATGTCGATGGTGATGTCTCGTTTGGCTAATTTTTTGGCCAAGTCTTCGATTTGAAGTTTCACAAGCTCTTCGATTTGATTCGAAAGCAGTGGTTTAAACACGATAATCTCATCGATTCTGTTCAAAAATTCAGGTCTGAATTGTTGTTTAAGTTCCTGAAGCAGAATTTGTTTGGTGTTGTAATATACCTCTCCCGGATTTTTATTTTCCAAATTTTCAAAATTCTCCAGAATAATATGCGACCCAAAGTTGGAAGTCATGATGATGATGGTGTTTTTGAAATTCACCAATCGGCCTTTGTTGTCGGTCAATCGACCATCGTCCAATACTTGCAACAGTATATTGAACACATCTGGATGTGCTTTTTCCACTTCGTCAAGCAGCACCACCGAATAAGGTCTGTGGCGCACTGCCTCAGTCAGTTGACCGCCTTCGTCATATCCCACATAGCCGGGAGGTGCACCCACCAATCGACTCACTGAGTGTCTTTCTTGGTATTCGCTCATATCGATTCGGGTCATTGCATTTTCGTCGTCAAACAGAAAATCGGCGAGTGTTTTGGCCAGCTCGGTTTTACCGACGCCTGTGGGTCCGAGGAATAGGAAGGAGCCGATGGGTCTTTTTTCGTCGCTTAGTCCGGCACGGCTTCTTCGGATGGCATCCGATACGGCCTGCAAAGCCTCATCTTGTCCAATGACTCTTTTGTGTAGTTCATCCTCCAGATGGAGCAGTTTTTCTCTTTCGCTCTGCATCATTTTATTGACAGGAATTCCCGTCCATTTGGAAACCACCTCTGCGATGTCTTCTGCGTCCACGGCTTCTTTCACCAATTTGTTTTGTCCTTCTTCGGCCAATTGGGCTTCCAGACTTTTTAGTTTGTCTTCTTCTTGTTTGAGTGATTCGTAACGAATTCTGGCCACTGTTTCGTAGTCACCAGCTCGTTCGGCTTGCTCTGCTTGAAGTTTGAGTTCTTCAATTTTCTTTTTGGCCTGTTGCACTTCATCCGCTTTTCCTTTTTCTTCAGTCCATCTGGCATTCAGTTCGGTTCTTTCCTCCTGTAGATTGGCGAGTTCCTCTTTGAGCAAATTCAATTTTTTCTCATCATTTTCTCTTTTAATGGCCTGAATTTCAATTTCCAATTGAATGATTTTTCGGTCAATCACATCCAATTCTTCGGGTTTTGAATTCATTTCCATTCTCAGTTTGGCAGCGGCTTCGTCCATCAAATCGATGGCTTTGTCGGGCAGAAATCGGTTAGCGATATAACGGGTAGAAAGTTTTACAGCCGCAATAATTGCTTCGTCTTTGATTCTGATTTTGTGGTGAACTTCGTATTTTTCCTTGATACCTCTGAGGATTGAAATAGCGGATTCTTCATCAGGTTCTTCGATCAAGACTTGTTGGAATCTTCTTTCCAATGCTTTGTCCTTTTCAAAATATTTTTGGTATTCGTTCAGTGTGGTTGCGCCTATTGCTCTGAGTTCTCCTCTTGCCAATGCCGGTTTCAGAATGTTTGCTGCATCCATTGCACCTTCGCCTCCACCGCCGGCTCCCACCAAGGTGTGGATTTCGTCGATGAACAAGATGATTTCACCGCTGGATTCGGTCACTTCTTTGATCACCGATTTCAGTCTTTCTTCAAATTCACCTTTGTATTTTGCACCAGCGATCAGCGCACCCATGTCGAGTGAAAAAACTTTTTTGTTCTGTAGGTTTTCGGGTACATCTCTACTGATGACTCTGTGCGCGATTCCCTCTGCGATGGCTGTTTTACCTACGCCCGGTTCTCCAATCAGGATAGGGTTGTTTTTGGTTCTTCTCGACAAAATCTGCAAGACCCTTCTGATTTCATCGTCCCGCCCAATCACCGGGTCGAGTTTCCCTTCTGCAGCGAGCTGGGTAAGATTCTTTGCGTATTTCTCAAGTGAGTTGTAATTGTCTTCCGCACTTTCTGAAGTTACTCTTTGTCCTTTTCTCAGTTCGCTAATCACCTGAACCGTATTGTTGTAGTTCAATCCTTGGTCTTTGAGCAGTTGGGAAACATTGGATGTATTTTTCAGGATTCCCAATAAAAGATGTTCCAGGCTGATAAACTCGTCTTTCATCTTTTTGGCTTCGTCCATGGCGCTTACCAAAATCTTGTTGGTTTCATTTGAAAGATGATTTCCGGAACCACCTTGAACTTTTGGAAATCGTGAAATAATGTCAGTCAATTCATCCTTGATATAAGCGACATTTCCGCTTTGTTTCTCAATGATGAAACTCAGCACATCCTGTTCTGTTTCCAACATCCCTTTGAGTAAGTGAGCAGGCTCAATCGCTTGATTGTCCATAGACACAGCGATTTGCTGCGCCTTTTGAACGGCCTCTCTTGATTTGATTGTATATTGGTTAAAATCCATTTTCTAAATTGTTTACAAACCTATTTGCAAAATTAAATCCGAAGTAGATTTTATGACATAATGACAGGGGGCGTGTAGCTTTACCATTAAGATTAATTCCTTAAATTTGATTTTATGTAATTGGTTTATAACAAATAATATTAACAATCTACTACAGCATAGAGATTTGATAATGAAGTATCTTTCGATAAATAATAACCCTAATACTAAAATTCTTAACCTATGAATTTTTTAAATAAGCTTTTTAATTCAAAAGAAAAGAAAATCAAAGAAAAGGACAATAAAGAATCACAATTTAATCAAAAGGATAGAGGCGTCATATTTGATATAAATGCTTTTCCTAAAGAACACAGAAATAGAGGATTCTACTTTTCTAAATATTTCAAATCAGATGGTGAATGGATTAATGAAAAGCAACCGGTATGTGAAATTCGAATTGGTGAATTTTTAGGAAGCATTTGCGACTCCGCAACTATTTTAGCCGATACTTCCGGTTATCTTGAATTTATATTAAAAGAAAATGATTTGTTGAATGATGGAACCATTGTTTTAGCCCCCTAAAAAGTCGGACAGGATTATAGTTAAATAAATATAATAATTTTGTCAGATATGAAACGAAGAAACTTCACAAACGAAGAAAAGGTTAAGATTTTAGAGGAAGCCTCTCAAAATGGAGTAACCACCACCCTTGAACACTACGGGATTTATCCAGCGACTTATTATGCTTGGAAAAAGAAATATGCCTCGATGGGCGAAGAAGGCTTTGCTCACGGTATGACTCCCGGGCAATTAAAGCGTATCCGCGAACTTGAAAAAGAGAATAGATTGCTTAAGGAGCTTGTGGCAGAAAAAGAACTTGAAGGTAAGCTAAAAGACGAACTGCTAAAAAAGAAGTATGCCTTGGAGAAAAGAAAGAACTCGTGATGCGGTACAACTCACAAGGCCTTAAACGCGATATCGCATTGCAAATCGTGGGTGTTTCCAAACATCAATATTATTACACTTCCAAGAAAACCAAACAAGGGATGAAAACAAGCACAACAACGTCAAAAGATGATGGAACTGAGGTTGACAATAAAGAAATCGTGTTGAAAATAAAGGAACTCAAACGAGATCAATGTACGCAATATGGCTATCAGAAAACATCTCGATGGCTTCAACAAGAGGGCTTTTTCATCAACAAAAAGAAAGTTTACCGCCTGATGAAATCACACCAACTTTTACAAGAAAAGCGTCCAAGATCCGAGCGAATCTACGCCAAGTACAGAAAGGTTTTGCCCGAATCGCCCTTGCATTTGTTGGAAATGGACATAAAGATGACTTGGATAGAATCTGTAAAAAAACACGCCTATACGCTCACGCTTATCGATACTTTTACACGCGTTGTTCTGCATCGCATCACGCAGTACTCCATCAAAAAAATGGACGTAAAGCGATTTTGGGACTATGTAATTATCCATCATTTGCAGCCTGAGGATTGTTTGAAAAACAAATTTGAATTTGAAATACGCAATGATAACGACAAGCGATTTTCCGCACAGCTTATTCGGGATTACTTTAAAGAGAACCACCTCAATCAGGTGTTTACACATCCATACACACCCCAGGAAAATGGACATGTTGAGAGCTTTCACGCCATTTTGAGCAAGCATTTAGCTCCTTATTTATTCTGGGATTTGGACGAGCTGGAAACCCACTTAAAGACCTTTTACCAAAAATATAATTACGAGCGTTTGCACAGTTCGGTGGCAAATCTATCACCTATGAATTTTTGGAAACTTTATAAGCGTGGATTTATCGATAAAAAAGTGGATTTAAAAAACAGAAAAATAAAGTTCAAGCTCAACATTCCCTATCAAAACGTAAGAAAACTTACGGGTAAAATAGAGCTTGAGGGCAGTTCCTTGCACGATTTTGAAAAAATAGAAATCTATAAAAAGAGGATCAGCGCTGAGAGCCTCCCACAACTTACGGTATAAAAAATCGCCGTCGGTTGTTCCTTGCAATGCAAAAATAAAATGAAAAAGTGTATATTAGCAAATAAGAAAAGTAAATAGTCCGATTAATAGGGGGCTAGACCACCATCTTATTTAAACTTCATAAAAAAGGAGAATACTTATTTGAAAATTCAGTTTCTAAACCTTCTTACAAAGAGTATTTTTATTTTGAAGACTATAATGAGGATTTTAAAACAGTTTATACAGAGAGTTTAGTTGATGACGGAGACTTTGTTGATATAGGTACTCCAATTTATGAGTTTACATTTGGAAAATACGGGAATAAGACAAAAAATTACTCAAAAAAAGCCGGATTTATATTTTTCGAATTAACTCTCGATTCAATTTTTAGAAACGGAGAATTACTATACTCTATTAATGATACGGATGATGATAGAATTAAAGAACGATTTTTAAATGAGCCAAGAATAATTGAGGATGAATTTAAAAATTCTAAAATAATTAAGTGGAAAAAAGTGAGTTCGTCGTTTTTAAATAGTGAAGCCATTTGGCTAAAATCTGATGATAACATTATTGATTTCTTTTTCACCTTTAATTCAATTGAAGGAAATGACTTCATAATTTTTAATTTTAATCCAAAACAAATCAGACCCAGAAAATCAGATAAAGTGTTATTTTTATTCGAGAATGGTCAGCAAATTGAATTTGAAATTAAAACAAATCCGATTAGTTCTAAAAACATCTATAAAGAGAATGTTATAGAATATAAAGATCAAATATTTAAAAATGATTTAGACCTATTTTCAAATTCTAATTTGAAAAGATGGAAAATAGAATTAATTAATGATAAAAAGGAAGTTTTTGGTGGAAAGATAGGTGGAGACAAATATTACTTAAGTCAATACAATCTTCAAATAGTAGTAAAGAAATTTGCAACAGACTACATCAATATTGTAAAAGCAACAATTCCTACCTATCAGCCTATTGAGTTAATTAAGACTGAGCAAAAAAAAGATGAAATACGAAATGAATCATGCTTTGTTTATTTAATGAATGATACTGTAAATAATTTTCATAAAATTGGAATTTCTAATAATCCTGAATATCGGGAACGCACATTACAAAGTGAAAAGCCTACAATTGAATTAATTGCTTCAAAGGAATTCCCTGTAAGAAAAATTGCGGAGAGTTTTGAAAAAGCCTTACACGAAACATATTCCAAGAAAAGGATTAGAGGTGAATGGTTTGATTTAAGTCAAGAAGATGTTCAACACATTATAAAGTCTTTGGAATAGATGAGCTAATAGTTTATGAAAACCAATAAAGATTTATTACCGTCTGCTTTAGCTGACGGTAAAAATAAATTGCATTGACTCGGCTTTAGCCACATTATTTGCAATGTGAATGCGGCTAAAGCCTGTTTGATTTTGCATCTTTTGCCCGTTGGCTAAAGCCAAACGGCAATATTTTCCGGTAAATGAAAAAAAGATAAATGAAAATGATATATTACCGAATTTGGATGAATCCCGGCTAAACCGAATCTTCTTTATTCTATTTTATAAAATCAATAAAAACTAAAACAGAAAAATTTCTATTATATTTTTTTATAGAAAAACTATAATAGTAAATATCTTTATTTTATATATTTGCATAAAAGTAAAATAGCGAAACGCCTAAATTTAGTTTCATGAGAAATTTTAAATCAGGAAAATTTATCAATCAGGGTTATTATAAAAGTTTCCAACCTGAATTTGTCAATCGGATTTGGGAGATTTATGATATGAAATTGATTCAACTAATGAGTACGGCGGACAGGAGTTTGGGCAGATTAGATATGTATTCTGAATATGTAAATATTGATTTATACATTCAAATGCACATTGCTAAAGAGGCTACTCAGTCTTCGAAAATTGAAGGTACACAGACCAGTATTGAAGAAACATTTTTGACCAAACAGGAAATAAAAACCGAAGACCGTAACGATTGGGAAGAAGTTCAGAATTATATAACCGCAATGAAAGAAGCTGTGGACATGCTTCATAAGCTTCCGTTTTCTTCAAGACTGATAAAAGAAACCCACAAAATTTTGTTGAAAGGTGTTAGAGGTGAACGAAAAATGCCGGGAGAATTCAGAACGAGTCAAAACTGGATTGGCGGTGCAAATATCAATGAAGCTACTTTTGTCCCACCGGTTTTCAATGAGGTTCCTGCTTTAATTTATGATTTAGAAAAATTTGCAAATAACAGTCAGATTCAACTTCCGGATTTGGTAAAAACTGCAATTATCCATTATCAGTTCGAAACGATTCATCCGTTTTTGGATGGAAATGGCAGGGTCGGAAGGTTGTTGATTACGCTATTTTTGGTGAGTGCCGGGATTTTGAAAAGACCAATTCTTTATTTGTCCGATTATTTTGAACGAAACCGAATGCAGTATTATGACCATCTGATGAAAGCCAGAACTGATCATGCACTGGGACAGTGGATAAAATTTTTTCTGACCGGTGTGATTGAAACTTCACAAAAGGGAGTCAGAACTTTTGATGATATTCTGCAATTGCAAAAATCTTTGGATTTCAGATTGAAAAATCTGGGGCCGCGGGTTGCGGATGCACATAAAATCATTGAGCGACTCTATCAAAAACCGGTGATGAATGCAAAGGAAATCAGTCAAATCACAGGAAAAACGCTGGCTTCGACCTATAAATTAATAGATGAATTGGAAAAACGGCAAATTTTGAAAGAGATAACCGGAAACGAAAGAGACAGAATTTTTGTTTTTGAGGACTATATTGCTTTGTTTAGAAATTAAAAATTCGGCTAAAAACAGAGAATCCATCTTTTTGAAAAACTAATTCTCTGAGAATAAAATGCAGGATGTTACAATTGTTTGTAAAATCCAAATCGGTTGATTATCAATGAATTTTATCGAGCGATTGAATTCAAACCAGCGACTCTCAGCATCACTAGCCGATATGCCACCGGACTGCGCTATGCCCCGAATAAGGCTACAAATGCATAAAACTGTCATTCATCCTGTAAATCCAATTAAAAAAATGGTTTAATCCCACAGTTTCGATACTAATCTTTAATTTTGTCAAAACGATTTCAATTATGCCGCTGCTCAGAATCAATCCGGTAACGACCAAAGCCTGGGGAAAACTCGAGACCCATTACAAGGAATCCTATGGTCATTCGCTGAGGGAACATTTTAAAGACCCCAAAAGATTTGAGAAATTCCATATTTGGTTCAACGACATTCTACTCGATTATTCAAAAAACCTAATGACCGAGGAAACCATGGATTTATTGGTGGAATTGGCAGAAGCGTGCAAACTGAAACTCTCCATCGATAAGATGTTCAGAGGCGACCTGATCAATGAAACCGAAAACAGGGCCGTGCTGCATACCGCTTTGAGAAATCGAAGCAATCGGCCGGTGATGCTGAACGGAGAAGATGTGATGCCCGGGGTAAATGAGGTGTTGCAACAGATGAAAGTTTTTTCAGAAAAAGTGATTTCGGGCGAATGGAAAGGCTTCAGCGGAAAGGAAATCACAGATGTAATAAACATCGGCATCGGTGGTTCCGACTTGGGTCCTGTGATGGTGACCGAGGCGTTGAAGCATTACAAAACCCGGCTGAACATGCATTTTGTTTCCAATGTGGACGGCACCCATATTGCTGAAACTTTCAACAAAATCAATCCGGAAACCTCGCTTTTTATCATTGCTTCAAAAACTTTTACCACCCAGGAAACCATGACCAATGCACAAACGGCGAGAGAATGGTTTTTGGCTTCCGGTGCAAATGAAAGCGATATCAAACAACATTTTGTTGCCTTGTCCACCAACCGAAGTGAAGTAGAAAAATTCGGGATAGACACCGAAAATATGTTCCGATTCTGGGATTGGGTCGGTGGTCGTTATTCGCTTTGGAGTGCGGTTGGGCTGAGCATTTGTCTGGCGGTGGGATTTGAGAATTATGAGCAACTGTTAGAGGGAGCCCATGAAATGGACGAACATTTCAGAAATACCGAATTCAAACAGAATATTCCGGTGGTATTGGCCTTGCTCGGAATTTGGTACAACAATTTCTTTGGGGCTGAAAGTCAGGCGATTTTGCCTTATGAGCAGTATCTGCATCGTTTTCCGGCTTATCTTCAACAAGCGGACATGGAGAGCAATGGAAAATCGGCAGGCCGTAACCGACAACCGATTTTTTATCAGACAGGTCCGGTCATTTGGGGGGAACCCGGCACCAACGGTCAGCACGCTTTTTATCAGTTGATTCACCAAGGAACCAAGTTGATTCCCTGTGATTTTCTGGTCGGAGCCAATTCATTGAATCCTATAGGAAATCACCATCAGAAGCTGATTTCAAATTTCTTTGCACAGACCGAAGCATTGGCTTTTGGCAGGACGGAAGAGGAAGTGATGGCGGAACTGAAGGCGGAAGGAAAGACAGAAAAAGAGATTGAATTTCTAAAACATTACAAGATTTTTGTGGGAAATAGCCCAACAAATTCAATTTTATACAATCTTTTGACTCCAAAATCGTTAGGTAGTATAGTGGCGATGTATGAACACAAAATTTTTGTTCAGGGAATCATCTGGAACATATTCAGTTTTGACCAATGGGGAGTGGAACTCGGTAAAAAGCTGGCAGAAAGGATTCTTCCCGAACTAAAAAACAATGACCGGGTCAGTGGGCATGATGCATCTACAAACGGATTGATCAATGCTTACAAAAAGATGAGGAACTAAAGAACCGGTACATTATAAAGGTGGGATACATCTGATAGCGAAAGGTGATTGGAAGAGTAAACTTATTGAAAAATGATATGAGAAGATCAATATTCAGAAGTACAATCACTTCAATGGCCATCTTTTTTTCGGTGGGATTATTTGCACAAAAATCCACCGCAAGTCTTGGATTGGTTGGCAAAGTAAAAAGCCTGCATTCGGTGACCCGACCGCTTGCAAATCCTTCTATAACCGAGCCTTCGGGGTTTTTGGACAGCGAAAGGTTTGACTCCATTGCACTGACATTTGATGCGTATCGGCATTTGATTCTTGAAGAGAATTTTTTGGATTACAGAGGAAAACTGGGAATTTTTGACCGTACGGTTTATTGGTACAATCCACAACATAAGATTGAAAAGTTAGAAACGACTTTGATTCAAAACGGAGAAGAACCGAGGAAAATATCGCAGAGAAAAATCTTTTATTACATCAACAAGCGACTCGTCAGAATGGATGAGTTCAATTCGGGCAGAACCACCGACCAACATTGGGTGGTGAATTCGGTCTATGAAAACGACCAGTTGCAAGAAAAGGTATTTTGGATGGACGATGCGGTTTTTTCTCGTAGTGAATTCAAAATGACACCCTACAATGATGTACTTTCGGAAACGAGTTTTTATAACGACGGGCGGATGGGGCGTTCGGTGAATTATTCTTATTATCCGGATGGTTTGCTTGCAAAAATCACTTCGAAAACAGCCCATGGAAATGAAACGGAAACATTTGAATATCATGCGGTTTA
This sequence comes from Weeksellaceae bacterium, assembly GCA_041656055.1. Classification (GTDB taxonomy): domain Bacteria; phylum Bacteroidota; class Bacteroidia; order Flavobacteriales; family Weeksellaceae; genus Moheibacter. Next base: position 122,745 of record JBBAEI010000002.1, read on the forward strand.
TGTCAAAAAACATTTGAAAACCGATCAGCACGGGCAATTGCTTTTCACAGAATTCTATGATGAAAACGGCCGGCTGACAGAGATCAGAAAATACAATTATCGGACGAAGGATTTTGATGTTTTCAACTTTCAGTTTGTCTATGACCATCACAACAACTGGACATCTTGTGATATCTCCAAAAACAATCAGTTGCACTATCGTATCACACGAACAATCAGTTACTTTGAATGAAATATTTTGTTGAAAAGATAATTTTTTAACAAATTTAACGTTATAAATAACGAAAAATTTAATTTACAAATAAAAATAACAGTAGATGGAAAACAAGGAAAAAGAGATTTTCGAATCTGAACATGAAGTAGGTAAAAGTGTTTCCAAAACCAAGGAATACACGATCATCGGAATTTTGGCTTTGGCACTTTTGGGAAGTTTGGGCTATAATCTTTACCAGAACAATCAAAAGCAAAAAAATCAAAATGAGATTCAGGTATTGACTACAAGTGTGGAAGATATCGGACAGCAGAAAGCCAATTTGGAAGGCGAACTGAATACACTGAATGAAGAATATGAACAAATCAAATTGAATTTGGATGAAAAAAATGAATTACTCACTCAAAAGGATGAGGAAATTTCAGCCAAACAAAAGGAAATCCAGCATATTCTCAATAAATCCAATGTTACCCAAAAGGAGTTGGATCAGGCAAAGCAGTTGATTGCATCGCTGAATCGGGATATTTCCGGTTACAAAGCGGAGATTGCGGAATTGAGAATCAAAAATGATTCCCTGACTCAGGAAAACACGACTTTGTTGACTCAGCAAACGGTACTTTCCGATGATTTGTCGGCAGCGGTGAAGAAAAATGAGGAGACCGAATCCATGATGCGTTCTACTTTTACCCTGAGCAATTTTGAAGTGAAAAGCGTCAAAACCAAAGACAGCGGCAAGGAAGTGGAAAGAGACAAAGCCAAAAGAGTGGATAAGCTGAAAGTGGATTTTGATCTGAATCCAGCAGCGAATCAGACGCCCGGTGAGGCAAATATCTATATCTCAATTTTCAAGCCGGACGGTACCATCGGTAAATTCCAAAACAGCAATCCAGGAACATTAGACACTTGGAATTTAGGAACGGTGGATTATTCGGATATGGTGAATTTCACGCACAATGGCACTCAAAGTAAACACATCAGTTTTGACTGGGAAGATTATGAATTTCAACCGGGTGAATATAAATTTGACATTTATCAAAACGGTTTGAGAATCGGACAGAAATCAATTGTGCTGAAATAGTTTTATTCATCTGAAACCGGATGAAGCGTTTATTGGGAATCAACAGCATTTGTTGGTTCCCAATTTTTTGGAATGAAATTTACAAAGATTTAAAATTGATTTTCATCATCATATTTTGTCCATCGTCCGTGTAGTTCAAGTTCATAGTGCCGTCGCGTGTAAATCCGGTTTTTCGATCCAATCGGTATTCACCGTCAAATTCACCGATTTTCCCTTTGTTGTTATCTCGGATATCTCCGGTTGTGCTGATGTACACATCATCCACAGTTATTTTTTTCACCTGCATATTCATTTCCATCTGACTGTCATTGCCGAGTTCCCGAAGGGAAGTCCAGGTATCACCGACCCCAACGGCTTCTTTGGGCAGTGGAAGCAGGATGGAATTCAGGTCTCCGGCTTGTTCCATTTTCAGACTACCGGGAAGTTGAACTTGCGAGATTTCACCGAAATCATTCATTGTCATGATTGTTGGTTCATTCAAAACCGGTTGCAACTGTTCGTAAATCAAATACCCCATGCCGTCTTTGTCCTGATGCTCGGAGTCAAAAGAAATTTCTAACCCGTCTAATTTCATGCTCATATTGATGGAATTGTACTTGATTTCATAGGTATAAACCGAATCTGTCCGATCTACAACTTTCATGTCAAGTCCTGAAGTCATGTTCATATTCATGTTTTGTTCATCCATGTTCACATTCATCGTCATCAACATTTTTTGCGCATCTCCGACTTTAGGTTTGACGCGAATCAAAACCTTGTCGCCACCGTCTTCTTTGATGTTTTCAATGGACAGATTATCCACAGGCGTTTGCTCGGGCATTTTGCTGCAACAGATAATCAGCAGTGCAAACAAGGGAAGAATAAATTTAAATTTCATGATTTGAAGTTTTAATGTATGATATTAATATTTAACGAAAGGATTTAAATAATATTTTCATGAAAATATAATCTATGGAAATTCTCGGAATCGAATTTTCATATCTCAAATAAAATCAGGCATTTAAAATGTTTTCGAAAAAGTTCCGTTTATTTTTTCGGCGGCACCAACAGTATCGGCGTTTTGGTTCCCTTGATCACCTCATTGGAAACGCTGCCTATAAAAACCTTGTACAAAGCACTGTGATTGATCAATCCGAGAATAATCAAATCTGCGTGAATTTTATCGGCGAGTTTCAGGATTTGAGTATAAGCTTTTCCTCTGAGTAAATGCACCTCGCAGAGTAAACCCGCATTGGTAAATCTCGATTTGAAAGAATTGAGAATATCCATCTCTTTTTCAAATTTCGATAGATTGTCGGTCGAAATGTATTCTATCTCAAAATCATTGTCCTTCTTGTTTTTATCAACCGAAGTCACATGCACCAAATGAACTTTTGATTCGAAAGCCTCTGCAATTTCAATGGCTTTGTTAGCGACCAAATCACCTTCTTTGTTAGAATCTATGGGGACAAGTATGGTTTTCATTATTGCTTATTTTGTCATAAAATTACTCAAAAAGAAATGAATCCTTATTGTTTATTGAAAATTAATTTACATTGTATTCCGTGCCGTCTTTTCCATCTTTCAAATGAATACCTACCTCGCTCAATTCATCCCTGATTTGATCGGACAAAGCCCAGTTTTTATCGGCCCTCGCTTTGTTTCTAATTCTAATCAGCAGTTGCATCACTCCATCGAGTTTAGAGGAATTTACTTCGGACTCTGCTTTCGATTTCATTCCCATCACATCAAAAACAAATGCACGGATGCTTGTTTTCAAAGTCTGAATATCGTCTGCCGTCAATTTTTCGGTACCGTCTTTCGCAGCATTGATTATTCGTACCGCCTCAAACAAATGTGAAATCATAATCGGGGTATTGAAATCATCATCCATGGCGGCATAACAATTTGTCAGCCATCCATTTACATCAAAGGTGGACTGTGAGGAAGCTTGAATCAAATCTAAATTTTTGAAGCCGTCCATCAAACGGTTGAGACCTTTTTCACTGGCCAGCATGGCATCGTTGGAAATATCCAAAACGCTTCTGTAATGTGCCTGCAAAAAGCAAAATCTGACCACAGAAGGCGCAAAAGGTTTTTCGAAGAAATCATTTTCACCGCTTAGCAACTGCATTGGCAAAATATAATTTCCGGTCGATTTGCTCATCCTTTGTCCGTTCATTGTCAGCATGTTGGCATGCAACCAGTATTTGACGGGCTGACTTCCGGTTGCTCCTTTGGCTTGTGCGATTTCGCATTCGTGGTGCGGAAATTTCAAATCCATACCACCACCGTGGATGTCAAAAGTTTCGCCCAAATATTTGGTACTCATGACAGTACACTCCAAATGCCAACCAGGGAATCCAGCACCCCAAGGCGAATTCCAACGCATGATATGGGCGGGAGAAGCGTTTTTCCACAGTGCAAAATCAACTGGATTTCGTTTTTCATCCTGCCCGTCTAAGTCGCGGGTATTGTTGATGAGGTCTTCAATGTTTCTCCGGCTCAGTTCGCCGTAATTCAGTCCTTTTTGGTTGTATGCTTCCACATCAAAATAAACCGAACCGTTGATTTCATAGGCCAATCCGAGTTCAATTAATTTTTGGGTCAGTTCGATTTGTTCCACGATATGTCCGGTCGCTGTGGGTTCAATGGTAGGTGGTAGAGCGTTGAAAGTTTCGAGTACTTTGTGAAAATCGACGGTGTATTTTTGGACGATTTCCATCGGTTCCAATTTTTCCAAACGGGATTGCTTCACAAAGCGATCATTGTCCACATCTCCGTCGTCGGTCAGGTGTCCGGCATCGGTGATGTTTCGGACATAACGGACATTGTAGCCCAAGTGCAACAGATATCGATAAATCATATCAAATGACAAAAAAGTACGGACATTTCCCAAATGCACATTGCTGTAAACCGTTGGCCCGCAGACATACATTCCAACTGAATCTTTGTGAATCGGAACAAATGTTTCTTTCTCGCCGCTTAGGGAATTGTGTACTTTTAAGTTGTGGGGTTTTATCATTTTGGGTTAATTATTTTTGAATATTTCTATTAATTAAGCTTTTAAAAGCAATCATCTCTGCATCATTATTGAAATGTCTTTTGGGAATGACAAATGCAACAAGTGTGTCAATATAGAGGAAATAGGCATTTTTATTAGATTCGAAACTTTTTATAATTGACCAATTTACTTTGCCTTCTGAATTATGCTTTTTGTAAATAATTCCGTCATCCAGAAATTCATATTCAGTTTCCCCTAAAATGCTTCCATCTTCCGATGGTATTTTTTTTAATCTATTTATCCACCTATTTACTCCAAAGTAAACTATTATAAAATATATTAAAGAAAAAATTATAGTTTTAGTCCAACCAAACTCATTTAAATTTATAATAAATAGGCAGACAACTAATAAAAACATATAAAAAACAATAGTCTTTCTAAAACCGGTTTTCATAAAATGAAATTTGGAAAAGTCAGCATAATCTTCTCTTGTTATATCTACAACTATTTTCATTATGTCAGAATCTCATTTTAAAATCTAAATTTTTGAACTCCCCTTCTTTGGAGGGGTTGGGGGAGGCTTACACATTAAACTTCGTTCTCACGCCAATATAATGCAGGAATTCTCTTCTCGTGGTCGGGTCGGTGCTGAAAACGCCACCCAATTCGGCGGTCACGGTACTGCTGTCGATGTCGCGGATTCCTCGGGAATTTACACACAAATGTTTGGCGTCAATCACACAGGCCACATCTTGGGTTCCCAAAGCTTCCTGCATGGCTTTCACGATTTGCATGGTCAACCGTTCCTGCACCTGCGGTCTTTTCGCAAAATAATCCACAATCCGGTTCATTTTGGACAAACCGAGGACCCTGCCGTTGGAGATATATCCGATGTGCGCTTTGCCAACAATCGGCAGAAAATGGTGTTCGCAGGTTGAATATACGGTGATGTCCTTTTCCACCAACATTTGGTTGTATTTGTATTTGTTGTCAAAAGTGGACATCTTGGGCATATTGTCGGGTTTGATGCCTTTGAAGATTTCTTTCACAAACATTTTGGCCACCCGTTTGGGCGTACCTTTCAGACTGTCATCGTTCAAATCCAGCCCGAGTGTCAACATTATTTTTTTGAAGTCTGATTCGATGGCTTCGATTTTGTCGTCATCGCTCATTTCAAAAGCATCTTTTCTCAGCGGTGTATCGCCGGCAGACAAAAAGTGGTCATCGCCCATTTCGTCGTATAATTCATTGTCAGACATAATCATTGATTTAAGCTGCAAATTTATTGAAACTTATATGATTATTAAAAGACATTTGGCAGAAGGCTTCAAAATTTAATTTTACCATTCATTAAAAAAAACTATTCTTTGATTCCTTTGTGAAATAATTTAAGTTGTTTCATTTTTGCAACAGCTGCATTTGATTTCAAAAACAAAACTTAAAGGATTTTAAAGCTTGGCTAATTTCGAATAAAATTAGGGTTGATTTCCTCATAAACTATACTGCAATTTCATAAAATGTAAAGCTAAAGTTGGTTGTTTAAGTGCGTTTAAATCAGAATTCATTCTGGTTAGTTCCTTCATCATTTCCAGCTTCTAATCTGCGGTTGAGTTCAGCCTGAAATTCTTCCAAAACCGGTTTTACCGTACTTTCAGGCAAATCACTGATTCGGATGTACATCAGACCGTCCACGGCATCGTTGAATTTCGGATCCACGTTGAAGCCGATAATGCGGGCGTTTTGTTTGATGTATTTTTTCAATAAAACAGGAATCCGCAGGAGGTTGGGCTCCATTTCATCAATCAACTTGTCTAATTTGTTCAAATCAGCTTCGGCAGCATCAAAAAAGAACTCCTTGTCAGCATCTTTCAATTTAATCTTGAATTCATTTCTCGGTCTCACATATTGCGCGACATAAGGGTCGTAATAATGTGATTTCATGAATTCAATCATCAGCGATTTGGAGAAATCTGAAAACTGGTTGCTGATGCTGACACCGCCAATGATGTATTTTTCCTCCGGAAAGCGTAGCGTAACATGCACGATGCCACGCCAAAGCAGAAACAACGGCATGGGTTTTTGTTGGTATTCGGGCGTGATGAACGCACGCCCCATCTCGATGCTTCTTTTTAGAAAAGGATGCATTTCCGGCTCTAAATGAAACAATTCATTCAAATAAAAACCGGAAACACCAAATTGCGTATAAACCTCGTGTCCAAGTGCCATCCGGTATGCGCCGACCAATTGTTTCTTGTCATCATCCCAAAGGAAAAGATGGTGATAATGAACGTCATAGCGGTCTAAATCTATTTCTAAATTCGTGCCTTCTCCAATTTCTCTGAAAGTGATTTCTCTCAATCTTCCGATTTCCCGAAGGATGTTGGGGATGTCGTTGGCACGTGCGAAAAAGCATTCGTAATTGTTGTTTTTAAAAAGCAACATTTCTTCCATTTTCCGCAATTCCGAAATTTCTTTTTGAATCAATTCGGTTGGCGTTTCATCTACGATTGTTTTGGGTTTCCTACTCCTTACATCCAATGCGATGGTGGTCGGGATTTTCAGTTTTTCCAGCAGAATGGATTTTTTATGCGGGGTATAATAATTAGAAAGCGCATAGGTTTTTTTTCTCAAAAACTTGGAGAAGGAAGGAATGTCGTTGAATTCGTCTTGCTGTTTGGGCAAGATGGATTTTCCGATGCGAATCGGAATAGGTTTCAGTCGGGGCCTGACCATTTCCGAAGGCAGCATGGCGGTTTGTAGATTGGAGCTGATGGCCGACAGGCGATAAAAGAGCGGGCTGTTTTTGCAATGAAAATACATGGGAATCACCGGAACATTCATTTTTTTAATTAGTTTTATCGCAGGTTCTTGCCATTCTCGGTCGGTGATGTTGCCGTCTTCATCTTTGGTGGAAACTTCTCCGGCCGGAAAAATCCCGAGGCTGCCACCGTCCCGGATATGGCGGATGGCTTCCCGCATACCGGATGTACTGTTGAATGCGCCCTTTCTTGATTCAAAAGGATTAACCGGAATCACCATCGGTTGCAAGGGTTTGATGTTGTGCAGCAGAAAATTTCCCATGATTTTGAATTTCGGATGAATCTTGCCGATGATGTGCATCATCAGGATGCCGTCCAAGGCACCGAGCGGATGATTGGAAACGATGATGAACGGACCTTCTTTCGGAATCCGTTTCAAATCTTCCTCATGTACTTCATAGCGAATCTCCATTTCCTTCAGCAGATATTCGAGAAAATCCGGCGCATTCAGATCCAAGCCTCCGTCATGCAGCTGATTGACTCTTGGGATGCCACTGATTTCTTTGAAAAGCCAAGAAATCAACCACCCCGGCAGACCGAATTTATTCAGCCCAGATGCTCTGTAAATGTCTTTTGTGGTGATTAACGGCATTATTCTTTTATGATGATTTGCAGGGTGTTTTTGATAATCTGACGTAACAATTCTTTCCCTTTGAAATCAAAGGCAGTCGGTTCAATATAGTTTCTAACAGTGTATAAAGATACATTTTTTTCCGTTTCGACTTCAAAGTCCTTTTTTATTTCCGTCATAAAACTTTCGAGCATAGAAAATTTGTCTTCCAAGCAGAGCGACAAGGTAATTGCTGAATTCTGCATAAGATTGACCTTGATTTTCAATTGATAAATCAGGCTGAAAATCCGGCTGATTTTATCTTCGGTAATAAAAGAAAAATCGCGGGTGGTAAGAATCAGCAGATTTTGGTTTTTTTTCAAAATATAACAAGGAACAAACGGTTCTAAGATAACTTCTTTCTGAATTTGGGTTCCTGCTTCTCCGGGATTCATAAAGGATTTCACGAAAAATGGAATTTCCTTGTTTCTAAGTGGTTGCATGGTTTTCGGATGGATGACCGAAGCTCCGTAATAAGCCAGTTCAATGGCTTCTTCATAAGAAATTTTATGAAGGAGCTGTGCGTTTTCAAAATAGCGTGGATCAGCATTCAAAACTCCGGGTACATCTTTCCAGATGGTCATGCTCTCTGCATCAAGACAATAGGCCGCGATGGCCGCCGTGTAATCCGAACCTTCTCTACCCAAAGTCGTTGTGAAAAAATTGGCATCAGAACCCAAAAAACCCTGCGTGACATAAGATTGGCTTTTGTCCGTATGCAGAAAATTTTCCCGGGTTTGTTTCCAGTTCACTTTTCCTTCGCGATAGGTATCATCGGTTTTGATGAAATCGCGGACGTCTATCCATTGATTTTCAAAATTCTGTGATTTGAGGAATGAACTCACAATCTTTGTAGAAACCAATTCTCCGGTGCAAACCACCTGATCATACACAAAATCGTAGTTCGGAGATTTATTTTTATAAAGAAATCGCTTTAAATCTTCAAAATACCTTTGAATTTCATTTTTGACCGAAGTGGAATCTTCAAAAAGTTCATCGATAATGGTAAAATGAAAATGCAGGATTTGCCTTATTTTTTCTTCGAAATCTTTTGTTTCAAAATATGCCTTGACAACATCTTCCAAAGCGTTGGTCGTTTTGCCCATGGCAGAAACGACGATAAAAACCGGCTCATTGCCGTTCAACCGCATGATATTCAGGAGGTTTCTGACGCTTTCGGAATCCTTGACAGAAGCTCCGCCAAATTTGAATACTTTCATTTACCTGTTCAATGTTGGACAAATATAAACAATGCGTTTATTATAATTTGATTCGTCAGATGGCATATTTTTCCGATATTTGTTTAATTCAATTAATAAAAAGAAAAACTGTCATGAACGAAGAATTGGAGCACCAAACGCTGGGTGAATTTGTCATAGAAAACCAGAAGGACTTTAGATATTCAACGGGTGAATTGACCCGCTTGCTCAGTTCCATCAAATTGGCCAGCAAAATCGTGAACTTCAAAGTAAATCAGGCCGGTTTGGTCGATATTTTGGGGAAATTCGGCAAGGAAAATGTGCAGGGCGAAGAACAACAAAAATTGGATGTTTTTGCCAATAACGCCTTTATCCGAACCCTTTCCCAACGCGAGGTGGTCTGTGGAATTGCTTCCGAAGAAAACGAATACCATATTGAGGTTACGGAGGGCAATCTTTCGGGCAACAATAAATATGTGGTTTTAATCGACCCTTTGGACGGTTCATCCAATATTGACGTCAATGTTCCCGTAGGTTCAATTTTTTCAATTTACAGAAGAATTACACCGGTTGGAACGCCGGTACAACTGGAGGATTTTCTACAGCCCGGGAGTCAGCAGGTTGCTGCGGGATACGTGGTTTACGGAAGTTCAACCATGTTGGTTTACACCACCGGGAATGGGGTGAACGGCTTTACGTTGCATCCTTCTTTGGGAACTTTCTTTTTATCGCATCCCAACATGAGAATCCCTGAAAACGGAAAAATTTATTCCATCAACGAAGGAAATTACGCACTTTTCCCCCAAGGCGTTAAGGATTATCTGAAATATTGTCAAGCCAAAGAGGGCAACCGTCCTTATACATCGCGGTATGTGGGATCGCTTTGTTCGGATTTTCATCGTAATCTGATCAAAGGTGGAATTTATATCTATCCTTCAGGAACGAGTAGTCCAAACGGGAAACTGCGGCTGCTCTACGAATGCAATCCGATGGCGTTTTTGGCCGAGCAAGCCGGGGGAAAAGCTTCGGACGGCTACAGAAGGATTTTGGACATACAACCAACGGAACTTCATCAACGGGTGCCATTATTCTGCGGCTCCAAAAATATGGTGGAAAAAGCGGAAACTTTTATGATGTAAATCTTTTTAGATTTCAGAAGCTTTTTAGGGTTTTTATTGGGTTTTAAATGTTGCGTAAAATATTTTAAAGCACAAATATATATTGAAATGTTTCTTGCGAATTATGTGAAGTCTGCGCATTTAGGATACAAAAAACCCGCCGGGCGGCGGGTCTCCTATCTTAATTAACACATGAGGACAATTTATTTTACTAAATCCTAATAGCTGAATTGCAAACCTCGTGCCAAACTTTATTTTTTTGTTAAAATATATTTGTCCGCCAAATCTCCGGTGATTTTATTTCCCTCTAAATCCAGCTGTATTATTTTGTTTTCACTCACAAAAATATAGGTGATATCGGAATTTGTATCTTCCAATTGCAGTGTATTTCCGTCTTTTTCCCACGCATAACTTCCTGTTTCTGTAAATTCAGGATGGTCATCTTTTAAATAAACCCGTTTGATTTCATAGGTTTCATCGGGATTTAAAGTGATTTCTGTTTGTATGCCCTCACAATCAGCGCAAGGCAAAACACCAGCATAAGTTCCGGTATAGTCAAGTGAGGTTCTCGCATTGTGTGCATCCGGAACCGGCGTTTCATTCTCAGTTGTGGTTTCTTCCACAGGGGTTTCATTGGTTTTGGACTGACAGCTTATGAAAAACAAGCCGATAAGTCCCAAAATAAAAATGGACTTTTTCATATTATTTTTTGGTGAAGGGATACCAAATTTCATTCCATGCATTGAAAAAAATCAGCCAATTATTTTGCGTTTTGTTTATAAAGCTCGGCTATTCCCTTGAGGGTGTGTAAAATGTCTTGTTTGTTAATTTTATTGGTCAATGGTGCATAGACCGAACTCAATCCACCGGTGGCGATGACGAAACAATCATCGCCCATTTCTTCCTTGATGCGGTCAATCATACCTTCTATCATGCTGAGGAAGCCGTAAATCATTCCGCTTTGCATACAGCTTTCGGTGTCCATTCCTAACACGCTTTTCGGGGAGACCAAATCGACTTCGGGCAGTTGTGCGGTCTGATCTACCAATGATTTCAGCGCGGTTTCTACACCGGGGGCAATCACCACGCCGGCAATGTTTCCGTCTTCTTCTATGCCTGTAAAAGTCAGGGCGGTGCCAAAATCAATCACAATTTTTTTGCCTTTGTAGAACGATTGTGCGGCAACTGCATTGGCAAAAATATCTGTACCCATTTGTTGTGAATCATGTCGGACATTGGAAGGAGTGGAGCGATTGACAATGATTGGTTTTAATTTGAAAATCCTGTGGAGAGATTGTGCAACGGGCATCGTCAATGGAGGCACCACCGAACCGATGACAACGGCTTCCAAATCGCTTTTTTTCAATCCAAATGCCTGGTGCATTCCCTTGAATTTGGCATAGCATTCGTCCTCGGTTCTATAGGGTTTGGTGTTGATCGTCCAAGTGATGATTTCGTCTTCACCGTTGAGCAGGCCAAAACGGATATTGGAATTGCCGATGTTTACCGCTAAAATCATTGTTATTTCGTATAGCTGTTGTCTGTATCATCGATGTCTGCCAGTCGCTTGGTGGGGTCGATTTCAGCTTTTTTTACTGTTTTTGAAACCGGCACCGAATAATCGGGCTGTGTCCAAGCCCAAGGTGCAAGCACTGTTCTTTTTACGCCTTTGTAAATATCGATATTTTCTTCGGGTTTTTCACCTCTCAATGCCAGATTTGGAATATAAAAAAGTTCTTTGCTTCCGTCCTCATATTCCACCAACAAGTCGATGGGCATGGCAAAATTGCTTTTGTTTTTTAAAATAATTTCATTTCCACTCACCGATTCGATGGCGTAATCGATGAATCGGGTGGTGTTCACAAACAAATTCTGGTATTCTTTTAAATTCAATCCTGAAATTTTTTCGGCGGTTCGTTTGAAGTCCTCAGGAGTAGGATGTTTGAATTTCCATTCTTTGTAGAATTCATGAAAGGTATTTTTTAGATTTTCATCTCCGATGATGTAACCGAGTTGAATCAAATATATTTGACCTTTGACATAGGCTTGAATACTGTATGCGTAATTGTAATTATAATAATCAGCCAACAAACTCATTGGTTCCTCCGCTCCTGAACGAACCAATTGAAAATAGGCGTCATAGGCTTCGGGGTTTGGGTTGGGTGGAATGGGTTTGTTTTCCAATTTCAAGTGTGCCAGCTGTTCGGCGTAGGAAGTAAATCCTTCGTCCATCCATTCGTACACGGTTTCGTTGATGCCGAACATGTGTTGGAACCAAGAATGTGCTACTTCGTGAAAAATCACGCCGACGAGGCTGTTCAAGTTGCGCCCTCCGGTAATCATGGTGGAAGTGCCGTATTCCATGCCGCCGTCCCCTCCTTGCACCACCGAGTAGGTTTCCCAGGGATATTGTCCGAAATTTCGGCTCATGAATTCAAAAAACTGAACGGTAATCGGTTCTGCGGCTTTCCAGTTTTCTACCAATTCAGGTTTGTCCTGTCTCAAAAAATAAAGCATCGGACCGGCGGGTACCTGCTGTTTGGAGACCACGAAATTTTTGTCCGCAGCCCAAGCAAAGTCATGGATATTGTTCACTTTGAAATGCCAGGTGGCTTTGTCGTTTTGGGATTTGATGTTGGGATGGGGCACATATCCTCTGACTTCATTCGGGTTTTGGAGTTTGCCCGAGGAGCCGATGATAAAGTCTTTTTGTATAGTAATTTTCACATCATAATCGCCGAAAGGTGCATAGAATTCTCTTCCGATGTATTCGTCCAAATGCCATCCTTGTTCATCATAATTTGCCATTTTGGGATACCATTGGGTCATTGTCAGCGCGATGCCCTCTCTTGAATTTTTACCTCCACGGCGGATGGTTTCCGGGATTTGTGCCGTCCAATCGAGTTCGAGAACGGCGGTTTGTCCGGGGTTTATTTTTTCGGAGAGTTGAACGCTCATGATGGTTCCGTTGACTTTGAAATTGAGTGTTTTTCCGTTTTGTTTGATGGAATTGATTTGCTGATAACCGGTGTCATTTTGTCCCAAGGAGGAAATTCTGCTGACTGCATTTCCGGCGGCATCTTTGGACACCATTCTGGAATCGGGGTCTTTGATGTTTTGCAATCTCATGTCCATGGCACTGCCGGGTTGAAAAGCATTGTAAAACAGGTGAAAATAAACTTTGTCTAACACATCGGGTGAACGGTTGGTGTAGGAAAGTTTCATTTTGCCGTCATAACGGGCGTTCACATCATCCACTACGATTTGCATTTCATAATCGGCTTTTTGTTGCCAGTAACCGGCTCTTTGCGCAAACGACAGGGGGAGCAGGAATAGAAAAAATAAAATACCCAATTGTTTTTTCATCGATTCAACTTTGGCGGTAAACATACGAATTTTTGGAAAATACAAAATGAAAGCATGTACTTCGTTGGGTTCATTTGGAAATATCGCGGAAGTATTTGATTTAGAGATTCATGTGTATGAGTTGCTCATTTATCTTGAGCGTTTAAATGGAAGGTGATGGTTACTTTGGTGCCGGTGGGTTCACCTTCTTGATTTTTCAAATCTTTGATTTCCAAATCATATCTACCGGAATGGAGTTTGGCGAAAGTTTCAAGCCGTTCTTCGGTGAGTTGTATGCCCAAAGAATTTTTTTGGAGTAATTTTTTATTGTTGATAGTGGTTGATTTTTCTCTTCCGATGCCGTTGTCCTCGACGGACAAAATCACACATCCATTTTTTTCTTTGACGGACAATAGAATTCTTTTTTCTCCTTTTTTCGTGGAAAGACCGTGCCAGATGGCGTTTTCAAGGAATGGTTGCAGCAGTAGGGAAGGAACGATGATGGTATTCAGGGAAATGTTGTCCGGAATATCGGTTTCAAAATTGATTTTATTTTCAAATCGTATGTTTTCAATATTGACATACAAGTTCGAGAATTCGATTTCTTCAGCGAGGGTTACTTGTTTGGAAATGGATGAAGAGAGGATTTTACGGATGAGTTTGCTGAATTTATTCAGATAAAAAACCGCTTGTTTTTGGTCATTTTCAATGATAAATCTTTTGATGGAATTCAGGGAATTGAATATAAAATGTGGATTCATCTGACCGCGAAGTGCCGCTAATTTTTGTTCCGCCAAATCTTTCTGAATTTGGATGTTGAGATTTTCTAATTTGTCAACCTCCAGTTTGGACTGTAGTAATTCCAATTCTTGATGTAATTTGTTTTCTACTTCCATTTTCAGATTTTCATTTTCGAGAAGTTGGCGTATCAGTTTTTCCTGCGTTCGGTTTCTTTCATCCATGATGATTTTCTGCCGGTGTCCCAATCCTAATGAGAACAGTAGGTTTTCGATGATTACGCCGGTATAAAAAATGCTGAACCGCAGATCCGAATCCCAGCCGAATTCAAAATGATACATCGAGGTAGCCAAAACTGAAGTTGCAAACAGCACAAAAGAGCCGCTGATGATGTAATATTTGACACTGCCCGGTGCCTTGAATAAGGGAATATATCCTAATATGGCAATGATAGATACGCCAATCAGAAAAAAGAAGTCTCCATTCTTGATCACTTGAGAATCGCCGCTTAATCGATAAACAATGTCAATCAATAACATGATGATGCAGAGTACGGTCAAATAATAGAAAATGATTTTATACCATTTCAGGGAATAAGATTTCAGGTTAACAAAAGTAAAAGCAAATACAAAGTACAATACATTATACCCCCAAACAAAATTCTGATAAGTTGAAATAATGAATGGCCGTAAAGGCGCAATGATTTCTTCGAAATAGTCCGTTTCTACCCATTTCAGATGTGAGAAAAATATCATGAAAGTATAGAGGCTGTACCACAGATAGGACTTGTCTTTGTGTTGAAAATAGAGCAAAAAGTGATAGATTGACAGGATGAAAAGTATGCCTGAAATAAAAATCAAAAAACCACTTTTGTGCGGATAATTGAAAAAATTATGCAGATGACTCGGATCAAACATTGAGTTTCTTTAATAATTCATTTCTTTTGGATCGAGAGATGGGGACGGTGGTTCCGTCTTTTAGCAAAAGATAATGACCGTCCGCTTTGATGTATTCGTAGATGTAATTTAAATTGACAAGATAACTGTTGTGTACTCTGAAGAAATCTTCGTTGGTTAATTCCTCAACTTCCTTTATTTTTTTGGATAGAATTTCGGTTTTATCTTCGTTGAGATAAATTTCGGTATAACTTCCATTGGATTTACAATAGATGATGTCACCCAATTCCACGAATTTGATTTTCCCACTGAAATTCAGTGCCAATCTTTCGTTTTTTTTTGAATTAAATGAATCGAGAAAGTCTTTGATATTTTCCCCCAATCCATTGCCTTTTTTGCGTTCTCTGACTCTTGCGATTGATTTCCTTAAATCGTCTGTGTCAATAGGTTTCAATAGATAATCAATGGCTTCGGCACGAAATGCTTTCAGCGCGTACTGGTCATAAGCGGTAGTAAAAATAATTTCAAAATCTTTGAAAGAAAGGTTTTTCAGAAGTTGAAAACCGTCAATTTCCGGCATTTCTATGTCTAAAAACACGCAGTCCGGTTTCAGATAATTGATACCGGAAATCGCTTCCATCGGATCTGTAAAAGTTTCACAAATATCAATACCCTCACAGAATTGTTCGATTTCCCATTTGAGATTTTTGATGGCGTCTGATTCGTCATCAACTATAATTGCCCTTAATTTTTGCATGCTATGTTATAAGATAAAAACCAAATTTATATTTTAAAAACAATAATTAATACAACATTTTCTGTTTTAGGCTCAATCAATTTATAATTGAGCAGTTTGAATTCATAACTGGTAATTTCTCATACATCGCCGGACTGCAATACAGATTATCGAAGTTTTCTCACTGTATATGAATTCAAAGCGTCGATACATGAATTTAAACACTCTAAATATAAGGCATATTAATAGATTAGCCTCATTAATAAAATCCAAAGGAGTCGTTTCTAAATTTTAATGTGGAAAATGATTTCCGGACGAATACTAAATTTTACACAATTTAAGAACTATTAAATGAAATCATTATGAAAAATTATCGATTAATCTTAATGGCAGGCATCATGATTCTGCCCTTCTATGGTCATGCTCAATTTTTGAAAAAAATGAAAGAGAAAGCGGAAAACGCCGTAGAGAGAACGATTCTGAACCGTACGGAAAGAGCTGCTGCGGATGGGACTAACAAAGGGATAGATGAGGTTTTGAATGCAGGGGACAACAATAATAACAATAAGAAAAAAAACAAAAAAGACAAAGATCAGCCGTCAGACATGGAAATGAATGACACACAGAATGATGCATCGAACGAAATCCTTAGTGGCATGCTGGGGCAGCAAAGTGGTTCCCGAGGCGTGGCCAATGTTCCGGATTCCTATGAATTCAGTTACCGCGCTACCATGAAAATCAAAACCGGCAACAAGGAGGAAATCATGGTGGATTATTATCTCGAACCGGATGTGACATATTTCGGAGCAGGCTTTAAGAATCAGGGTGCTACCTCAATTAATGTGATGGACATAGCGCAAAATATGATGGTGATTTTTATGGAACAGAATGGCCAAAAAATAATGATGGCGCAAAAATCAGATCCGAAGTTAACCGAAAAATTTGAAAAAGCCCGGGAAGACATAGACAAAGAATATATGGCCAACATGAAAGATATTGGGGGAAGAAATATTCTGGGCTACGACTGTAAAGGCTACGAAACGACAACCAAAGAGGGAACTTACAGAATTTGGATCACCGATCAAACACCGGTGGGTTTTATGGGCGCAGGAATGAATGAAGACATTGACCTGCCCGAATCCATGGTGAGAATGGGGAAAAATGCAATGGTCATGGAGATGCAATTTGCCCCTGCCAAAGGCAAAAAAGGCAGGCTTCACATGCTTTGCGTTGACTTTAAGAAAGAAAGCAAAACAATCAAAAAAGACGACTATAGTTCTATGATGGGATTCTGATGTGCATAAAACTAATTTGAAAAAATAAAACCATGAAACGACTACTGATTATTCTCTTCTTGTGCTTTGCCGGTAACAGCTACATCGGTCATGCACAAGAAACCAGAACTTTTTTTGATAAGCTGGACGATATACTTGATGAGGAGTATGATGACAATATCAGTGATGAAGGCTTTGGGAAATTAATGGATTTATTAGGAGATGAGTTTAATGAAAGAGCAGGGCTGCAGTTTTCCTCTTATACAAAATGTCTTTATTTGATGATTCTGTATGCCTTAGAATATGAAAGACATGTAAAAAGAATAAATAAAGCAACAGATTGTGAAGAAAAATATGATTTGTACGGGGTTTTATTAATATATATAGCCTCCTCAACAGGCATCAGCTATTGCCCCGAAGATTTGTTGGATTTATTTGATAATCCGGATAAAATAAAGGAACTGGAGAAATTCTATCAAGAAATGACATATCTGTATGATTTAAACGAACATTATTTTTTCACTTGGCAAATAGAAGGTCTTAATAGCAAAAATCTTTTTGATCAACTGGATGCTGATGTGATTTTGGTAGTAGGAGGTTTTCTTGCTCATTATAAATGGAAGGGTCTGGGGATTTCTGTCGAAGGTGCTATAAAGGATTTAATCAACGAATATTTCCATCCAAATACTATTATCAAGACAACCTTAGAAACAGGACAAAAAATGGATGCTCTGCCTTGTAGTCCGGGAAGCCAACACCGGAGAAATTAATGAACCGAAAATCTTGAAAAATGAAACACAAAACACCTTATATTTTAATGTCCTTTTTGCTGTTTGCCCTTGTTGCCTGTAATAAACAACAAGATGTGAAAACAACTGATACAGCATTGGTCTCAAAAACCACTATAACATCAGACGATGATGGCGGCGACCTATTTAGCTGGGATGATGAAGGCATAGCGCATATAGAAAAATGGAGTCCGAAAACCTTTGCGGGAATGCCATTGGATTCAATTAGCCGTTCAATGTATGAACATTTGGATGTCTATCAGCTTAGCCTCTTTTATAAAACCGGAAATGACCGGGTTCAACTCTCAATCTACGATGGTGAAGATGAATATGTTGAGCCTTTGATCAAACCTGTAAAATTTGCTCTGGAAAAAAACATCAGTGCTGATGGCTTTGGTCGTCAATCCAAAGTAGTAACAAAAAAAGGCATAAAAGCAATAGAGTCAGCTGTAAAATTCAATGATAAAACCTATCATAAAGTATCCTTTATTCACAAAGACAGATATGTGCTTATCGTTTCCGGAAATACGGATTTAAACAAGCTTTGGGACGGCATTGCAGGACTTCCTTTAAATAACTTAAAATGAAATATTTAGCTTTATCCATTTTGTAATTAAAAAATTATAGTAATGGAAAACAGAACAATATAAACATAATATAACAACCAATTAATTAACTTTTAGATACAACAACAATGAAAATTACATTAAAACCAACGACATTCAACTTTAAACCAACTCACTATGTAATGCTGCTTTTTTCGTTCTTTTTACTGACGGCGTGCAGCAGCGACGATGACGGCAATCCCAATCCGGGGCCGCCTGAAGGAGCAGTTTCCTACGCGAAATTCACCATTTCGGGCCCTGTTACCAACGGTACTTTTGAGTACATGGATACAGCGGATAATGACTTCAATACACAGGGTTTAATAGGCTATTCCGATGAATCCCTTCAAACTCCGGTTACAGCCAGTTTCTGGATTTATGAATCATATACAACATCGCTTTTCATGATGCAATTACCGCCGGTGATAGGCACCCATGAACTGCCTTATTATAACCAGGAGTTGGATGAATATTACGAGACCTTTATCTTATTCAGTATCAATGAAGAATATTATGGAGAAGAAGTTACCGTAAATCTTTCCGAATTGAATTACTCCGGATTGTTTATCAACAAACTTTATGGGACATTTTCTGGGGATTTTGATTTGATGGATCAAACCGGACAAAGTCTTGGAATGCACGCTATCGAAGGAGAATTTGCGTTAGAGCGGTAAAATTTCAATGCGACAGCGAATGCACTCGAAATTTATGATAAATTGAAATTTAAGCACCATGAAAACCTTCAGATTGCTTTATTCGCTACAAAAAAATTCAACAAAAATTCAAAACTTATGAAAACAAAAATTATTTTAACAATTTTCTTAACTGCGTGGATGATCTTCGCCGTTAAAGCCCGGACAACGGAGCCGGGCACAGCCATTTATTCGGGAAATGAATACTGTGTACCCGAAGATTATAAACAGGCAAAAGATAGTGCAGATTATTTATCTATATCAGAAACCGCTTGTTTGGATGGTAATTCAACCCTTGACAGCACTCCCTTTATCTCCGAATGGAATACAGGAGGTTCTACGACGATTAGCATCCCAACAGCAGTGGGAACGTCGTATGACTACAGTATTTATTGGGAGAAAATCAGTGACCCGGACATTAATGGCACATTGTCAGGAGGATATGGCACCGGCACCACCATTACAGGGCTTGAGCCTTTTACGGATTACCGGATTGAAATTTCCGGGGTTTTCCCGCAAATCAGATTTAACAATGCCGGCGACAGGACCAAAATCAGGAATATCACCCAATGGGGAAGTATCGCTTGGCAATCCATGCAATATTCATTCTATGGATGCACTAATCTCAATATCAGCGCAACAGATGTCCCTGATTTAAGTAATGTAACAAATATGACTTATATGTTTGGGGATTGCACCAGCTTGAACGGTCCGGCTAATATCGGGGATTGGGATACCTCCAATATAACCAATATGGAGAGTATGTTCTTTTTTGCAACTTCTTTCAATCAGCCTATTGGGGATTGGGATACCTCTAATGTAGTCAATATGCGGCGTATGTTCGAATTTGCAACCTTTTTCAATCAACCTATTGGGAATTGGGACACCTCCATTGTAACCAATATGGAGAGTATGTTCGGAAGAGCATCCTCATTCAATCAGCCTATTGGGGATTGGGATACCTCCAGTGTAATCAATATGGGGCATATGTTTAGTAGTGCAGCCTCATTCAATCAGCCTATTGGGGATTGGGATACTTCCAAGGTTACAGAAATTGACAATATGTTCGATGGCGCAACCTCTTTTAATCAACCTATCGGGGATTGGGATACTTCCAAGGTTACCAATATGTCCCAAACGTTCATAGAGGCAACTTCCTTTAATCAGGATATCGGTAATTGGGATACCTCCAAGGTTACCAATATGTCCCAAATGTTCAGAGAGGCAACTTCCTTTAATCAGGATATCGGTAATTGGGATACTTCCAAGGTTACCAATATGTCCCAAATGTTAAGAGACGCAACTTCTTTCAACCAAAGTCTTGGAAACTGGATATTGCACCCGAATGTCAATTTTTCTAGCATGTTAAATTCAATAGGTATGGACTGCGATCACTATTCGGCAACCCTGATTGGTTGGCAGGTAAACAATCCAACCGTAACAGGTCGTGTGCTTAATGCGGGCGGGCTACAATATGGAACCATTGCGGAATCTGCGAGAAATATATTGATCAATGATCAGGGGTGGTCGATTTCAGGAGACAGTCCGTCCGGCACAGCTTGCGATGCATTGTTTACGGAAGAATGTCCGGAACTGACTTTTGCCCCTGCGAATGTAACTTTCGAAGACAGTGTTTGTCAGGAAGGATGTGAAGTAAGCGGCGGCATGATATATGCCCCGGAAGGAAGCGTTCCAGAACATACGCATATAGAATATTCTATCGACGAAGGCAGTACTTGGAGTACAACACTTCCGGTTTACAATCAGAGTGAATCGATGACCATTATCACGCGTTTTGTGTGTAATTTGGATGTAAGCGTAGTAAGTCCTTCCTCCGAAGCGGTAACCACTACACCGGGCAACTGTGAAATCCCTGATGCACCGGTCATTACCATTACGGATAACAGCTGTCCGTCAACAGAAGGCAGTATTTCTGCCAATGACCCCGGAGAAGGTTTCACCTTGGAATGGTCAGCCGATATGGAAAACTGGACGATGGCTGCACCGGCTTATTCGGATTCAGCCTTTGCGGTATATGCAAGAATCGTCAATGACACTACGGGTTGTACAAGTGAAATTGCGGAGGCAGTAACTGCGCCTCAAGATTGCAGTGAATATTGTTCAGGTACCCCAGAAGGAGGAATTGCAAATGCTACACCTGAATCGGGAGAACCCAACTCAACTTATGATGTATCAGCAAGCGGATATGATGAAGGTGCCGGTTTGGAATATAGTTGGTATTACAGTATAGACGGCGGTTCGACCTGGGAATTTCATGATAGTGATGACAGTTATTTTGATTTGGAAGATTTGACGGCTCCGGCAAGTTATGACACCGAAATCAGATGGCGATTGGGCGTCCGCTGCCTTAGTTCCGATGGCATAGGCTATTCTGCGGAAACTGTATTCACAACCATTAGCGACCCAACCCCTGTCTCCTGTGACAATCCTGTGCTGACCACAATGGCAACTGATATCAATGGCGTTGAGTTGGAATGTGTTATGGAAGAAGGAGTTTATTATGCAGCGATAAGTTTGATAGATGACAATGGCATTGCAACTTATAATGTAAGTGACGGCAGCAATACCAAAACCATGTCTTCGGGAGATACCGAAATCTTCGGTCCTTATCTTGCCGGAAGCAACCAAAGTTACACGGCTATTGATGCCGCCAATGAAGCATGCGGCACATCAGCAGTTGTGTCTTCACCTCCCTTCTGTGTGACGCCGGAAACATGTGAAACACCGTCTAATCTTGAAATCAATGACATCACCCATGACAGCGCAGTTGCAACATGGGAAGGTGGTTCTGCGGAAAGCTGGACAGTCAGCCTGAATGGAGTGGAGATGGGTTCTACCGGCAATGAATACTTTGAATTTTCCGGTCTGGATGCTTCAACATCTTATACCGTCAGCGTAAAAGCCGTTTGTGGAGCTGATGAAAGCGAAAGTATTTCCGTCGAATTCACTACCCCTTGCCAATCACCAGGAAGTATTTCTTTCCTTGGTACAGGCGAATTTGAGAACAGCATTGTCAGCCCGCTTCAGGGAGCACCAAGTACAACCTTTACCTTCAAAGTAATTTATACGAGCGAATCCAACGTTGCGCTGCCTTATGGTTTCCCACGTTTGATTTTGGATTATGAAGGCAATGGTAATTTTAACAATACGAATGATAGAACGGTAGTGTTTTATCCGGATGACCCCAACGATAATGATGTAACTGATGGAAAAGTGTATTTAACTACTATCAATCAACTTCCTTCAGGCACTGATTGGCAAGCATGGGTTCAGATCATGGACAACGGATGTATCACGGAATTCGGACCGTTTGATTCGCCGGATGTATTGATTGCCCCTGATTTGGAAATTTTTGCCAATGACATAACCTTTGACAATCCCAATCCGGGCGTTTCATCACCGCTTCAGGTTACGGCGACTATTCATAATAACTCGGATTATCCCGCAGAAAACTTTGTGGTGCATCTTGAGAATCAATTTGCGTATCTTGAAGTCTATGATGACATCGTTGTAGATTATCTGGCACCGCATTCAAATATTAGCGTAAGCTGGAATATCATCACACCACCCGTTGAGTCTTGGAATCCTATGGAGGTTTTTATAGATTATACCAATGTGATTCAGGAAACAAACGAGTTGAACAATCGAGCCATCAGGCCTTTTACCAATGGCAACTTCAGCCTACCTGGTGCCATTGTAGTGACAGCTAATGCCAGTCCTTCGGTTATTCAGTTGATCCCAGGGCAAAACATACCTGTCACTATATCAGGCCATGCCATATATACGGATACGGGAATAGAATTGGATGATTTTTCGGTGGCGGGTGCAACGGTTACTTTTGTTAATCCAATAACGGGAGGTACAAACCATACCTACACCAATTCAGAAGGCTTTTTCTCCTTTAGCACCTATGGTGGAAATGTCCCGGGTATGTATTCGGGAACCGTGGTCGTAACTGACTACAGCATTACGGGTGATGCTCCAGTTTCATGGGAAGCGGTAAATGCTCCGTGTCTTCCAGATTTGACTGCTGCAATCAATTCTGACTCAACGAATATCTTTGAAGGAGAATCTATTACAGGAACCCTTACCGTTATAAACGGTGGCTGTGCTCCGGTATTGGAAGCAACAAGACTTGAGATCAGCCAAACTGGCGGAACCCCGGCATTGCCCGGTAATCTGACCGTGCCGCCGCTTGGTGTAGATGAATCTTTTGTTCATGAATTCACTCTCCAGTTCAACGATACAAATATTTATCATGTAAGTGCAAAAGCGGATGCGGATGAAGTAGTGAATGAAAATTATGAGCACAATAATATTGCCAGTTTAACCATAAATGTGAATCCGCCATTGTCGGACATTAGCTTGAAGCCGGAAAACGGCATCCTCGATGCAGCTTATTTGTGCGAATATGAGGAAACAATGATCAAGGTTCACAATTTGGGTTTTGTGCCTACAGGTGCATTTGACAACATCATCGAAGTCTATTACGAGGATGTTTTGATGGAAACTTTCAACCTTCATATTGATAATATCAATGCTCAAAGTTCAACGAACATCTCTGTACCTTATGAATTCACCGAATTGGGAATTCATAAATTTATTATCAAATTAGATATGCCCGTCGAAAGTGGCGGTGTGGTCACAGAAATTTCTGAGGATAATAACATTAGCACATATTATAAAACAATTCTTGAATGCAAACCGGATTTACAGTTCGATGATTGCGAGAGTTTTATAGTTGATCCAATTGACCCTACATTATCATCTGAAGTGTCCTATAAAGCAACAGTAAGTAATGGTGGAAATTCCACAGCTTTCGGACCGGTAGAATTTTTATTCAGTCTCAGTAATGGAGAGCAATATCCGATTACATACGATGGTAATATTGCACCGGGTGAAGAAGTGATATTTGAAGCTGTTGCCCAATTGGTAACATCCAATGGTGTTCAGATTACTGGTGCTGTTGATCCAAATAACCTCATTGCTGAACTGGAGGAAGATAATAATACTCAAATTGATAATTTGTGTTATGAATTCCGGCCTTTAATTCCGAGTTCAGAGTGCGCCTCACAGACTTTCTGGAATCGCTCTTTTCTTCAATATGAATCGGGCATAGTCCAAATTTGGGTGGAGGCCGACCATTTGTACCGTGCCTCAAATGTTATGGTCAATTTTGAGGTTCAGGAACCCGGATCGAGTGATTGGATATTGATAGGTACAGGAAATGTTCAAGATACAACAAGTTGTCTTGAATGCCCACAAATGGTTAGTCTTCCAGTGCCTTTTGTATTTTCCCTTTCAGGAACCTATTCCTTCAGAATAACTGTGGATCCGGACAATGAGTACTCCGAATGTGATGTAGATAACAATGTTTTAATCCTTGAAAAAACCATTGGTAATCAACCTGATATGCGGATACTTTCACAGCACATCAATCCTACGTTGCTGAATCCTGATGTTGGAGAATACATCTTCTTCCATGTGTCGTATGAAAATATTGGTTTCTCCAATGTAGATGACAGTATGGATTTGAAATTGATTATAGATAACGATGATCATAGTGTGGTTCATAACGTACCCGGTTTGATGCAAAACACCACCAATACCATTGCTATTCCTGTACCTTATGCTTCGGATGTGGAGGGACTGCATATAGCACGTGCAATCATTGATTCCAATGAGGAAATCGATGACAGCGACCGGCTTAATAATGAAGCCACCCGGTCATTTGTAGTAGGTCTGGCGGCGAATCTTTATTTTGATGATTTCAATGCATCGAATGATACTCCCGGAGTGGGTGAGTCAATCGACTTGAATGCGGTAATAGAAAATAATGGAAATCTGGGCATGGATGCCGAAGTTAATTTCTCATATATTGACCCGGATACAGGACAGGTTATTTTTATCGGAAGTGCACCTATTACAGTTGATACGGATGGCGGAATGTCAGGTGATTCAACTAATAATAGTGGAAGTATAGATTCTCAAAATGGAATGAATGATGTTGGTAACGGTGTATCAGTGTCTTTGCCGTGGATTGTTGAAAGAGTTCCGGTAACCATTATTGCTGAGATAACCAATGGTTCTGAATTAGAATTTGACTATTTAGACAATGTTGCTACTACGGATCTTCATCTTTACAGTGTTAATCTACAATCAGTTCCGGCATGTGAAGGAAGTCATTTAGGGACTTTGACCGCCAACGCAGAGGGCGGCACACCACCCTACAGTTACTATTGGAGCAACGGAACGATAGGTCAGACATTGGAAGCATCGGCAGGTACATATTCAGTGATTGTGACGGACGCCCATCACAAACAAGCAGTAGTAACAGGTGTAATTGAAGAGGATCCGGCTTGTTTTGAAGCAGTCTGTAGCTTGACGGCAGTGAATTTCAACATCCCGTCTTCCTGTGATCCGATTTCCGGAGCTTATTCTACAACTGTTACCGTGGCTTATGAAAATGCACCGATTGAAGGATCTATCAGTGTTAACGGCACAGAATTTCCGATAACTGGAAGTCCGCAAACATTTAATGTTGATTTCTATTCAGGAGCTGTAGTTTACAATATTTATTTTACGGGTAATGAAGGATGTAATCTGACTTTGGCAACCGGAGTAATATTGGATGCGTGTGAAATCGATTGCGAAATCCCTGATGCACCGATGATTGTAATTTCCGACAATGTTTGTCCTTCCACGGAAGGTAGCATTTCTGCCGATGATCCGGGAGAAGGTTTTACATTAGAATGGACAACCGACCTTGCCGGAGAATGGACAACAGTTGCACCGACTTATACAGAAACAGCCTTCACGATTTATGCAAGAATCGTGCATAACGACACCGGCTGCACAAGTGAAATATCCAATGCAACGACCCAACCCGAGGATTGCAGCACAGCCCCTGAGTTGGATTGTATCGAAGACGTTCCCGGCACAATATTCAACTGGGATTGGGCCAATGGACAGGCACCGAGCAAGCCGTACATGGAAACCGGTAGCACAGTGGGCGATGCGAAACTGATTATCGATGTCTATCATTTGGATAATTCATTCAACATCACTGTAAACGGCACCAATCTGCATCCGAACGCACAGGAGATTCAGTTCCAATCCGGAGCAAGCCAGACCTTGACGCAGAACATTCGTTTTGCCGCTGACGGTGCCACTTGGCAACACAACGGCATTCCGGGAATTTGGACATTGCATGGAAGCAAAACGAATCCAACAGTTCGGATTACCATAGAAGCTGACGGCAGTGTGCAAATTCAGGGCAGAAGAAGCATGTCCATGCCTTTGGAAGACCTTGAATTGTTCGATCCGGCTACCTTGGAAACCGTTGCCTTCAACCAAGTAACATTGAATGAAAACAACACGATTTCCGTAAGCCAGCGCGTGAACGGAAGAACCGTTTTCAAAGGACAGGCTTATGGCTACCGCTATGTGGAATGTCCGACAGCTTGTGCAGAGAATTCAAATGTATATATGTCCGCAGGAAACTCCAAAACCGCCCTTTATACTTTGGATACGAATTTCAACAAAACCATGGTAGGAAGTCCTTCAAGCTTCAGATACAATGCATTGGGTATGAATCCGGTGGATAATTATCTCTATGCCATGGTAACTTACACCGACCGTTTGTTGAGAATCCATCCGACCACCGGAGAAGTTACCGAAATGGGAGCCGTAAACGGACTTCCGGCAGGAGATTATGTTTCCGGCACCTTTGACTTAGACGGAAATTATTATATCTATGAATACGGCTCAACCAATGTGATATATAAAATTGCTTTAGCCGGCGATGGTGCAGTTACAGCCATCAATCTGAGCGGAACCATAGCTTCTTATGACATAGCGTACAATCCAAACGATGGCATGCTCTATGGCGCATACCGCACCGGAAGGCTCTACAAAATCAACCCGAATACCGGCGTTATAACGCGATTCGGCTTTGCCAACCAGCCTAATTCTCCTTACGGAGGCATGTATATAGCCGGAAACAGCCTGATTGCCATGCGCAACACCAACGGAGAAATTGTGTCTTTCGACCTTTCCACAGGTGCAGGCACAATCATCGGACAAACGGCTGTCATGCTAAACAACGACTTGGCAACTTGTCCCTATCAGCTGCTTGCTGAACGACCTGGACAAGCCCAGCCGGAGATATTTACATTTGCTTATCAGCCAAATCCGGTAAGAGATATCTTGTATATCTCAACCAACCGGGAGATAGAATCCATTGAGGTTTACAACTTGACCAATCAAAAAGTGCTGAGCATAAGAAGTACCGAAGCCCTTCATGGCGAAGTAAACGTAAACTCCCTTCCGCAGGGCGTATATGTAGTCAGAGCTGTTTTAGAAGGCGGACAAGTAGAAACCTTCAAGATTGTGAAGAAATGATTGGATTAAAATCGTGTCAGGATTAGACGCGATATTTGATAATCTTAATTGTGTAAAAAGAGGGAAACCGTCTCATTTATAAAATTGAGGCGGTTTCTTTATAAATTATTTTCACCTAATTTAGCGTTGAAAAGGTATTTGTATTGATGATAAAATTGAGTCTCACGATCTTTTCTCCAGATTTTGTATTTTCAACTTTCAGGATTTCCTGCGAGTGGGCAGGGGCAAGGTTCGGATGTAATTTCCTTGATTTTTGATAAATTTCAGGATGATTTCTTGAGGTTTTTCCTGTCTTTTTCTGTTTTCGAGTCTAAGAAATAGGAGCGACAAGTTGTGTTGTTTAGAATTGATTTTAGAAAAAAAAGGGAGTTATCATAAAAATAAGTTCGTTTTAATTACTTCCAAAACCAATTGGAATTCTGGTTTTGGTGTTTTCAAAATTCAATTCTTCCTGATTATAAATATCGGTCAAAGTCATGGGTTTGCTAATTTGGGTTTGAAAGCCTAATTTATCCGAAAGTTGCTGGGCTTTTTCGGTTTCCAATTCTTTGAATTCATATTGTGCAATCAATCTTCCTTTGCGCAAAAGTGCGGAATCGACTTTTGACAAATCGGTGTTGAAAGAACAAATGATTTGGATGTTGAGACAATCGGACAAAAGTCCGTCTGATAAATTGA
The DNA here is from genome assembly GCA_041656055.1 of Weeksellaceae bacterium. Taxonomy (GTDB): domain Bacteria; phylum Bacteroidota; class Bacteroidia; order Flavobacteriales; family Weeksellaceae; genus Moheibacter. The sequence continues at coordinate 150,939 of JBBAEI010000002.1, forward strand.
GCAAAGCCGAAACAGGCGAACTTCCTTCTGTTTCGCGGTCGATGATGATATTTTCTGCATCTTCAATCACAAAAATCGAATTGGGTTCGTCAATCAAAACCGAAAGCAATTCCGGATTGGTAATCGCAGAAGCCAAATTGGGCGGAAGGAAAATCACTTTCTTTTTCAACGAACCGATGAGATAACGGATGTAGGAAGTCTTTCAGGTTCCTGGTTTTCCGTGCAAAAGCACCAATCCTTTGTCATTATTTTTGGACAATCTTTTGTAAATGGTTTTATGGATTTCGATGAAATCATTGTTGTAATTGTCTTCGATTTTGAGTTTAGGTTGGGTAATTTTCAAGGACTTTGTATCGAGTCCGTAATTGGTATTAATCAACAAGCTCAATTCTGGATCCCGATAGTTTTTTCTCTTTTTGAATTTCGAAATTTGTGCTATTAACTCATTGATTTTTTCTTCGTCCGATGATTTGAAAAGCAGTCTGACAATATTTTGTTTCATTTCAAAAGCCAACATCAATTCATCGCTAAGAATATAATAAGTTTCAAAAACATTCACCTTTTCGTTGGGTTTCTGTTTCTTGCCCGAAACAATTTTTTCAACGATTTCCGATGCGAAATTTTCATCCAACCATTGACAGGCTTTTTCTCCATCTATGCCATCCAAACAGATATTGTTGGGAATTTTCTGAAAAAGCGAAGTGTAGAGAACCCAAAAATTGAGATAATGGTTTTCGTTACCAAAAAAACGACGGATAAATCTTTGTCATCAATTTTCACAAGCTCTTTTTGGTAGGACTTTAAATTGGTTAATTCTAAATATTTCATTTCATAAAGGTTTAGATTAAAATTTTTAACAACCTCAAAACACCCTCATCGCAATATGCGCACAGGCTTCTGCATCGGCCAAAGCGTTGTGGTGAGTTTCCAAATCAAAACCTAAGTACTTTGAAACCGTTGGCAATCGATGATTGGGCAAATGAGGAAATAGGGCTTTTGATTTCCGATAAGTGCAGAAAAACGGATTTTGGTGCAAGGGCAAGTGATAAGTTTCCAAAACTGCTTTCAAACATCCTTCATCAAATACACTATTGTGTGCTACCAAAGGCAAGTTTTTAAGTTTTTTGGATAAATCCTGCCAAAGCTCCGGAAATTCGGCTGCGTATTGGGTGTCTTCTGCAACCAATCCGTGAATTTTTGTATTCCAATAACTGTAAAAATTCGGAATTGGTTTTATCAACTCATAATATTTATCCACGATTACACCATCCTCGACAAACACCAAGCCGATGCTGCAAACGCTGCTTCTGTAATGGTTGGCAGTTTCAAAATCCAAGGCGACGAAGGAATGCATCAGAGATTTTTTCATAACAAATTTCTCACAATATTTAAGCCTTTAAATTTAACCTAAATTAATAGATATTTCTTCAAACTCGCTACGGTTTATCGTAACAGAATTATTTTTCCCCAAATTTATGACTTAGATAAGCCAATCTATGTCGTGGTGAAAAAGAAATTATTTTTTTCTCAGTCCCAACATCTTGGATTCGTTGTCATTCCGAGGTACGAGGAATCTTTATTCGTTTATTAGATCCTTCGCTTCGTAAACTCCGCTCTGTCCCGATAGTTATCGGGAGACAAATGGATTCACTGTCATTCCGAAGCACGAGGAATCTTTTAGATCCTTCGCTTTGTAAACATCGCTCTGGATGACAAGGAACACAAGGCTTTTTTACCATTAAGGAATTAAGGTTGTTAAGTTTCGAAACTCGAAAGAAATTACATTCTAAAATTCCTAAAAACATTATTCTTAAATTTCGGGATTTGTTTGCTATGTTGAATTTCCTTCCAAAGAATTATAAAACCATCATCCGGTTGGCTTTTCCGATTATTCTGGCCAATGCTTCGGCGCCTTTGTTGGGATTGGCCGATACGGCGGCCATTGGTCAAACGGGCGATGCCATCGATTTGGGTGGTGTGGCTTTGGCGACTTTGGTTTTTAGTTTTGTGTATTGGGGTTTTGGTTTTTTGCGAATGGGAACCACGGGATTCATTGCGCAGGCAAGCGGTGCGAAGGATCATCAGGCAGTACTCACCGTGCTTTATCGGTCAGTGCTTTTGGGATTGAGCATCGGGATTTTGCTGATTCTTTTGCAGTCGTTCATCTTGAAATTGGCAACGGTTTGGATGAGTGCGAGTGATGAGGTAATTGCTTTGGTGGGCGAATATTTCCGGATACGGATTTGGGGTGCGCCCGCGACTTTGATTACCTATGCTTTGCTGGGCGGATTCATCGGATTGGGGAAAACCAAAGAACTTCTCTGGGTGCAATTATTGCTCAACGGCGTGAACATCGGTCTGAATGTCCTTTTCGTGGTCGGATTTCAAATGGGCATCCAAGGAATTGCGACCGGAACGGTGATTGCGGAATACATTGCTTTGTTTTTTGCCTGGTATTTGCTGAGCAATCGACTGGAAATTCGCCGACCTGTTCAAGAAATTAAGCAGTTGTGGAATGTTATTTTGGAACGAAGTAAAGTTGTGGCTTTGTTCAAGGTAAACGGCGATATTATGATTCGGACTTTTGCCCTTTTGGCGGGATTTGCCTGGTTTGCCGATCAAGGTGCACAGTTTGGCGACAGCATTTTGGCGGCCAATCATGTTTTGCTGCAGTTCGTTTCCCTTTCGGCTTTCTTTTTGGACGGATATGCCTATGTGATGGAGATGCTGAGCGGAAAAACCATCGGGGAGAAAAATCTTAAAGAATTCAAATTTCAGTTAAAGGACTCCACAATCATTGCCGGTGTGACTGCTTTCTTTTTGGGATTTTTCTTTTATGCTTTCGGACCTTATTTCATTCCGCTTTTGAGTCAGGACGGGCAGGTTCAGGCCATCGCCAAAGGTCATTTGCTATTTGCGGGAATTTATATACTGTTTTCCTTTGTGGCTTTTCAGTTGGACGGCGTTTTCATCGGTGCGACCCAAAGCCGTGAAATGCGAAATGCTTCGATTATTTCTTTGGTTCTCTTTGTGGCAGCGAGTTTTTTCCTGACGGAGCATTTCGGGAACCGTGGATTGTGGATTTCCTTTATTTTCTATGTCATCGTCCGTGGAATTAGTTTAGGCTTTTATTTACCGAAATTGATTCGGGTGAATTTTCCACAATCGAATTAACAACGACATATTTTGTCCGAGTCGGGAATTAAATTTGTACTGAAAGGAATTCCGAAAAGGCATTGGAACTGACTTTTGTTATCCCTAACTGAATGTTTTTATTGTATTTTAGTCGAACTTAAAAATTCTAAGGGATTGATATTTTTATATATTTACAAGACTAATTGAACTCTACAAATAAATGGATCAACTAATTAAACAATTTGATACAAAAGCATTATCTGATTTTTTATGTAAAAATGCCAATCTAAAACCTAAACAAGAAGATTTAGATTATATTATAGAAGATAAAAATTTTGAACAATTTTCTGATTTAGAGAGGGTTGGGAATATGGGGTTCGGAAATTCAGATGAACTTATCGTCTTTAATTAGAGTTATATAAAACTATGAGCTTAATACAACAAGGAATAGAAAAAGGTCTGATTTCGATTTCGGAAGACCAAAAAACAATAAAATACATTCATCAAAATAAATCCAGAAATTATGCTAAATATAGTACTACCCATTTTCTGTACCACAATTAGGCTGATTTAAGTTGAATTGTTTTTTCAAATTTATACAAATCTTTTGGCTTTTTATTTCCTATTCCCTGATGTTTTCTTTGGTTATATTCCTCAATAAAATTCTTGATTCCAAGATACAAGTCCAATCCGGTTTCTGCTGGGTTCAAATAAATGTAATCATACTTGATTGACCGGAAGAATCTTTCCACATAAATGTTGTCTGTTGCCCTTCCTTTGCCGTCCATGCTTATCTTGATTTCATGACCTTTTAAACAATTGACCCAATTTTTGGAAGTATATTGACTTCCTTGGTCAGAGTTGATGATTTCAGGCTTTCCGTACCTTTCTATCGACTCGTTCAGCAGTTCTGTCTGGGTTGCTTTCTCCAAGCTGTTTGAAACCTGCCAGCCAACTATGAATCGGCTGTAAACATCTATTATCGCTGTCAGATACATAAATCCTTTTTTCATAGGAATATAGCTGATGTCAATCTGCCAAACCTGATTGGGGCGAGTGATATTCAGGTTTCTTAACAAATAGGGATGAACATATTCAGCTCTGCCCAATCTGCTCAGATTGCGTTTTGGATAAATGACTTCTATGCCCATTTTTTTCATCAATCGACGAATCCTTTTATGATTGACCTGATAGCCGACTTCTTCCAGTTCGTTCTTGATCCGAAGCACACCAAAGCTGGGATATTTCGTGTTAATCCGGTCTATTTCTTTCATAATATCCAGATTCAAATCCGTTTCTGCGTTCGGCTTAAAGTAAAGACTACTACGGTTTATTTCAAGTAGTTTACATTGCTTTCGAATGCTTAATTGATGCTTTTTGTCCACCATTTTCAGTCGCTGTTTTACGGTTTGATCTTCAGATAACTTTTTTTTAAAAAGTCGTTTTCCATTTCCAGCTGACCAATCTTTTGATAGAGTTTATCAACCTGATTATCAGTCTCCTCTTTTTTGTTTTTAGAAGCAAATGCGTTTTCTGCATTTTCCAGAAACTCTCGTTTCCAGATGCTGATCTGATTGGGATGAATCTCAAAACGCTTGGCCAGTTCGCTGAGCGTTTCTCTCTCCTTTAAAGCTTCAATGGCTACTTTGGCCTTGAAGGCATCGGTAAATTTTCTTCTGCTTTTTTTCATAATTATACGAGTTAAAATTAATCATTATTTTCAACTTAACCCGTGGTCCGAATTTTGGGGAGTATTATAAATCCTGAAGAAAAAGTTCAGGCAGAAGCATTTTTGAGATTGGTTTTGGAATTGGATTATCCTGTGGAACACATCGAGCAGTTTCGAATGGTAACGATGGGTTCGGATAAGCGTGAAGCGGACATCATTGTTCACGAAGACGCAAATTGGGACAGTCCGAAGATTGTAGTAGAATGCAAACAGCAGCAAGTTTCACAGCAGGAGTTTAATCAAGCAGTAAATCAAGCGTTCAGTTATGCCAATGCACTTTCTGGAACGGTAAAATACCTTTGGGTATATTCGGAATTGTTAAGTGAATTTTATCGTTTTGATAAAGAACGGGATTTGCGAGAGCCTTTGAGTGATTTACCTCATTATGGCTCAGACTCGGTTGCTCCTCATCAATTTGTTAAGGGTGGTGGTAAAAGGGAATATGTTGATACAAAAGGAAAAACGCATACGCAGATTTTCAAGGATATCAAAAGAGTAACCGAAGAAGAATTAACAAGACGTTTTAAGCAAGCTCACGATGCTCTTTGGGCAGGTGGACAACTCAATCCTTCTGAAGCTTTTGACGAATTGGACAAGCTGATTTTCTGCAAAATATGGGATGAGAAATACAATGTAAAGAATGGAGAACTGAGAAGACGCAAGAAAGGTGAAATCTATGATTTTCAAATCATTACCGTACAGGGAAAAGATGAAGAAGATACCGTACAAAAAACGAATAAAGCGTTAGCAGAGCGAGTTAAGAAAATTTATAAAGCAGGTAAGTCCTTTGACAAAGAGGTTTTTAAAGACGATATTCGTCTTTCCGACGAGCGTATTCGTACTATTGTCAATTATTTGCAGGAAATCAATTTAGGAGAAACTGATTTAGACAGCAAAGGTCGTGCTTTTGAAACTTTTATGGGTAGCTTTTTCCGTGGAGAGTTTGGGCAGTATTTTACACCGAGAGCCATTGTACAATTCATTGTGGAAGCGCTCCCAATTAAAAATACTTCTTTGGTTTTGGACACTTCCTGTGGTAGTGGAGGTTTTCTGTTGCATGCTTTGGATAAAGTGAGAACACAAGCGAATGAGGAATTTCCTGACTATAATGATGACAAAGATGAATATGTGGGTTGGCACGACTACTGGCACACTTTTGCCCAAAAGAATTTGTACGGAATAGAAATCAATGAACAGATTGCCAGAACTGCCAAAATGAATATGATTATTCACGATGATGGACATACCAATGTGGTTTCTGTGGATGGGTTGCTCAACGATGAAGATGTCTATAAATTCACCAGCAACAAAGGTTTTAAGTACAATCGTTTTGATTTTATCATAACCAATCCGCCTTTTGGAAGTTCGGTAAAACAGAATGAAAAAAGCTATTTGAAAAATTATTTTCTGGGAGAAAAACACCCCGATTGGTTAGATTATAAAAACACAAAAAAACAAATTCGCAATAACCAAAGCACCGAAGTCCTTTTTATTGAACAATGTTATAATTATCTGAAAGAAAGCGGTTATCTGGCGGTGGTTATTCCTGATGGAATTCTTACCAACAGTAGTTTGCAATATGTGCGTGATGCGATTGAAGACTGGTATCGCATTATTTCGGTGGTGTCAATGCCTCAAACGGCTTTTAGTGCTACGGGAGCAGGCGTAAAAAGCTCGGTTTTGTTTCTGAAAAAATATACAAAATCACATACCCAACAATTAAAAGATTTAAAAACTCAAATACAGAATAGTATCAAAACAGAATTCGATTACTTCAATAAAATTGAAACCTGGGATAAGGAGAAAAAACAAATCATCAAAGATTTGGACGGTTTTCCCAATAAAGAAAGTTTTGTTTCTTTAAAGGAGATAAAAAGTTCGGACGAATTTAAAGAATGGCGTACCGAAATCAATCAAAAATATGCGGATTTGCTTTCCGAATTGCAGGAAGAAATGCTGGAACGGTACCGGGAAGAAAAAGCAAAACAATTGCCCGACTATCCAATTTTGATGGCGATTGCAGAAAACATTGGTTATGATGCTACGGGTAAAAATTCTGCAAAGCTGATTGATAAAAAAGAAGTGATTGAAGGAAATTACAAAAAGATTATCGAACACCTGAGCCACGATTTGTATGACGAACAAATAGTGAAAACTTACAATAAGCACGATGACAAAGAAGAAGTATCTACCAAGAAAACCGTATTACAGGGCGGTATTCTGAAAGAATTATCCAACTTTATAAAAGCAGTGGACAATGGAAGAATTTAAACTGTCGGATAATGTAGATGGCAATAAGGTTTTTATTGTTTGGAGGTCGGAGTTAGAGGAACGTTTTGAACCTAAATTTTATACATCTAAATACATTGAGAATCTTAAAAAAATAAAATTATCAAAATATCCATTATTTCACCTTAGTCAAGTTACTCACTTAATAAGTGATGGTACTCATTTTACACCAAATTATATAAATAAAGGTATTAAATTTTAAGTGTAAAAGATGTTAGAAAGTCGCAAATTAATTACAATAATTCAAAATACATTAATGAAAAAGAAGCTGATAAATTAGATAGAAGATGTAAACCAACAAAAGGAGACGTTCTTTTAACAAAAATTGGTGCAACTTATGGTTTTGCAGCTACCATAGAATCAAATGAAAGATTTCAAATATTTGTAAGTTTAGCTTTATTAAGACCTAACGAAAAAATATTTTCTAAATATTTAGAAATTTTTCTAAACACAAATTTGGCTTACACCCAATTTGAACGTGTCATTAAAGGTGCAGGTGTTCCCGATCTTCATCTTGAAGATATTAGAAAAGTAATTATTCCTATTCCTACTTTAAATATTCAAAAACAAATTATTGACTTTTATTTTCAGAAATATAATGAAAAACAACAAAAAGAAGCCGAAGCCAAAGCTTTGTTAGATAGCATAGACGATTATTTATTAGGAGAATTAGGTATTACATTGCCGAATGAAGATGATGATGAAAGCAATCTATTATTAGCCGCAGAGCCAAAACCAAGCTATGGTAATTCAGATGGATTTGAATTGGATAAAGAAAACCTGTTAGTAAAAAAGGGGCGTTTGTTTTTGACAGGGTTTAGGGAAATAGTCGGGCAGAGAATAGATGCTTTTTATAACAAAGAATATTTTGAAAAAGTTGAGAAAGCTATTAATAATGGATTGTTTCCTATAATTAAATTAAATGAATGTATTTATTTTATTGAAAGCGGTAGTAGACCATCAGGAGGGGTTTCCCACTATGAAGAAGGAGTATTAAGTTTTGGAGGGGAGCACGTTAATAACAACTGTGAGTTAGAAGTTAAAATAAAGAAATTCATACCTTTAGATTTTCACAAAAGTAATCTAAAAACAAAAACGGAATTAAATGATATTTTGATAGTAAAAGACGGTGCTACCACTGGAAAAGTCGCAATTATTGAAAATATAGAACAATCAGAACAGAATATTAATGAACACGTATTTATGCTAAAGACTAATGTAAATTGTAATCCGTTTTATTTAGCTTATTATTTACATTCAAAAGCAGGGCAAATTCAAATACAGCGAGGTATAACGGGTGCAACCGTAACAGGCATAACTAAAGAAATCGTAAAAAACATTATTATACCATTACCTTTAATGTCTAAACAAATCCAAATCGCTCAAAAAATCCAAGAAATAAGACAAAAAGCAAATGAACTTCAACAAGAAGCAACGGCAATTATAGAGTCTGCCAAGCAACAAGTTGAGCAAATGATATTAGGCAGTTAATCACCTAATATCATTGTTTCTACTTCACTTTTTGCATTTTCTAAAACGGTTTTGGCTTCCTCAAAAAGCAGTTCAGATTTCGCTCTAATGGAGGAAATATGTTTAACTATTTCCGTTTGTTTTGATATTGATGGAATAGGAATATTCAATATAGCCAAATCTCGTGCATAAACGTGAGGTTGTCCAGCACCTTGCTGTAAATTGTATATTTCCTGTTGTTTCAATTTTAAAATTTCTGAGAGAAAAACTGTTGAAATTTCATTTTCATTTTTTGTGAAAACTACTGTACAATCCGAAGCAAAAATAGGATAATCGTGATGCCAAACATAACCTGAATAAGCACCCGAAGCACTAATCGTAATTATATCTCCCTCAAAATTAAATTGATTATGCTTGTAAGGACTTGTCTGCCCACCTGCAATTACAGGATATTCTCCATCAATGATTTTATCAGAAGTAATACTTTGCCCTTTGACGAGGCTTGCAACCTGTTTTAGCTTCTTGTTGGGATAAATTCCACCTTCTATTTTTTTGTTTCGATTTATAACTTCAAACACATCCCATCGTCTGCTTTCAATTTCTGAAAAATGTGTCAAAAACAAACGCCCAAAATAAATATCTCTTTATTATCGACTATATATGTCTAAATGAATTACTTTATACAACATAATTTAGACAAAAACTGCATAATAAAATGGTTTATAGTTACATTAGGGTTAGTTCTGACAAACAAACGGTAGAAAATCAACGATTTGAAATTGAAAGGTTTTGTAACCAACAAAATATTAAAATTGATAAATGGATTGATGAAACCATTTCAGGAACACAAAAATTAGAAAAGCGAGAACTTGGAAAACTCCTCAAAAAAATGAAAAAAGACGATATTTTAATTTGTTCAGAATTGTCCCGTTTGGGTAGAAATCTTTTAATGATTATGGGGATTTTAAATGAGTGCATGAATAAAGACATTAAAGTATTGACAATCAAAGATAATTACCGTCTTGGAAGCGATATTAATTCCAAAGTTTTAGCATTCGCCTTCGGTCTATCGGCTGAAATCGAACGAAATTTAATTTCACAGCGCACAAAAGAAGCATTGGCAAGAAAACGAGCAGAAGGAGTTATTCTCGGTCGACCAGTTGGAAGTAAATCATCCAAAACAAAGTTAACCGGTCAAGAAAAGAAGATACAAGAGTTACTCGACAAAAAAGTTTCGTATTCCGCAATCGGCAGAATTCTGGGGGTGCATCGTCTAACTGTATCTGCTTTTGTAAAAAACCAAAAACTCAAAACAATAGACAGACATTTTTAAACCAATACCTTAAAAATGCCTGGATTAATCTTGCATGGTTGTGAAAAATTGTATGTTTTCGGCCAAATTTAAACCGACACTTTAAAACTGTCCGAAACTTTTAAAGGAATTAAGCTTTGAATCAAATGGTTCCAATCTTAACCTTATCAAGGATTTGGCGACAGCTTTATAAATCCCTACTAAAATGATAGGATTTAACTTTATTTGTTGCGATTACCTGATTTTTTTTTATTTATTTTACGCCCGGAATGAAATTGAATGTACTTAACAATTCATTTTACAACCCTAAGAACATGAGTAATTCATATTTGCGAAGCATTATTTTCCGCCATTTAGACGGCTTGGCTACGGCTCCAGTAATGGTGGCTTTGAACAATAAAAAAGTATTGGATTATATCCTTTCAGAAAAAGAAGTTTCTTTAGAAAAATTAACCGAAAAGTTTCATGCCAACGAAGGTTATCTCAATGTTGGACTCAGGGTTTTATGTTCGCAAGGATTTCTGAATTATCATATCGACAATGCCAAAGATCATATTTCTTTTTCTATCAACGAAAAAAGTCAATATGTTTTTGCAATGGCTTATTTGTATGAAGATGTAGTTGAGTTATTACAGTCTTCGGGAGGGCGGTTTCCGAGGGAATTCGAAGACCGTCCGTTTGAAAAACTGAACCTGCTTTTTGAAAAATACAAAAGCAATTATGGAATTATTTTTTCCGATAATCCCTTGGAACAAGAAGTACAGCATCAGATGTTGAAACACATCGAAGGTTGCTTGGTGGCTCCGACTATCGTGCATTTAGGGATGAATGGAATGTTTCACAAATATTTTATGGAAACTTCGTTCCGAGCGGAAGAATTTCACAAACAGCCCGAATGTTTCAAAAAAATATTGGATTTTTTGACACACCTTGGATGGTTTACTGAGAAAAACGGAAATTATCAGTTTACCGAGACCGGACTTTTCTTTGCCCGAAGAGCTTCTGCCTACGGCGTAACAGTTTCGTATCTACCGACTTTCAGCAAAATCGAAGAATTGATGTTCGGAAATGCTTCAATTTTACGAGATATAGCTTTCGGAGAAGACGAAATTCATGTGGACAGAGCAATGAATGTTTGGGGAAGCGGCGGAGCACATGGTTCGTATTTTAAAATTCTTGACGAAATCATCATCGAAATTTTCAATAAACCAATCGAAGAGCAACCCAAAGGCGTTATGGATATGGGAGCCGGAAACGGCGCATTTTTGCAACATATATTTGAGGTAATCGACCGACAAACACTTCGTGGAAAAATGCTCGAAGAACACCCGTTGTTTTTGGTCGGTGCCGATTACAATCAGGCTGCCCTGAAAGTCATTCGTGCCAATTTGATCAAAAGTGATATTTGGGCAAAAGTAATCTGGGGAGACATTGGTCGTCCGGAATTACTGGCGGAAGATTTAAAAAACAATTACAATATCGAGCTGTCAGATTTGCTCAATACCCGAACATTTTTAGACCACAACCGCATTTGGGAAGAACCGACAAATGCCCCCATCAATCGAATCAGCTCCTCGACCGGCGCTTTTGCTTTCAGGGGAGAACGAGTCAATAATAAAAGGGTGGAAGAAAATTTGCTACATCACCTAAGAAAATGGTCGCCTTATGTGCAGAAACACGGCTTGCTGCTTATCGAACTGCACACCATTGCCCCAGATTTAGCCGCAAAAAATATCGGGAAAACAGCCGCAACAGCTTATGATGCCACACATGGATTTTCAGACCAATACATCGTTGAAATAGATGTGTTTCATGAAATATGCAAAGAAGCCGGACTATATCCTGACGAAAAACGACTCCGAAAATTCCCGAATTCGGAGATTGCGACTGTGAGTATAAATTTGTTAAAAGGAAAATAATTTCAAAAGGAAATAATCAAGGTTTTATTTGCATTCAAACGCAAAACAGAAGTGTTTGATGAAAGAAAAAAAGCCTCCATTTATTCTGAAGGCTTTTATCATCTTGAATTTATTTTTCTCTGTTTTTCACATATTTTTCCAACCATTGGTCTTGCTCCCAAATCACATGCAGTATGCTTTCTTTGGCTGCGTATCCATGGGATTCTTTGGGCAATATAACCAAACGGGTTGGCGCACCAAATCCCTTGAGCGCATTGAAATATCGCTCACTCTGCATCGTATAAGTCCCGGAATTGTTGTCTTCATTGCCGTGAATTAAGAGCAAAGGCGTTTTCATTTTGTCGGCGTGCATAAAAGGCGACATGGTATTGTAAACTTCCGGGGCTTCCCAATAATTTCTTTCTTCACGCTGGAATCCAAACGGAGTAAGTGTCCGGTTGTAGGCACCGCTTCGGGCAATGCCGGCTGCAAACAAATCAGAATGTGAAAGCAAATTGGCTGTCATAAAAGCACCGTAGGAATGTCCTCCGACTGCTACCCTGTTTCGGTCGATATAACCCAATTGATCTACTGCATCAATCGCAGCTTTGGCGTTAGCGACCAACTGTTCTATAAAAGTGTCGTTCGGCTCTTCGTCGCCTTCGCCCACAATTGGGAAAGCCGCATCATCCAACACCACATACCCACGGGTTACCCAATAAATCGGAGAACCATAGTACGGAAAAGTGAATTCATTTGGGTTGGAGGTTGTTTGTCCTGCACTGCTTTTGTCTTTGTATTCGGCCGGATAAGCCCACATAATCATCGGAAGTTTTTCTTTGTTTTTCATGTCATAACCCACAGGAAGATAGAGTGTTCCAGAAAGTTCCAAGCCGTCTTCTCTTTTGTATTTGATAACTTCTTTGTGAACATTTTCAATCTTTTTAAATGGATTCTCGAAGTGCGTAATCTGAATCGGTGCAATTCTTTTGATTAGATTTCGAACAAAATAATTCGGATATTCATTTTTAGACTCCATTCTCACTAAAATTTCTCCTTTTTTGATATCCAAAAGCGAAGTGATGTCCTCTTTTTTATCGGTCAGATTGGACCGATACAATCGATTGGTTTTAAGAGTTTTCAAATTGAGTTCGTCTATGAAAGGGAATTGCCCGTTCTCAGTAAATCCGTCTCCCAACAGAAAAATATGGTCATCCTGAATGTCTAACACATAGCGTCCGAATTCATTTCGTTTGGTTTCGGGATTTCCCGGGTCGCTGTATATGTCCTGATAATTTCTGTCCCAAATGATTTGTGGTTTTTGGGAAAAATCCGACGGGTTTATCAGATATGTTTTGGTATTTCTCGTGTTCCACCAGTAATCGTGAAGCAAGGCATAATTCTCATTGCCCCAGCTGATTCCTGAATATCTACCGATGGTTTTGGCGATGGATTGCGGCTGTCCGCTGAAGGGTGCTGCAAGTTGAAAAACCTCATCACGAAATTCTACTTCGTTGGCAGGATCTCCTTGGTCCAAAGCTTTTGCGAAAATCAAAGTAGCCGGTTGATCGGCCCTCCAATTAATAGCTCGTTTGCCGGTTTCTACCGACATAAATCCTTTGGGTAGATCTTCAATCAGTGGTTTTTTGTTGAATTCGGAAACCAATTTCCCGTTTTTGTCGTAAATCGTTGTGGTGTGTGGAAATCTACTGAGTGGGACGATGTAGGAATACGGCCTTTCGATGGTAGAAATCATCACGAAGTTTCCGTCGGGCGAGAAGGATTCGCTTCTATAAATCGCTTTTCCCTTCCAAAGTGTTGCCTTTCCGTTCAGGTCAACTTTATACAGTTCGGAAGTGGTCAGGATATCAAAATTTTCTTCATCTATTTTACTTTTCAACAAATCCTGATAAGTTCTGTTTTGTGCCAGAACTCCGTCGCTCACCGTCACAGTGGGCCCGGTTGGTAGCGTGGATTCAGTATCGACCAATTGGGGTTTGTCAGTGGGCAGCATTCTGACCAAAAGTGATTGACCGTCTTTGAACCAGGTAATCGGGTTTCCGAGATTGGCATTGACATTGGCCTGTGTCAGTCTTTTGGCGCTGAGGGTTTTGAAATCTGCTACCCAAACTTCCACACCATTTTGAGAAGTATGTGTAAAAGCCATTTTGGTTTCATCCGGGCTCCAGATAAAATAGGTTAGCCTCGGATTTTCTGGTAAATTTTTGATTTGAGAGGGATTTCTGTCTTTGAATTTTTTGTATTGAATATTATTCACATAAGTTACCGTGCTGGATATATTGGTTTTGGGATTGATACGAAGTCCGGCCAATCGCATTTCTTCTTCTGAAATTTCGGCCAAAGTCTTGTAAGTATTTCGGTACATGAACACGATTTGTTCTTTTTTGCTGTCCATGGAGATGGAGGGAGCGCGTTGGAAATCCACCAATTCAAGGATTTCAGGTGGAGGAACCTGATAAGTGATATCTTCCTGTGCAAAACAAAAAATTGCGATAAATCCAAAAAGTAATGATGTTGTTTTTCTCATTTCATGAAATTTTGATAAACGGTAAAAATAAGAATAAACACGAAGATTAAAAACCCTGATCAGCCATTGATAAGGTTTTTAATTGGAATTACAGCAATCAGATTTGCTTGTACGTTCTAAAAAATATTTTGTTTAGAAAGTATTATCACCATTTAAACAGCGGTCTGTCATTCATCATTTCAATTACTTTTTGTCTGATGCCGGCAAGTGCGATTTCGTCTTCCCTTTTCATCAGGGCTTCATCGATTAAATCGGCGATGGCCTGCATATCTTTTTCTTTTAGACCGCGGCTGGTGATGGCGGGTGTTCCGAGCCGGATTCCTGAAGTAACGAAGGGTGATTTGTCATCAAAGGGTACCATATTTTTGTTGCAAGTTATATGTGCTTTTACCAAAGTGTTTTCAGCTTCACGACCGGTGATGTTTTTAATGCGCAAATCAATCAGCATCAAATGATTATCAGTTCCTCCGGAGATTATTTGATAGCCGTGTTCCACCATGGCTTTGGCCAGAGCCTGCGCATTTTTCTGAACTTGTGTGATATAATTCAAATAGCCGTCAGACAAATCCTCTTCAAATGCAACGGCTTTTCCTGCGATTACATGTTCTAATGGGCCGCCTTGAGAACCCGGGAAAACCCCCATATTCAGGATGTTGGACATCATTTTGATTTGGCCTTTCGGCGTGGTTTCACCCCAAGGATTTTCAAAGTCTTTGCCCATCATGATGATCCCACCGCGTGGTCCGCGTAGGGTTTTGTGCGTAGTTGAAGTGACAATATGACAATGCGGCATGGGGTCATTTAGTAATTTTCGGGCAATCAGTCCGGCCGGATGTGCGATGTCGGCCATCAGCATTGCACCGATTTCGTCGGCTACTTCTCGGAATTTCTTGTAATCAATGTCTCTTGAATAAGCAGAAGCACCACAGATAATTAATTTCGGTTTTTCTTTGAGTGCGACCTGTCTCATGGCTTCATAGTCGATGGTACCGCTTTCGCGATCTACTCCGTAAAAACAGGTTTGGTAAATAATTCCCGATGAACTAACGGGAGAGCCGTGGGTCAGGTGACCGCCGTGTGACAAATCCAATCCCATGATTTTATCACCGGGTTTCAGGCAAACGAGATACACGGAGGCATTAGCCTGCGAGCCGCTGTGTGGCTGAACATTGGCGTATTCCGCACCAAAAAGTTTTTTCAGGCGTTCAATGGCTAAAGTTTCTATTTTGTCCACTACTTCACAACCACCGTAATATCGCTTTCCGGGATAACCTTCTGCGTATTTGTTGGTCAGAATTGAACCCATTGCCTGCATCACTTCGTCGCTGACGAAATTTTCGGAAGCAATCAGTTCTATTCCTTCGGTTTGTCGTTTTCTTTCCTCTTCTATTAAATCAAAAATAATATCTTTTGCCATTGCTATATATTTTAATTAACCAAAAGTACATAATATTTTGATTGCTTTCCCGGGTTATGTTGAAAATGGTTAATTTTAAAAAATGAAAAATTATTTGGGAATCGGGCTGATGTCGGGAACTTCTTTGGATGGCTTAGACATTTGTTTTGTGAAATTTTCGTTGCCTGAAATTCAGTTTGAAATCCTACATGCGGAAACCATTCCTTATTCCGAGGATTGGAAATTGAAATTAAGCAACGCCATTCATCTGCCCGGCGAGGAGTTAACCCGTTTGGATTTTGAATATGGACACTTTCTGGGAGAAGCAGTTAATGAATTTCTTCGAAAATACAAGATTGAAAACACAGATTTCATCGCTTCGCATGGGCATACGGTTTTTCATAATCCGAAGGCGGGATACACTTTGCAAATTGGCAGAGGAGAAGCCATTTTGAAAACGACGGGCATACGGACGGTTTATGATTTTCGTTCACGGGATGTGATTTTTGGCGGACAGGGGGCACCATTGGTGCCGATTGGTGATGAACTTTTATTTGCCGAACATGATGCATGTCTGAATCTGGGTGGTTTTTCAAACATTTCATTTCGGAAAAACGGGCAGCGGATTGCTTTTGACATTTGTCCGGTGAATATAGTACTGAATCGTTTGGCCGAAAAAACCGGAAATAAATTTGACCCAAACGGCGCGATGGCAAAATCCGGGAAAATCATCCCTGAAATTCTGAAAAAAATGAATGCAATGGATTTTTATCGGCAACCGCCGCCGAAATCTTTGGGGGTGGAATGGTGTCTCAAACACATTTATCCACTGTTTGAATCCGCTGATTTTGAAATTCCGGATTTGTTGCGCACCTATACTGAACATGTGGTTGAACAGATCTCAAAAGTGCTTGCACGATATGCTGTAAAGGATGTTTTGATAACTGGCGGAGGGGCAAACAACCTTTATCTAATTGAATTGTTAAGGAAAAAGACCACTGCTGAAATCAAAATTCCCAACTCACTTATTATTGACTTCAAAGAAGCTTTGATCTTTGCTTTGATGGGAATGCTGAGGATTGAAAACTATGTGAATATTTTAGCTTCCGTAACAGGTGCTGAACAAAATCATTCCGGTGGAATAATTGCGGAATGAGCTAATTCTCATTTTACCATAAAAAAAAGGCTGGTCGAAATGCAACCAGCCTTTTCTGTATGAATTTAATTTTATTTCTTAATCACTTTAAAGGATTTATCTCCCTTATCGGTAAACACCCTGAGGATGTATTTTCCTTTTTCTAATTTTTGGGTATTGATCTGCATCTCATTCAATTCATTTCCTTTTTGCTTGCTGAGTAATCTGCCGGAAAAATCATAGAAGTGTATTTCCTGAATTTTCGCATTTCCTACATTCAACATGATAAAATCGGTAAATGGATTCGGATAAAGTGTGATTTTCGCATTGTCAGCATCCCATACAGACATTATAGGTTCAAAATTTGCTACTAAATCCCTGTCGGAATCTACTATAAATTCATAGTTAGCTTCGGTCGAAACTTCATTCCCGTTCTCCGTCCAATTGACAAATAAATAATCTTGATTCGGCACAGCAATTAACGCGGCGGTTTCCCCATAATTATAGGTTCCATCACCGGTTGTGGTGCCTCCTTCTGTCGGATTGGAAGAAGTGGTGATGGTATATGCATTCAAAGAGAAATTGGCAACCAAACTTCTGTTGCCCGTTACGGTGAAACTATACTCCGCATTCGTGCTGACCGGGGTTCCGTTTTCCGTCCAATTGATGAAAGTATAACCTTCGGCCGCAGTGGCATTAACGGTAGCTGTATCTCCGAAATCATAATTCCCGGCTCCGGTTGTGGTGCCTCCTTCCGTCGGATTGGAAGAAGTTGCGATGGTATATGCATTCAAGGAGAAATTGGCGACTAAATTTCTGTTGCTTGTAACTGTGAAACTATATTCCGCATTCGTGCTGACCGGGGTACCGCTTTCCGTCCAATTGATGAAAGTATAACCTTCCGCAGCAGTAGCATTCAAAGTAGCGGTATCTCCGAAATCATAATTCCCAGCTCCGGTTGTGGTGCCTCCTTCCGTTGGATTGGAAGAAGTGGTGATGGTATATGCATTCAAAG
>JBBAEI010000003.1:0-132989 GCA_041656055.1 Weeksellaceae bacterium
TATCAATTTATTTTTGATACAAATAAAACTGAAAACAATTTATTTATGAAAAAGCTATTAATGATATCTGCGTTATTCACATTTTCTACACTTATAAGTTGTGGAAATAGTGGTGGAGGAATTGATGCGGAAGATGCCTCTGAAACTTCTACGGAAGCAGTCGATGCAGTCGAAATTACACAGGCTTCAACACATGTGGATTTACAAAATAAAGGAATTGGGCCGATTAAGAATCTTGAATTGAGCAGCAGCATAGATCAAGCGATGGCGGATGCCGGGAAAGCGATTTATGACAGGAATTGTCTGGCGTGTCACAAACCGACAGAAAGATTCATTGGGCCTCCGCCACAAGGAATTTTAGAGAGAAGATCCCCCGAATGGGTGATGAACATGATTCTGAATCCCGAGGGTATGGTGAAAGAAGATCCCCTTGCCAGAGCATTGTTGATTGAGTTCAATGGTTCACCGATGGCTAATCAGAATCTGACCGAAGAAGAGGCAAGACAAGTGCTTGAATACTTTAGAACATTGTAAGTAAATTATTAAATCTATTCATAATGAAAACACTAAAAATTTTATTGACCATTTTTGGTGCTGTAGCAATGTTAAGTTGCAACAGCAACGGAAATAAGAGCTCGAAAGGCGGTGGAGGATTGGCCTCAAACGCAGCAGAACGTGTATATGTGAAGCCCGGCGATCATGATGAATTCTATGCCTTTATGTCAGGTGGCTTTGCTGGAAACTTAGATGTGTATGGTTTGCCATCAGGAAGGATTTTCAGACATATTCCCGTATTCTCACAGGATCCGGAAAAGGGATGGGGTTATACTGAAGAAACCAAACCCATGTTAATGACTTCATACGGATTCGTTCCGTGGGATGATTCTCACCACCCCGACATTTCTCAAACCAATGGAGAATTGGATGGAAGATGGATTTTCATCAATGGAAATAACACACCACGTATTGCGCGCATTGATTTGACAACTTTTACTACAGCCGAAATCATTGAAATCCCAAACAGTGCAGGAAACCACAGTTCATCCTTCATTACGGAAAACACAGAATATGTAGTAGCAGGAACACGTTTCTCAGTACCTGTCCCACAGCGGGATATGCCAATTAGCGATTACAAAAGTAATTTTAAAGGTACACTTTCATTCATTAGTGTAGATCCGGATACCGGTCGGATGGATTTGAAATTCCAAATCATGATGCCCGGATTTGACTATGATCTTTCACACCCCGGAAGAGACAAGAGTCATGGATGGTTCTTCTTTACAACTTATAATACGGAAGAAGCACATACATTGTTGGAAGTTAACGCTTCTCAGAATGACAAAGACTTCATTGCCGCTATTAATTGGAAGAAAATCGAGGAGTATGTGAATAATGGTGGTGGAACGAAAATGAGTACAAGATACGCACACAACATTTATGACGAGCACAGCCATACAGGAACCTCTACCATGAAAGATGAAGTACTGATGGTGGATCCTTTGGAAGTCCCCGGTGCCATCTATTTCCTGCCAACACCTAAATCTCCGCATGGTTGTGACGTGGATCCGACCGGGGAGTACATCGTGGGTAATGGAAAACTTTCTGCTGACCTGACGGTTCACAGTTTTACAAAAATGTTAGATGCTATTGAAAATGAGAAATTTGATGGCGAAGCATACGGGATTCCGATTCTGAATTTTGAAGATGTACTGGCCGGAATTGTGAAACAACCGGGATTAGGTCCTTTGCATACTGAGTTTGACGACAAAGGTTATGCATACACCTCTTTCTTCATCTCTTCAGAGATTGTAAAATGGAAAGTTGGCACATGGGAAGTCATCGATCGTCAACCTACATTCTATTCTACCGGTCATGGTATGATTCCTGGAGGAAATTCACGCAAGCCGTTTGGTAAATATTATGTGGCTATGAACAAAATTACCAAAGACCGATATATTCCTACCGGTCCTGAGTTGCCACAAAGTGGTCAATTGCTTGACATCAGTGGTGATAAGATGGAGTTGCTGTTAGACTTCCCTCTACTGGGTGAGCCACATTATGCGGCAGGAATTCCGGCATCTATACTTGCGCCGAAATCTTTGCAAATCTTTAAGTTGACAGACAACAAACACGAGTATGCGACATTGTCAGAAGCAGACAGCAAAGTTGTAAGAAACGGCGACGAAGTTCATATCTACATGAGTATGATTAGAAGTCACTTTGCACCTGATAATATAGAAGGTATCAAAGTGGGCGATAAAGTTTATTTCCATATTACCAATCTTGAGCAGGATTTTGATACGCCACACGGATTTGCAATCATCGGAGCCAATAACTCTGAGATGCTGATTATGCCGGGGCAGACACAAACACTCTATTGGGAGCCTAAGCAGGTTGGAGTATGGCCGTTTTATTGTACAGATTTCTGTTCTGCATTGCACCAGGAGATGCAGGGATATGTTCGGGTAAGTCCCGCTGGTTCTGATGTTCCTTTGAAATGGGGAACAGATAAGAAAGATTGAGTAGATAATTTGTAAATATATTATTTGTTATATTTAAGTTTTTCAAAATGAGGGTTATATACCTGTAACCCTCTTTTTTTTAAAGGTAACAATTTCAAAATATCGATTAACTTACAAAAACTATTAAAATGAAAAAAGCCGGAATCATGATGATTGCAGGTTCCTTGTTACTTTTGGGACTTTACTTTTTTCCTTTGTGGAATATTATGCTCTTTGCCCCGCAATATCCTGATCCGCTTGGATTGGATATTTACATCAATGGGTTAAAAGGAGTCAAAGAATTTGACATTCAGAATATTGATGGATTAAATCACTATATCGGGATGAAAACACTACCGAAGAATGATCAAATGTGGGAATTCACTGCATTTCCTTATATCATTGGCGGAATGATAGCTTTGGGGGTTTTGATTGGTTTGCTCGGCTATTTGGGAAAAGTCAGTTACAAGTGGTTCATGGGTTGGTTCATTTTGATGTCTGTTCTTGGTGTTTTGGGAATGTATGATTTCAATGCTTGGTTGGTGGATTATGGTTCTGATTTGGATCCCAATGCCATCATGGCTTACAAAGATGAATTCGGAAATCCGATGAAATATAATCCGCCGTTGATAGGCCATAAAACCTTGCTGAACTTTGATGTGGATTCATTTCCGTCAACGGGAGCCTGGATGATGTTTATTGGGATGATGATTGTCTTTGCCTCCTATTTTGTTGGAAAGAGAGAGAATGTTAAAAAATAGAATTTATGAAGAAAATTATTTCGTTGACTGTTGTTCTATTGATGTTTATTTCCTGTGAGATCAAACCGGCAGAAGTTCATTACGGTAGCGATAAATGCGACCACTGCGGAATGACGATTGTTGACAAACAACATGCTTCACAATTAGTAACCAATAAAGGGAAACCTTATAAATACGATGCGATTGAATGCATGATTGTGGCTAAAAATGATAAATTTTCCGAAACGGAAATGGCTTTCGAGTTGATTGCTGATTTTGATAATCCCGGAACATTAACCGATGCGAATACAGCCACTTACCTGATTTCCGAAAACATCAAAAGTCCGATGGGTGCAAATCTTTCGGGTTTTAAAGAAAAAGAAACAGCTATCAAAACCATGAATGAGTTTGGCGGAAAGATATACACATGGGCCGAAATTCAGGAAAATCTCAAAAACATGACCCATTAGAATTTTAAAATTTCTGACAATTGGAAAAGATGAAATTTTTGTTTTTTGGTTTAATTGTAATGGTTGCTATCCAGTTTTCATTTGGAAAAACCATTACGGTTTGTATGAATTGCGAGGTTTCAACATTGAAAGAGGCAATTGAACTGGCAGCCGATGGTGATGTCATCCTTGTGAAATCCGGAACTTACAATGAATCCAATCTGATTATCATGAAATCCATAACCATTAAAGGTGAAAACCAGCCGGTGGTTGATGGACAACGACAGGGTGAGATTTTTAGAATCGGCGCAGATGGAGTTACTCTTGATGGTTTGACGGTAAAAAATGTCGGAAAAAGCTATACCACTGATTTTGCTGCAATCCGAATTGTTGAAAGTAAAAATTTTGTCATCAAAAACATGGTTCTTGAGGAGCCGTTTTTCGGTATTTATCTTCAAAAATCACATCATGGAAAAATTCTAAACAACAAAGTGATAGGTAGTGCAAAAAGCGAATTTGACGCCGGCAATGCGATACATCTTTGGTACTGCACCCATATTGAAATCAATGGGAATCATGTGCAGGGTGTACGTGACGGAATTTATTTGGAGTTCTCGGATGATGTTTTGATTAAGAATAATTACAGCAAAGGAAATGTTCGATATGGCCTTCATTTCATGTTCAGCAACAACGATGTTTATGAAAATAATATTTTTGAAAGCAACGATGCCGGCGTTGCTGTAATGTATTCCAAAGGGATTGACATGCATTACAATACCTTCAAAGAAAATTGGGGGAGTGCTTCTTATGGTTTGTTGCTCAAGGAAATTAGCGACTCAAAAATCACACATAATACTTTCAGAAACAATACAGTTGGAATCACTGCTGAAGGTGGCAACAGAGTTGAATTTACACACAATGATTTTATAAGCAATGGATGGGCTGTCAAAGTCAAGGGTGCATGTTATTACAATATTTATACAAATAATAATTTTCTTTATAACTCATTTGACCTTGCTTACGATGGTGGAATGAATCAAAATAAGTTTGAAAACAATTACTGGTCTGATTATACCGGTTATGATTTGGATCGTGATGGAATTGGGGATGTGCCATACCGACCCGTGAAACTGTTTTCTTATGTAGTCAATAGGGTTCCTGAAGGAATCATCCTTTTACGAAGCATATTTACGGATTTACTCGATTTTTCTGAAAAAGTTTCTCCGGTTTTCACTCCGGATAAGCTGATGGACGAGAAGCCGAGAATGAAAAAGATTGATCATGATAGAAATTAAAAATCTACATAAAAAATTTGGTAAAAATGAAGTTCTGACCGGAATTGATCTCAGTATCAAAGACGGAGGGATTTTCTCTGTTCTGGGCCCCAACGGTTCGGGAAAAACTACGTTGATAAAAACCATTTTGGGGATGGTTATTCCTGACAAAGGAGAGATTTTAATCGATGGAGAGAATATCCTGAATTCTCATAAATACCGTAATCAAATTGATTACTTACCACAGATAGCACGTTTTCCGGGTAATCTGAATGTGTCGGAATTAATCAAAATGATCAAGGATTTGAGAAATTCACAGACCAATCGTGATGCTGAACTCATTTCCCACTTCAAACTGGAGCCATTTCTCAATAAAAAGATGAATAATCTGTCAGGAGGGACTAAGCAAAAAGTAAATCTGGTTTTGACTTTTATGTTTGACAGTCCTCTGGTAGTACTTGATGAACCAACGAGCGGTCTTGATCCAATTTCTTTGCTGAGATTGAAGAAAATCATCAATGAAGAGAAAGAAAAGGGAAAAACGATTTTAGTTACTTCTCATATTCTGAGTTTTGTGGAAGAAATCGCAGATGAAGTCGTTTTTCTACTTGAGGGTAAAATCTATTTTAAAGGGCGAATAGATGAATTGATGACCAAAACCCAACAGCCTGATTTTGAACACGCAATTGCTTCACTTTTATCCGTAAGTTATGCTTAAAATCCTTAAATACAGTTTCTATGATTTGGTGCGCAGTCGCTGGAGCTACGTATATTTTTTGTTCTATCTGCTCGTAGGCTTTGTGCTGCTTTTCCTGAATGATGATTTGTCAAAAGCGGTCATTACGTTGATGAACATCATTATCATTCTTGTTCCGCTGATAGGCACGGTGTTTGGCGTAATGTATTATTATGATTCTCGGGAATTTACAGAGCTTTTACTCGCACAGCCTATTAAGCGGAGTTCAATTTTTCTGGGTCAATTTTTGGGTGTTGCTACTTCCTTGACCATGAGTTTGATTATCGGACTTGGGGTGCCTTTTATTTTCTATGGAATTTTTAACAGCAGTGTCATCTGGGATTTTTCACTTCTCTTGGTGACCGGCGCATTTCTGACATTTATTTTCACAGCACTGGCTTATCTGATAGCACTTAGGAACGAAAATAAAATCAAGGGCTTTGGTTACGCCATTCTTGTTTGGTTGTTTATGGCTGTTATTTACGACGGAATCTTTCTGGTCGGCTTAATTTATTTTCAGGATTATCCTTTAGAAAACTTCTCCTTGGTCGTCACTGCACTTAATCCTGTTGATTTATCCAGAGTATTGATACTTTTAAAATTGGATATTTCAGCTTTATTGGGATATACAGGTGCTGTTTTTAAAAGCTTTTTTGGCTCAGGAACCGGTATTTTGGTTGCCGGTTTAATTCTTTCGTTGTGGGTAATCGTTCCGGCTTGGTTTATTTTAAGAACTGCAAAGAAGAAGGATTTTTAATTCGAGACAAAATGGCATTGCTTATTTGTGCTGATTATTTGCCTATTCATAAACTTTGCGATACTGATGAAGCCAAGTCGATGGCAAAAATATTATATTTCCTACTTTAACTTTCTGGTTGCCACTGTTTTTTCGGATTAACATTTCGGGTATTGTATATTCTACCTAACTTTAAGTATTACTCATTCGCTTGCGGGGTATTCTTGATTGGGTTATGGATATTGCTTTTTTATGAAACCTGTTTTGTAGGGGGTTGACAAATCTTTTCACATGGGAGATCTCGTTCTGTAAAATTTTAGCTCTCCCTTTAGGATTGAATGTGTTGATTTAGATTGAATTTCACATTTTTTAGTCAATTATATTGTCTGAATTTATTTAGCTTTTTGCAAAAAAAAGGAAGCTGCCTCACAAGGGCAGCTTCCGCATATATTTTGATAATCAATTTGATTTAATTATCTTTTCATTACTTTAATTGTTTTTGACTGTCCGTCAACTGCAACTACATTAATCATATACAATCCAGAAGGCAAGCCTGCCATGTTGATTGAACCGTTAACTAAACTGCTGGCGTTCAACACTTGGTGTCCTTCTTTACTGAATACACTCACTTGTTGGATTTCCAAATTAGAATTAAGTTGCAACATATCAGTTACAGGGTTCGGGAATGCAGAAACTTCAAGAGACAATTCCTCATTGGTAAGTACCAAATTCGGTCCTTTCTTACCATCCAATTGATCTTTACATTGGGCTGCATCATTGTTTTGGTATTTTGAATTAGTTGCAACCACTGTTATTGCAGTAGGATTGTCAATTGGAATTGAAATAAATTCTCCGGTTTTTTCTCTGTAAGCAATCAGCGTATTAAGGTCTTCCCAGAAAACAGAGCCATAGAATGAGCGAGCTAAATATGCACCTGTTCTGGTGACCTCGCCAGTAATTGGATTAATTGTGACTAGTCTTGCATAAGCGTCTACACCATAAAGTAATCCTGTTTCATAGTTATATGCAAAATCATAAATTGTCACTGAATTACTAAGTGATATTGTGGTTGCGGTATTTGTTGTAACATCTACTTTGTAGATGGTAGAAGTGGAGCCGTACTCGCCAATATAGTAATTACCATCTGTATCAAAATCTCCATTGATAAAGTCTCCACTAACTCCGATTGATCCTAAATCATCAACAACGCCCGTTGCAGGATGGATTCTTAACAAATTACCACTTTTAGTATCCATAGCATACAAGTTGTTGTCAATAGGATTTAAAGCCAAAGCATTATATCTGTAATCAGATGGAACTCCAATAGGGGTCAAAACAAATGGGTCATTTGTGGTATCTACTTCAAACAGGGCTGTTTTATTGTTTCCATGAGACATATATACCTGACCTCCGCATTCAAATGGACATTCTACGTATTTGTTTCCATAACCTGTTCCCATGAAAGTGGTTCTGTAAATATGTTTCTGAGAAACCTCAATATGGTTAGTGGAATCTTGGTTCCAACTTACTGTATTAAATGAATTACCGTTGAATAGTTCCAACTCTTCCAATACGTATGGTCCGGGTGTTTCGGCCGGGTTTACTCTTAAACCATACATGGTTACATTTCCGGTTTCAGAGATTGAGATTCGAAGTATTGGCTGCCAGTTGGTTGGGTCTGCGTCAGCGTTTCCTACCATTGTCCAAATCTGAGGAATTCCGGCATAACCCCATCTTCCGCCATCGCTTTTAAAGCGAATATTCTGAGAGAAGCTGGCAGGTGGCGGATCCTGAAATTGGATTTCTTCAGTTGCAATAGGCGATCCATTGATATTCATTTGGAATGAATTGTCCAGTTGCCAAATATCTAATGTAAAACCTGCATCAGTACCTGGCTGGTCGAATGAATCTACAATTGGATTCCCAGGAATTGGCATCCCCGGAAGATAGTTCCAGTTAAAATCATTTCCCCCTACTGGTTCAGTACAAGCATCTTGAGCGTTCACATTGACGGTAAATGCCATGAATGCAAGCATCACAGGCAAACCTAATCGTGTAAAAAAATTTGTTTTCATTTGTTTGAATTTTAATTAATAATTTGTTTAAGTTTATTGTTTTTGTATTGAGTTTTATTACTTATTTCTATACCATATCACAATGTCCGAAGAAAAGAATCTGATTCTTCAGGATTACCAAAATTGAATTAATTACAGAAAATAAGAGTGTCGATAAAAATAAAGTTCAATTTGTTTAAACTTTACTTTACATTCAGTTTTAGTAATGAGCGTCACTATCAATGAATTATCAATTTTAAATTGATAATCATTTTCACTCGATAAAAGTAAGAATACTTGACTGATTATTCTGTTAACAAAATGTTAAATTAATTAATGGCCTGAATTTTTTTATTCATACCAAAAAAAGTGCATTCTTGTTATTGGCCTATTTATTAATTCTTAAGTAACCAATGCGACCCTCTGGTCCCACTAAATAGACTTTAGCACCGTATTTTGCTTTTATGCAGGCGTGATATGAGGTTTCAGATATTTTTTCCCAATTTTTTCCATTATCTGAAGAAAAGTCCACTCCAGATGGTCCACAAGCAATTGCTTCTTGAGAATTAATAATGACAACTCCGCTTTTATATCCGGTGGGTGCTGTCTCTGGTACAGAAATAATAGGTGTTTTGCCTTTTTCTAATTCAAAAACAAATAAGTTGTTTTCAGAATCTTCAGGTTTCTCGAAGTCTCCGCCCACTATCAGCCCAAAATTTGCTTTTTCATTATAATCTATGGCATTTGCACCTGCCGTTGGTGAAGGTGATTTTGGAAGTACTATATTAAAAGGTGAAACTATGTTCCCGATTAAATGAGATTGTTCCCCTCCCGATACAGCCAGAAATGTTTCCTCATCAATTATTTTAAGACTGGAATTACTTGCGGCGAAATAGGTTTCTTTTCCGGCAGCAGCAGGTAAAAATCCATCTGCTAATTTTTCCCAATTATTGCCACCATCAGTAGATTTCAGATAATAATGCTTTCCGCCAACAGGGTCACCTATCACCATTCCGAAATTTGGATTAGAACCCGGGAATTGAATTGCGTCAAGAAAAGCATCTGGGCTTTCATCTCTGTACACCTCCCTCCATGTTTTTCCACTGTCATGGGTTCTGATGATAATTGCTGGGCTTCCAACAGCTATTGCGACTGCGGTTTTATAATCTAATACAGCTATCCCTCTAAAATCACGATCCTCATATCCTTTGGGATTTACCCAATGAAAATTCCGGCCGTCATTCATGGAGAATCCAATTGTTCCTTTGGTGCCGCAGACCCATAAAATAGAATTATCTAAAACTGAAAGTCCTCTGAATGATACATCAGGTTTATCAAGATTTAATACTCTGACTTGCTGTGCAAAAGGAAATTCAAGCCCAAAAAACAACAAGGTAATTAGTATGCAGTAGATGTTTTTCATTTGTATTTGGAATTAAAAAGTACTTTCAAAATTACAAAAAAAATTATCACAAAGGTTTGATGATGTAAATATCATTTTCAGTTATTGACTCAACCTTTATTTTTGTTCCTTTCACAATGTCGTTTTCAAAATCGGTCATTGCCTCTTTGATTTGACGAACTCCATTGATCCTTATTTTTATGGAGCCGGTATTTGAGCGTTTTTTTCCGATGTGGCTGATGGCTTCACCGGTAGATAATAAATTGCTTGGATTCATAGGTTTATGTCTCTCTTGCCTTAATTCATACATATAATAAAACAAGATGGTCATAATCGACATTAATATCAATCCGCTTACAATTCCCAAGAGCAAAGATGTGGCTATACCGACACCTTGATAAAGACCGGAAATGCTTGTCCAGCCGAACATCGATAAAAATGCAACTATATTGTGGAAAGAGAAAAATCTGGAAAATAAATGCTTTCTGTTTTTTTCGGGTGTTTTTTTGAACAATGCTGAAATAATTTGATAGAAGAAAAGTATGGTGGACAAAATTGAGATTATCCACAATAATTGCTCAATCCAATTCATTGTTCGGAACCAATCAAACATTTATTTGATATTTGAATTAATTAATCAAATGTCAGCTGGTAGTTGAAGTATTCTCATCTCCGCTGTTGCCATTCGATTTTATATCACCTTTATTAATAGTTGATTTTTTATCTTTCGATAATCTGTCCTCTTTTATATGGGTAGTTTTCTTTTGTTTTTCTTCCCCTTTCAGGTAGGTCGGCAGTTGCATTCCGGCCATGTTGAACATGTCTTCCAAGGGCGGAACTGCTTTGTAAATTCCTGAAATGAAGTTGGCGGTAGAAGTTTTGCCGTCGGCATTGTTACCGTTGCCGTCCCAAACGGTCACCTTATCGATTTTGATGTTTTTAATCGCCTCGGCTTGTGTTCGCACCAATTCCGGGAGTTTGTCCGCAATGAGCAACAATACTGCATCTTTGGAGTCATCTCCGGCGGCTTTCACGATTTGCTCAAGTCCTTGTGCTTGTTTGGTCAGTATTTCATATAAACCTTTTGCTTCGGCTTCTTTTTTCAATAAAATTGCATCGGCCTCACCTTTGGCTCTTTCCCGGATTCTTTCAGCTTCTGCTTGGGCTTCAATGACAATTTTGCTTTTCTCGATTTCAGCCGGCACCACAATGTTGGCATGCTGGGTGGCTTTGTCTCTTTCGGCCCTTTTCTGTTCGGCTTCCTGTTCAGCCTCGTAAGCTTCTTTCAATGCGTTTGCCGACTGGACTTTTTCGGTTGCAACGGCCAATTTTTCGGCCTCTGCCTGTCTTTGCCTTCTTTTGGCATCGGATTCTGCGATTTCAATTTTGGCCAAGTTTTCGCCCTCAATCGCAATGGCATTGGCTTTGGCTACTTGTACCCTTTCATTTTGCATGGCATTGGCTTCACCAATTTTTGCTTCTGCCAATGATGCAGCGACTTGGGTTCTTTCGTTTTGTTCCGCTTCAGCTTCTCCGATTTTTGCTTGGGCGAGCAATCCGGAAACCCGGGTTCTTTCGTCCTGCTGTGCATTGGCTTCACCGATGGCTCCATCTCTGTTTTTCTCGGCTACCGAAACTTTTGCTTCGTTGATTGCTTGTGCGGCAGCTTCTTTGCCCAAAGCTTCTATATAGCCGGATTCGTCTTTGATGTCTGTGATGTTAACATTAATCAACTTCAAACCGACTTTCTTTAATTCATTTTCTACATTTTCTGTAATGCTTTGTAGTAATTTGTCGCGGTCAGAGTTGATTTCCTCAATGTCCATCGAAGCTACAACCAAACGCAATTGGCCAAAAATTATTTCTTGTGCCAAATCACGAATGTCGTCGCCTGAAAGTCCCAAAAGCCTTTCGGCTGCATTTTGCATCACCCCAGGATCGGTTGAAATACCGATGGTAAAACGGGAAGGTACATTCACACGGATGTTCTGACGGCTCAAGGCGTTGGTCAGATTGACTTCAATTGACATCGGAGTCAAATCCAAGAATGCATAGTCCTGAATTACCGGCCATATAAAAGCAGCACCTCCATGATTACACCGTGCTGACTGACCTTTGCCGGTTTTACCGTAAATAACTAAAATTTTGTCCGACGGACAGCGTTTGTATCTTTTGATGACTGAGAAAAACATGATTACCACAAACAGCATGGCAATCAGTAATCCAACAACTGCAGCAAACTGCGATAAACTTTCCTGAGCAAAAATTACTGAATAATTCATGTTATCAAAGGGGTTTAATGATTAATACTCCGTTTTTTGTGACAGAATCAACGACTACGAGCGTGCCTCTTTTGATGTCTTCAAATTCATCGGTAAGGGCGTCCATTTCACGCAAACTGCCTTGCACATTGATTTGAACTTTTCCCATTTTACTTCTTCTGCCTCCGACTTCTAAATAAACTTCTCCGGTTGAATGGACGGCGTTCTGATAATCCAGTGTACCGCTTTCGGTCATCCGACTGACATAATAAAATATTCCTGCCATAATCGTCATCATGACCAAACCGCAAATGCCCGCAACGATGATGGAAGTAATCAGCCCATAGCCATTGTTTAGACAGGCAATTCCTATCCAGCCGAAAATCGCAAAAAAAGCAACACCGTTTTTGAAAGTGAAGAACTGAAATCCTGCGCCACCATCAAAATCGGTGTCCATATCTGTATCCCCACCCAAAAAAGTGGTTACCAGCACAATCAGAAAAATGAAAGTGGCAATCAGGGCAATCAGCCAAAAAACCTGTTCAGGCGATGTCAGTTCATAAAACCAGTCAAGCATCTGCTAATTTATTGAATGGGCTAAAATACAAATTATTTGCAATTTTAACATTCTGGTAGTATTTTTTTAACATTTCAAAAAATGACAAAGATGTGAGTGCAGGCAAGAATCTGGTATAAATAATTCAGAATCTGTTGAATTCTATAACTTCCAAATTTTCAATTTTTCCGAAATTAATTTCAAACCGCAGCATTGTTCTGACTTGATGAAACCCATGTTTTCCGATTGCGCCCGGATTCATGTGGAGTAAACCGAGTTTTTTGTCCGGCATTACTTTCAGAATATGAGAATGTCCGGTTATAAAAAGTGTTGGCGGATTACTGAAGATTTCATGTCGAATCGTCGGGCTATATCTTTCGGGATACCCACCTATGTGTGTCATCCAGACATCTATCCCTTCCACCGTAAAACGATTGTTCAGCGGGAAAACGCTTCTGATTTCTGCATTGTCTATATTTCCGTAAACAGCCCTAAGATTACTGACCTCAGTTAGTCGGTCGGTGACCGATAAATCTCCGATATCGCCGGCGTGCCAGACTTCATCCGCTTGGGTTGCGTATTCGAGGATACGTTCGTCCATATATCCGTGGGTATCCGAAAGCAAGAGGATTTTCATCAAAAATATTATATTTGAATTACAAAGCTAAATTTTAAAATGGGAAAAACCTTCATCTTTATCGGAATCATTGCCCTGATTATCGGATTGCTTTATGAGTTCACAGATTTTAATTTGAACTGGTTTGGAAGGCTTCCGGGAGATATACGAATCGAAAAGCCCGGGTTTTCACTTTATATTCCCATCGTTTCCATGTTGTTGGTTTCTGTAATTCTGACTGTCATTTTTTGGATAATCCGAAAAATTAGACCTTGAATGAATTGTAGCCGAAAATTCGGTTGTTGATTCATCAATATGTTTGTTAAAGTTAACAACTTAATTTTCCTAATTTTGCAACATCAAAATCAAGGTTTTGCGCTATTTCATTGAGTTCTCATACAACGGAAAAAAATATTTTGGCTGGCAGATTCAGCCGCATCAAATCACTGTGCAGGAAGTGTTTGAGTACAAACTTTCAACTTTACTCAGAAAGGAGATTAAAATTACCGGTGCCGGTCGGACGGATTCAGGAGTTCATGCAAAGAAAATGTTTGCCCATTTTGAATTTGACGAACAATTTCCTGAAAATTTCATACACCGCCTGAATGCATTTTTGCCCAATGACATTGTGGCGCACCAACTATTTAGCGTAAAGCCGGATGCACATGCCCGGTTTGATGCCTTGCGAAGAACCTATCATTATCATATTCAGCTTGGAAAGAATCCATTCAACTTCGATGCGACTTGGCAGCTGCTCAGAGAACCGGATTTGGAGAAAATGAATGAAGCTGCCGAATGGCTGTTGGGGCAACAGGAATTCAGCAGTTTTGCGAAAGTGCATACGGATGTGAAAACCCATATTTGCGAAGTTTATTACGCAAAATGGGAAGAAGCAGGAAATGAATTGCGATTTGAAATTACCGCCGACCGTTTTTTGCGAGACATGGTCAGAGCCATCGTCGGAACTTTGGTTGAAGTCGGATTGGGTAAAATAAGTTTGGCAGAATTCAGGGAGATAATCGATAAAAAAGACCGTAAATTTGCAAGCGGATCAGCACCTGCCCAAGGGCTGTATTTGGTGGATGTAGTATATCCAAAATCGATTTTTTCCGAATGAGTGATTCTAAAAAGTTTGATTACAAAGGTTTAAAACGGGTTGTAAAAATCGGGATGAGCTACCGGATGTTATTTTATTCGGTCGCCCTGATTGCGATTTTGAACGCGGCTGTTTCTACTTATCGACCTTACTTGATGAAGGATGCAATTGACAAATACATCCTCACCAAAGATATACAGGGATTGATTTTTTTCTGTTTTATCATTCTTGGCGTATTAATTCTCGAAGTTTTGTTAAGTTTTCTGGTGATTTATCTCTCCAATTTGCTGGCACAGCGAGTAATTAGATTCTTGAGAGTGAAACTATTCAATCACATCAGTAATTTCAAACTCAGTTTTTTTGACCGAACGCCCAATGGTGTTTTGGTGACCCGTTCCGTTTCGGACATTGAAACCATCGCAGAAATATTCAACAATGGTATTCTCACCTTGTTGGTCAATGGTTTACAAATCATTTTGATTGTTGGCGTGATGTATTATATGAACTGGATGGTCGCTTCGATTATCATTGTCATTCTGCCGATTATGTTCATCATCACCCGACTTTTTCAGCGGGTTTTGAAAAGGGTTTATCAGGCCGAAAGAAATCTGACAGCCAAACTGAACGCTTTTGTGCAAGAACGATTGACCGGGATGACCATAGTGCAACTTTTCAATCGAGAGCAAAAAGAATTCAATAAATTCAAATCCATCAATGGCGAACTTCGGGACGCATTTTTGAAGACCAATGTATATTTTGCATTGCTTTTTCCGGTGGTCGATGTAGTGTCCGCCCTTGCAACGGGATTGCTGTTGTGGTTCGGTGGATTGAGAACAGCCGTTCACGGAGATGTTTCCGTGGGAGAAGTCATCGCATTCATTTCATACATTACCATGCTGACACAGCCTATGCGGCAGATTGCAGACCGCTTTAATTCCATTCAGCGCGGGTTGATTGGTGCCGACCGTGTTTTCAAATTACTCGACGATGATGAAACCCTTCCCAATACCGGAAAAGAAAAACTTGAAAGCATCAAAGGAGAAATCGAATTTGAAGATGTTCATTTTTCTTATGTCAAAGATACGCCGGTTATCAAAGGGATTTCTTTCCATACTCATCCCGGACAAACCATCGCCATCGTAGGCGCAACCGGAGCCGGAAAATCCACAATTGTCAATTTACTCAGCCGTTTTTATGACATAGATTCGGGGGACATCAAAATTGACGGTAAAAGTATTTATGACATTGAAATGAGCAATCTGCGGGAAAATGTTGTGGTTGTACTTCAGGATGTATTTCTTTTTAATACAACGATTTACGAAAATATTATTTTAGGAAATACCGATATTTCATTGGAACAAGTCAAAGTTGCGGCACGTGAAATTGGGATTCATGACTTCATCATGCGACTGCCGGATAATTATCTTTCCAAGGTCAGTGAGCGTGGAGCCAATCTTTCTGTCGGACAACGACAATTGATTTCATTTTTAAGGGCTTATGTCTATAATCCACAGATATTGGTGTTGGATGAAGCTACATCTTCGGTCGATACCGAATCGGAATTGCTCATTCAGAATGCCACCGAAAAACTGACCAAAGGTCGGACTTCCATTGTCATTGCCCACCGTTTATCCACGATTCAGCAGGCTAATCAGATTTTAGTGATGGAAAACGGAAAAATCGTGGAAAGAGGAACGCATCAGGAACTCCTTGAACTCAACGGTTATTACCATAAACTTTATGAAGTTCAGTTTCAATCCAACGATTTAAATTAAATGGAAATTTATTTTTTATAATTTTGTACCAAAATCTAAAAACTCATTAGAATGAAAAAATCATTTTTGGCGATAGCCGTTGTAGGACTGATTGGAATGACAGCCTGCAAGAAAAGCGAAACAAAAGTAGAAGAGGCGACTCAGGAAACGGTGAATGATGTTCAGGAAGCAGGGCAAAGCATACAGGACAATGTAAGTGAAATTAAAAATGTAGCTGAAATGGCTACAAAGGTTCCTACTTTCAGCAATCCCGAAGTTCAAAAATTGGCAGAAGAATACAGCTCGTTTTTCAATGATGTGAAAGCCGCACAAATTTCAGGTGATCAGGCTAAAATAGCAGAATTGAACGAAATCGGAAATAAATGGGGTGACAGAATTATGGAAGCCAACCAGAAAATGACCAAAGAAGACATGGATTTGTGGCTGAAATGGACCGATGAACTTCGTGCAGAAGCTGCCGGGAAATAATGAAATGAAATACGAAATATCAAGCTCTGTCGGTTGGCAGGGCTTTTTTGTTTTTTTGGAAATTATAATTTTATAATTTTGAGCAAAATAATTCAATCATGCGAAATTTTATGCTGACCCTTGTGGCTGCTTTGTCAATCAGTCTGTCATCCTGTAAAAAAGAGGCTGTTTCTAATGTTCATAACCACAAAGAACTTGAATGGGTCGCGGAGGATTTGAGAGCAGAGATCTTGTTCCGAATCACCGATTATCAAAATCTGGCGATGGAGTATTTGGATTTTTCTATCCTTGCCAAAGATGCGGAACTAAATGATCAGCCGGAAACCGCAAAAGCAAACAGAGCTATCCTCGATCAAATCAAAGAAAAAGTGGAAGTTCTTACCAAAGAAGCAGCTGACGATGAAATTGGTCAACTCAGAGATTGGATAAAAACCGTGGATGATAAATTGGGGAATTGATTCTGTATTAAATTTGTGTTTTGGCTGAAAATCTGTTAAATACGGGGTGATTTAAATCAGAAAAACCTTTTGCCGTAAACTGACTTGTATCATGAATCCGCCGTGAAGACTTATTTACCTTTACATTGAAAATGAGAAACAAACCAAACATATTGATTTGGCCTATGATTTTCATGCTGCTTGTGGGGAGTGTGAAAAACAGTCTGATTCTCAATTTTTATCTTTTGGACAATAGGGATTTCACAGAACTTTTTTGTGAAAATAAGAATATTCCGGAAACGCATTGCAACGGAAATTGTAAAATTTCCAAAATGGCGGATCACGAAGGTCAAAATGAACTTCCCTCAATTTTCCAGCATCTGAAAACCGAAATTGTACTGTACGCCGAAGCTTTTCATTTTGAGCTTCCCGAAATCACTGGCAATATCAAGCATAGTTATCATTACGAAAACAACTACCAATCCATACATCTGAATCTTTTTATTCAGCCACCGAATTTGGTTTAATGATTCAGCTGTGCGGAATTCTCGAATTTGCTGAACATCAATTTCATCACTTCACATTGAATTCAAGTTTCTTAACGTGTCAATGATTGATTATTAGTAAATCAAAAATCATGAATACGCAGCAAACTGAAATTTATTTACATCAATTGAATTCAATTCAGAAAAATTATTAAACCAAAAATCAATTTAAAATGAAAATCTATCAATATATACTGCTGTTTACGACAGCCCTATTCATCGCATGCGCAGATGACAACGACCCAAATCCACAACCTCAGGATGAAACACATGACCTGATCCTGACCAAAACCCTTTCCAATGCGACCCACCAAATCGCTATTTTTACCCAAACCGGAATTTTTCATGACGGATATAATAAGATGTATCTACAACTCAAAGACAACAACGGAAGTTTCATCAACAATGCCGACCTCAGTTGGGAGCCGATGATGCACATGGAAAATATGCACCATGGCGGACCGCATTCGCAAATTAGTCGTGTTTCGGGAAAACAGACGCTTTATGAAGGTTGGATAGTTTTTCAGATGCCCGGCAACGCCATGGAATCTTGGTATATAGATTTCAACTATGAAGTCGAAGGCCAAAATTACGGCATGGAATCCCCAATCGATGTGCAGCCTTCCCCGAAAAGGGTGGTCAGTGTGTTTCAGGGAAATGACGGCGTGAATTATATACTCGCCATGATTGAGCCTACAGCACCGAAAGTCGCTGTCAACGACATGAGTGCAGCTATTTTCAAAATGGGGGAAATGCATGATTTCCCGGTTGTCAACGGCTATCAGCTCAAAATTGATCCGCGCATGCCGGGAATGGACAACCACGGTTCGCCCAACAATGTGGATTTGACACAAGGCTCCGATGGTTTTTATCATGGAAAACTCAGCCTGACCATGACCGGTTATTGGAAAATCAATCTGATGCTTCAAAATCAAAATGGAGAAATCTTGAAAGGAGAACCTGTGACCGATGACAACGAAAGCAGCAGCATCTTTTTTGAAATAGAATTTTAAGTAATATATTGAATTGTAGTGTTTTGAGATTTATAATTAAAACACTGAATTCAAGGGATTGTTTTGAAAAATAATTCAAATCCAAATTCGAAAACAATGAAAAATTATATTGTTCCCTTATTGGTATTCACTTTCGGACTGCAAATTTACGCACAGGAATTTCCGGCAGACAGCCTGGACAATATCGATTTGGAAGAAGTTATCATCATTACCCAAGTCGGTGATAAACAGTTGAAAGAATCCAAAATTCTGGGTTCTCTTGACAATTATCTCGAAAAATCCACGGCTGTCAACATGATTAAAAGAGGGGCTTATGCCTGGGAGCCAATGCTTCAGGGGATGAGTAGTGAGCGGAGTGTGGTGACGTTGGACGGTATGCGGATTTACAGTGCTTGCACGGATAAAATGGATCCGGTAACTTCTTATGTCGAGATTACGAATTTCTCAAAAGCCAATATTGTCAGCGGCAGCAGTGGTTCCGAGCATGGCGGTAGCATTGCGGGCAGCATTGATTTGATTCGAAGAAAAGCAAGTTTCAATGATTCTGGCTGGGGGGGCTCGGTTTTCACCGGATTTGAAAGCGTCAACAAGCAGAAAATTATTGGTACTGATGTGAATTATTCGGGCAGCCGTTTCTTTTCCAATTTAGATTTTACTTACAGAGATGCGGATAATTACAAAGCAGGAGGAAACGAAGAAATTTTGTATTCTCAATTCACAAAATACAATCTTTCCGCCATTGCAGGCGTGAAGCTGACCGACAAACAATCTTTGGAGGCTTCTCTGATTTACGACCATGCCACTGATGTGGGCTATCCGGCGTTGCCGATGGATGTGTCAACGGCGAAAGCAATCATCGGTTCCGTGCAATATAATTACAAGGATTTGAATGATTATTTCAATTTTTGGGAAACAAAACTTTATTACAATAAAATCACCCACGTGATGGATGACAGCCAGCGACCGGATGTACCCATTCGGATGGATATGCCCGGTTGGAGTTCAACTTACGGGTTTTACTCTAAACTCAGAGGAGATTATAATAAACACCGCTTTGGAATTACCTTGTCCGGGCATCTGAATAATTCTTTGGCTGAAATGACGATGTATCCCAATAATCCGAATGAAGCAGCTATGTATATGATGACTTGGCCGGATGTGAATACCCTTTATGGCGGCTTGTTTCTGGAAGATCAAATCAGTCTCAATGCACATTTGAAATTGGATTTGTCCGCCGGTATTGCCTTGCATCACAATGGAATAGAAAGTGAATTCGGATGGCAGAGTCTTCAGGTTTTTTATCCGGATTTGAAAGCCGAAAAAAACCGTACGATAAAAAACATGAGTGTACAACTTTCATTTCATCATCAACAGTGGCTTTTCGGTTTGGGAATGGATTACGGAGAAAGAGCTCCTTCGGTTTCAGAAGCTTACGGATTTTATCTTTTCAATAGCTATGATGCGTATGATTATGTGGGAAATCCTTATTTGGATAATGAAAAATCAATTGGATTCTTTCTTTCTGCGCAATTCAAAGCCGGAAAATTCAAAGCCAAATGGCAAGGAAATTATTTTCATATTTATGATTATATCATTGGGAAGCCTGATGGAAATTTGCTTCCGATGACGATTGGTGCAAATGGAATCAAGGTATATGAAGCCCTAAATTTTGCGCAGATTTTTAATACAGATTTGGATTTGGAATACGGATTTCTGCCAGACTGGATTTTCTCGGGCCGAGTTTCTTACCGTTACGGAGAAGATAACGAAAGCAACCGATTGCCACTGATGCAACCGCTGATTTACCGTTTGGGATTGAAATTCAATAAAAACAAATGGACGGCCGAAGCGGAAATCGAAGGAAGTTCCAAAAACAACCGTTACAGCGCAGAATTTGGAGAAACTCCCAAGGATGCCTATCTAATTGCGAATATGGCATTTTCCAAAAAATTCTCCTTAGGCAGCCAACATCTGAATGTAAAAATCGGAATTGAAAATTTATTGGATGAAAATTACACCACATTCTCAGATTGGAACAATATTCCGAGACCCGGAAGAAACCTGTTTCTGAATTTGGTTTATCAATGGTAAATTGAAACTCAAAATCAGCCGGTCTATCGGTTGTATCCATGTTTTGTTCATGAAGATCCCGGAAGTTCAAAGGACTGAATCCGGGATTTTTTATAACAAATCCGGTTTTGACTTTTGATATCCATTTAAAAAATGGATATTTGTCAGGAGTAAAAAGAGAATTGCTAAGTGCTTGATTAAATCTGTAGAGTGAAAATGTTTATAGGATATTTTTGAGCGAAATAAGGTGAATTTCCAGAGAATAGTTGCCTGTTGTTTTAAAATTTAATGAAATTACAGCCTTAATACGCATAACAAACTTTTAGATTAATTTTAATTGGGTTCTAAACACACATCGGAAAACATGATATTTAATTTGACCTCATTGGAAGTTGACGACCGCGATATTTACATCACCGGAGATTTTAACAACTGGAACCCGAAAGACCCGAACTTCAAAATGAGGAAAGTAACTAACAATCATTTTGAACTCGAAATAGACAAGCATTTGTTTTCTGAGAATTCAAGTTATAAATACACCAAAGGAGGCTGGGAAAATGTGGAACTCAATGCTTTGGGATATGCAAGTCCAAACCGCAGAATTGACAAATCCTCGAAAACCATTCATGATACCGTGCCGAAGTGGCGGCTCAATTGGGGCCCATTTAAAAAGGAATATTTCCCCATTGTGGAATTGGTGAGCGAAGAATTTTTCATTCCACAGTTAGACAAAACCAGAAAAGTCTGGGCACTTTTGCCGCATGATTATTACCGTTCACACAGAAAATATCCAGTGCTTTATCTTCAAGATGCACAGAATCTTTTTCGAGAAGGTTCTGCTTTTGGAAATTGGGAAATCGACAAAAAACTTTCGGTACTTGCCGAATACGGCAGGGGAGACATCATCGTCATTGCAGTGGAACATGGTGGCGAAGACCGAATCAAAGAATATGTTTTTGAAAACCCGAAACTGACCCAAAGCGCGGAAGGAAAAAAGTACGTCCGCTTCGTTACCGACACCCTCAAACCCTATATCGATTCCAAATACCGAACGCTGAAAGATCGTGACAATACCGGGATTGGCGGTAGTTCACTCGGTGCGCTGATCAGTATTTACTGCGGGGTTTTGTATCCGGAAGTTTATTCCAAACTACTTTTGTTTTCACCTTCCCTATGGGTGGAACCGGAAAATAATTATCCATTGGTAGGATTGCAGGAACAATTTCACACCAAAGTTTATATCTACGGAGGCAAGCAGGAAGGTTCTCAAATGACCAATCGCGTCAAAAGCTTTGAGAATGTGATGTTGAAATGGCAGAAAATGAAATTATTTGATTTCGAAATTCGGACGGTCATCAATGAAGACGGGCAGCACCAAGAGTTTTTCTGGTCGCAGGAATTCCCAAAGGCTGTTGAATGGCTTTATTTCGACAGCAAAGAAGACCCTTTGGTCATCATTGAGAAAGCCTATCATGCACGGGAAAAAACCTATGATCTTGATTGACTGAAACAACCTTTATTTTTCGGATGTTTAAAAACAAATAAGAGAAAATGGTCTTAATTTGTTAAAACTACCATTGTAAACTTGAAATTCATTCCGAAAATTTGTTAAGGAAAACAAAATAACCCTAAATTGCATGAATGGAAAAAACATACAAAGAAATTCCATGGAATTGATTTGAATGGGCATCCAGTTTCTGAATTTAAAATTTCAGCTATGCCGAAGGTTGAACATACTGATTTTTATTCGCAAATTCTCAAAATGCGTATCAAGGTGGAAATCACCGGGCATTATGGTTTTCCGGTAATCATGTTCCCAACAGCAGGAGGAGATTATAACCAGAACTCAGAATGCTTATTGAATAACAGCATTTCAAATTTCACCAACAAAGGAATTTTGAAACTGTACAACCTGGAAACCATCGACAACAAAAGTTTTTTTGCAGAATATCTGAGTCCGCTTGAGAAAATTTATAATTATGAATTGTATGTTCAATTCTTGTTGCAAGAGTATTTCCATTACATCAGACAAATTCACAAAACCCACAGAATAGCGCTTGCTGGTGTGGGTTTTGGAGGTTATCATGCCGCTAATTTCGCATTGCGTTTTCCGGATTTGGTGTCTCACCTGTTTTGTCTTTCCGGCCATTTTTCCATCCGTGATTTTATGGAAGACTACGATGATGATTTGGTTTATTTCAATTGCCCGAATGAATTTATCAGGAATGATGCCGCTTGGCGATTCAGGCACATGGAAATCGTGCTGAGTACTTCGGATCAGGATATTTGTTTGAATCAAACCCGAGAAATGGTCGGAATTCTGGATGAAAAAGGAATCGCTTGCCGGTATGATGAAGCAAAATGGATGGAACACGGCTGGCCGCTTTGGCGAATGGTTTTCCCGAAATTCATCGCATCCGCATTCGGACAACTGGATTAAATTTATTTTTTTGTGATTTAAAAAATAGTATATATTTAACGACTGATTTAAATCATGATTTAAATTCAGCCGAAAGCCAAAATGTAAATTCAGAACTATGGTGAATTATAAATCCGGCAAAACAGAATATTAAACTAAAAACGACAATAATGGTAAAGAAAATTGGAATTTTATTTGGAATGGAAGACACATTTCCATGGGCATTCATAGACAAAGTCAACGAATTAGGGGATGGTAAATTTATCGCAGAAGCTGTGAAAATAGACAAAGTGGAGCAAGGTGTGGATTACGGTTATGCCGTGATTATCGATCGGATTTCTCAGGATGTTCCTTTTTATCGAGCTTATTTGAAAAATGCTGCATTGAACGGAACTTATGTGATTAACAATCCTTTTTGGTGGAGTGCGGACGAAAAATTCTTTAACAATTGTCTGATGACCAAAATCGGGATTCCCGTTCCAAAAACGGTTTTACTTCCTTCACAAGACCGTCCGGAAGGCACGCAAGAAACTTCTTTTAGAAACATGGCTTTCCCGTTAGATTGGGATTATATTTTTGAATATGTTGGGTTTCCGGCTTATGTAAAACCGCATGATGGAGGAGGCTGGAAGAGCGTTTTCAAAGTGGAAAGCAAGGAAGAATTATGGGAAGAATTGAAAGACACCAAAGAATTGGTGATGTTGATGCAGGAAGAAATTCAGTTTCAGGATTATTATCGCGTCTATTGTTTGGGCAAAAAATACGTACACATCATGCCGTATGAACCGCGAAATCCTCATCATCTGAGATACGCAGCCACCCATCAGACCAAAGGCAAGGAATTGCAGAAATTACTGAAAACCATCAAGGAATATACCATCAAAATGAATGAAGCTTTGGGCTATGATTTCAACACGGTTGAATTTGCTGTAAAAGACGGAATCCCTTATGCCATAGACTTTTGTAATCCTGCGCCGGATGCCGATAGAAATTCAGTCGGGGAAGAAAATTTTGTATGGATTGTGGAACATGCGGCCAAATTAGCGATTGAAAAAGCCAAAACTCACAAACCCGGTAAAACAAATATCCAATGGGGAAAATTTGTTACCGGTGAATTAGACAAATGAAAATGAAACAAACTTAAATTCAAATCTTTACTGACATGGACGATAAGCACGTTTTTACCTTAGGGGTAGAAGAGGAATACCAGATTATTGATGCCGAAACCCGTGATTTGGTTTCTCATGTTTCCAAAATTATCGAAGGCGGAGAGACCACGCTCAAGGAAAATCTGAAACATGAAATGCATGAATCGGTAATCGAAATGGAAACCAAGATCTGCCAGAACATCAAGGAAGTCCGAAGTGAACTGACAAGTCTCAGAACGCGTTTGGTCAAAACCGCACATGACAACGGCTTGCGCGTTTCCGGTGGTGGAACCCATCCTTTTTCTGACTGGAAAATGAACCGGATTACCCAGAAAGAACGTTACGATAAGCTCATCAGCGACATGGGAGATGTGGCACGCGGAAATCTGATTTTTGGTCTGCACGTGCATATCGGTATCCCAAGCCGGGAAGAGGGAATTGAAATTCAGAACGTGATGCGTTATTTCTTGCCCCATATTTATGCCCTGTCCACGAATTCTCCATTTTGGATGGGCAGAAATACCGGTTTCAAATCCTATCGCCAAGAAGTTTTCGCCAAATTTCCAAGAACCGGGATTCCGAGTTATTTTTCAAGTATTGCTGAATTTGATGCCTACATCGCCTTGCTCGTGAAAACCCAAACCATAGACAATGCCAAGAAAATATGGTGGGATCTGCGGGTTCATCCGTTCTACCCCACCATTGAATTTCGGATTTGCGACATGCCGCTTACCATCAATGAAACCGTGTGTCTGGCGGCTATCATGCAAAGTTTGGTGGCGAAAATATATAAAATGCACCAAGCCAATACGAGTTTCAGAGGCTATCGGAGATTGTTGCTAACCGAAAACAAATGGAGAGCCGCCAAGGACGGCGTCGAAGCCAAACTGATTGATTTCGGAAAGCAAGCAGAAGCACCGTTCAAAGATCTGTTGGAAGAACTTTTGATTTTTGTGGATGACGTGGTGGATGAACTCGATTGTCGCAAAGAGGTCGAATATGCAAGGGAAATCGTGAAAATGGGAACCGGCGCAGATCGTCAACTCGAGGTTTTCAAAAGAACAGGCAGCCTCAAGGAAGTCGTGGATTATATGATTTTTGAAACGGAAAAAGGTTTGCTGAAAAAGCAAAGTCGTTGACAAGCTGTTTAAATTAAACCTGAATTCTATCAGGTTTATGATTCCCTTTTGTAAATTTGCATAAAGACTAAGGTGAATGAGCCAATTTGAAAAAGAAATCAGAATCGCAGTTTTGGATATGAACAAAGGGCATGTCAATCAGGGAATGGGCAATATATTAGAACTGCTGAATCACTACAAATCAAAGAATGAGAATGTAAGCACGATTGATGTCTTTGATGTCCGAAGCAAAGGGGAAATTCCTGAAGCCAAGAATTACGACATCTTTTTTTCATCCGGCGGTCCTGGCGATCCGCACGAAGAAGATGCCCAGTGGTTCAAAGATTTCTCTGCCTTGTTGGATGAAATTTGGCTGCATAATCTGTATAGCCCGGTCAAAAAATATGTTTTTTTAATTTGTCATTCCTTTCAATTGGCTGTGATTCATTGGGATATAGCGACTATCAATTTGAGGAAATCCTTTTCTTTTGGTGTGATGCCGGTTCACAAAACCAAAGCAGGCAAAAAGTTCAAAAACTTCAAAGGCTTGGAAGATCCGTTTTATGCCATTGATTCCAGAGCTTATCAATGCGTTGAACCGAAAAGGGGAAAAATGAGGGAAATGGGCATGCGGATTCTGGCTTTGGAAAAAAAGCGACCTTATGTGAAATTGGAAAGAGCCGTGATGGCCATTCGTTTTTCAAAAGAAATCTTTGGCACCCAATTTCATCCCGAAGCCAACGCACAGGGATTCCTGAAAAGCATGCTCGACCCGACCAATAAAGAAGCGATGATTCGAAATTATGGTCTGAAAAAATATGAAGAAACCCTCGACAGGATTGATGATCACGACAAAATAGAATTAACACAGTCGGTGATAATTCCGAGATTTTTAAAGTCGGCAGGCAAAAACCTGATGAAAGCAAAAGCCGAGGCTTTAACTGAAAAAACTTAAAACTTAGCAAAAAATGGTTCCGGAATATAGAAAGGAATTTAATCGTCAGTTTTCCAACGAAAAGTACGAGCTGTTGCTCAAAATATTGACTGAAAAATGTAGCGAAGCTCCGGCTTTCAGGATATCCGAAAGTCCGGTTTTTTTACCCCTGTCATTCAAAAAGAAACTTGAAGATGTTACCGGTGCGATTATTCGGCAGATAAA
Source organism: Weeksellaceae bacterium (assembly GCA_041656055.1). GTDB lineage: Bacteria > Bacteroidota > Bacteroidia > Flavobacteriales > Weeksellaceae > Moheibacter. The sequence goes on from JBBAEI010000003.1 coordinate 26,574, forward strand.
ATCTATGTCGCCCGAAGAGCTTGCCAAAGCCATTCCGGCCGACAGCGTTGTGCCGGGCGATACTTCTCACCCTGAATTTCTGTCCATCGATTTCGGAATTTGCAGAGATGAAAAAGGTGAAATATCCCCAAAATTAATTGAGCTTCAAGCTTTCCCTACGCTTTATGCGTTTAAAAAACTTTATGAAGAATCTTTGGGCGAAGTTTATCCTTTTATTCAGGAAATTAAAAACCCGATTTCGAATGAAGTTTATTTTTCAAAATTGAAAAATATAATTATAGGTGATGAGAATCCGGAAAATGTGATTCTATTAGAAATTTTTCCCGAAAATCAAAAAACGAGAATTGACTTTTGGGCAACAGAGAAAATGTTGGGAATCAAAACTGTGGGACTGACCGAAGTGCAAAAGTCCGGTCGGAAACTTTATTACGAAAAAGAGGGAAGAAAAATTCCGATTCACCGGATTTATAACCGGGTGATTTTCGATGAATTACACAGATACAAGGATTTGAAATTAAATTTCGATTTTCGCGATGATTTGGATGTGAAATGGATTGCGCATCCCAACTGGTTTTTCAAGGTTTCAAAATTCATTTTACCGAAACTCGAACATGATTACATTCCGAAAAGCTATTTTCTAAATGATTTTCCGAACGGTGAAAAACTTGATGATTTCGTATTGAAACCGCTGTTTTCATTTGCAGGATCGGGCATCAATCTCCATCCGACACAGGCGCAGATTGATGCGATTCCGGACAAAGAAAATTTCATCATGCAGCGAAAAGTACAATATGAACCACTGTTTGAAGATATTTTCGGTGACAAAGCGAAAGGAGAAATCCGGATGTTATTTCTCTGGGAACCAGACAAAGAAGAGCCGGAATGGGTTTTCAATCTTACCCGTATGACCAAAGCGGATATGGTCAATGTGGATTTCAATAAAAAAGACGCTATCTGGATTGGGAGTTCCATCAGCTTTTTCGTTTGAAAAGACAATTAATTGATTGAAATATAGAAACATGCTAACATTTAAAATTTAAATTTATGAAAAAAAAATTAGCGTTCTTAGTAACTATTTTGCTGTCTTTGGGCGTATTCTACAGTTTTGGGACAGCCGGTAAAGATTACGGAAAGGTAGTAATAGCTAATCCGCAATGGGAAAACTTACAAATTCTTCCACAAGATATTTCCGAGGATGATTTGAAACATGTGATGAGAAGTTTCAATGCTTCTTTGGGGGTGAAGTGTTCTTTTTGCCATGTTCGCGGCGACGAGCCTGAAACGATGAACTGGGCGAGTGATGCCAACGATCACAAAGAAGTAGCACGTGAAATGATGCGTATGACCATGAGTATCAATGAGCAATATTTCGGAGAAAAAAATCCTGCGAATTTCAAAGTGAATTGTTTTACTTGCCACAACGGCGCGAAATACCCTGAAGTGATTCCGCCGGCAGATGAAAAAGAAAGACCAGCCGGTGAAGTTCAGCCGGAAAAAAAGCAGTAAAAAAAATGTTTTCAGGAAACCGGATTTGATTTCAGCAATTGAATCCGGTTTCTTTTTTGTGTAAAAACTCCATTTGATAATGTATTGTGGAGTACTTTGAAATTATAATTGGATGAAGCCCTGTTAACAGTTGAGATGCGTGGCATTAAAACAAACCATTGATTTCAGCATCTACTTTGTTGTAGATATAGCCCAAATCTTCGGGATTATTGACAAAATCCAAGTTGTCCACATCAATAATCAATAAATTTCCTTGATCGTAAGATTTGACCCATTCCTCGTATTTCTCATTGAGCCTATTCAAATAATCGATGCTGATGGAAGTTTCATATTCCCGACCTCTCTGATGGATTTGTTTCACCAAAGTGGGAATGGATGCCCTGAGGTAAATCAGCAAATCCGGTGCTTGCACAAAAGAATTCATCAAATCAAAAACCGACAGATAATTTTCATAATCCCGGGTTTTCAATAGCCCCATATCGTGAAGGTTGTTCGCAAAAATGTATGCATCTTCAAAAATCGTTCGATCCTGAATGATATTTTCACCGCTTTCCCGGATTTCTTTGATTTGTCTGAAACGGCTGCCCAAAAAATAAATTTGCAGGTTGAACGCCCATTTCTCCATGTCATTATAGAAATCATCTAAATATGGATTTTGGTCAACAGCTTCAAATTGAGGTTTCCATTTGAAGTTTTTGGCGAGCAGTTGCGTCAACGTAGTTTTGCCTGCCCCGATATTTCCGGCTATTGCGATGTGCATGTTGAATTATTTTTGGGAAGCGTAAATATAAACAACCTTATCTTTTAACCCAAAAAGATATTGACCGTTTATTGAAAAATTATCAAAGTTTATTGGCAGATGGATGTTGGAAATCTGTTTTGATAACAAATTCAATTGATGTAATCCGTTGATGTTTAGGAAGTAAATAGAGTTGTCAGACAACTGCAATTGCGTGTATTCTTGAAAAGGAATGGAGGCTTCTAAATTGGCGAATTCATCAAACCGAAGAATTTCATTGTAGCCAATCAGGTAAATTTTATTGTAGTGATAAATCAAATTCGCATAAAATTCATCGGCGGTTTTTTCACTGAGAATGACCGATTGACGAAGGATTTTTTTATGGCGATAATCCCACATAATCAGCCGTTGAAGCACCGGGTCGTAGCCCCACAAAACACTGTTGTCCACCAAAGCAGTCAGGGTGGGCGAGAAGCCGGATTCAATGGGGAAATTAATTTTGTCCTGAATCTGATTCAGCTGATTGTCTAATACAATTAGGTTGAAAAAACCCGATTTCACAGTGATTTCTAAAATATTTTGCGTGTTCAAGTCTTCCAAAATACTTTGGTTGGAAAAAGTTATTGATTGCCTCGTATTCCAATCAATTTTATTCAATTCCGTCGAATTTTTTATAAAATAAATATTGTTGAAATCATCAGTACCGAAATCAGTGATTTGACCATCGGTTTCCAATCGTATGGAATCCACCGGAACGAGTTCCTGTGCCAAACCAAAATCGAGAACCACAACACAAATCAATATCCGTAAAAAACTCTTCATTCTGTTTTCAAAGATAATTGATTTTAACTATTTCAAGGTTTAATGAGGTTGAATTGAATTAGGCAAAAAGAAAAATTTAGGAGAAAGGACAAACGAAATAGTAAAACTTCTCTCTACGTCCGATAACGACTTTGGTGTATTAGACCAACGAGCCATCAATACTACTTCGCTTGTCATTGCAAATTTACCTACATTAATTGATTTCAGCAAAAGTAATGATGTCCGCTTTCAAGTGGATAAACAAAAAGTTCAGGACTTAATTACCCAACAGCGAACCAATCTCGCTGAGGTGAGTTATCTTGACCTGAACTCAATTGCAAATATTATCAAAGCTTTGAAAATCCTATATCAGATGTAGATGAAATCCACAAAATAATCCCAACAAGAATCAAAATAGGTAACCGTCCGTACAAAACGTTTTAAAGATTGGTTCGGGGATTGGGAAACAGCTAATAAGTTGCAACAGATAAAAAATGTAACCACAATACAAGTTGGTAGTAAAAGTTTTAGTAAAGACAGGGCAAAAGAGATATACAGTTCACTTGAACAACCAACAAACAAGTATGACAACCAATCTGTGAAATTGGTTAATTCTGTGGTTGGTAAAATATTAAGACATAAAGGTTTTGATAGCTCCAAGATTATCCCACATTTAACGGAGATTATTGAAAATGCAATACCCATTTATTTTGAAGTGGAAAGAAAACCAAATGTAAGTAACAATATTGTGGGTTTTCATAATTATCTATCAAAAATAAATATTGATGGTAAAGAGTATTATGTTAGGATTACTGCACAAGAATTGGTTGAGGGTAGAAAAGGAAAGCCAGATAATGAAATTCACTCAACATTTGTTTCGGATATTGAGTTTTATGAAACAAAAAACCTTACTGGTTCGTCTGTCTCTTCCCAGATTATTTTGCAGGGCGACCAAACTCAAACCACTAAGGTTGATACAAAATTACAAAACTTTTTTGAAAAAGCAAGAACAGCACAAGATAACACCTCCAAAGTCGTTGACGAAAACGGAGAGCCAATGGTGGTGTATCATGAAACGGATGCGGAGTTTAAATCCTTTTTTAGATTGCCTAAGCAGAAGGGATATTTCTTTTTTAAAGACAAATCAGAAGCAGATAAATGGGGTAGAAATGGTTAAGTAATACCAGTCTTCTTAAACATAAACAACCTTTTGACGGTAGACTATGGAGAAGAAATGTATCAAATGGAAAAAATTGATGCTATATTTCAGCAATTAAAATATGAAAACGGAGTTATCATTGAAGGTATTAAAGACCGCATTGTTTTAACAAATCAATATGTTGCCTTCTCCCCCAACCAAATCAAATCCGCCACAGGTAATGTAGGAACATTCTCACCTGAAAGTAATGATATTAGATTTTCAATAGCCAGCAACGAAAAAGTCCGCTGGACAATTGGTCGCTGGTAAACAAAGTTCATTGCATCAGACCCCGATAGCGGACTTCAATGCAAAGATGACAAAATTATTGGACGATGCGAAGACATCCTTTTAATTTATCGGAGATTAAAGACTTAGCCAAAGCAATACAAGACCCTATCGCAGTATTCCATAATCCTAACAATGACGGTCATGTTATTTTAACAGAACTAAAGCAAGACGGAGTAAATCATATTGCTGTAATAAAAATAAGAACAGACCGAAAAGCCAACAATATTGAAATTGAAAACAATAATATCGTTACTGTTTTTCCAAAGGATAAAATTGAAGATGTTGCAAAATGGATTAAAGATGAGAAGGGATTAGGTAGTAAAGCCTATTTTAATAAAGAAAAATCCCTTGCATGGCTATCCGATAACGAAACTCAACTTCGTTTAAAGGGATTTGATACAAAGGATTTAGCAAAGATAATAAAAGATTTCCAAAACCCAATATCCGATACCGATGTAAAAAATGTCCGCTTTCAAGTAGATGCATGGCACGGCTCACCACATGATATTCAAGACGGTTTCCGTACAGACAAAATAGGCACGGGCGAAGGAGAACAGAGATTTGGTTGGGGATTGTACTTTACCGATTTAAAAGATATTGCGGAGGATTATGCAAAAAGCGTAAGGGTGTATATTGGTGGTAAAACTACAATGGAATTATATGACGAAACAAAAAATCCTGTTTGGAATTGGGTAAAAACATATGCTTATGATGGTCTTAATAAAAAGCAAATTATAGCGAAATTAAAAGATACACTTTCTGATAAAAATTGGATAGAAAGGTTTATTTGGGCTAAACATGGGGTAAATAATGTGCTATTTGCTATTGATAAAAATGGGTTGGAAATTAAAAGCGAAGCTAACCTCTACCGCGTAACCCTCCACAAAGGCAAAACACCCGACGAGTACACTTGGTTGGAGTGGGATAAACCCGTGCCTAAAAACTTGATTGATAAAATAAAAAAACAAATCAAGAAGGAGGGACTTGAGAAAAGTGTATTTTCATCTGGAGAAAGAATAATAGATTCACTTCAAAATGTGAGTGGTCAAGTTTTATATAATAATTTAAAATACTTGACACAAAACACAGCTGAAGATTATATAAAAGGAAAATACAATGTTTTATCAGATAAAGATGTGTCTCTATTCCTACTACGAGCGGGCATAGACGGCATCAAATACCCAGCTGAATCCATTTCCCGTGGCACAACATCGGACAACACAAGAGGCTTCAATTACGTGGTTTTTGATGAAAATGCAATTACCATTGAAGATCACACCCGCTTTCAACAAGGCACCCAACCCACATTCAACCCTATTTCCAAACGCCAGTTCAACCAACTTGCCCGTGGACTTACCCGTGCCTTTAAAAAAGTAGGAAAGAACACCAAAGTCCATGTAGGCGCAAAGAAAATGGCAGATAGGCTCAATCAGCTTTCAAAGAGGGGTTACAACACGCCACAAATGCAGGCAGTCCAGTTCCTACAAACCAAAGACGGCACTATCTATGGCTTCGTTGACCCGGTTACAGGCGACATCTACATGGACGGAGATTTGATGAATGCCAATACACCCATTCACGAATTTGGACACCTTTGGATTTCAAACGTACAACAAACCAATCCTAAACTTTGGGAACGAATGGTGAATGTTGCTAAAGAAACTCCCGAATGGAAACGATTAGCCAACGACCCGAACTACAAACAAGGGCAATTCAAAGGCAAAAAAGGCAAGGCATTGGACAACGCCATAGCCGATGAAGTATGGGCTACCATCATCGGAAACCATGGAGAAAACAACTTTGAAGCCATCTTAGAAAAAATGAATGGCGACCGTACCCTTGCTCAAAAAGTATGGGATGCTGTGCAGGACTTCTGGCAATCCGTAGTGGACTTTTTCCATGATGCAGGAGTATTTAGTGGAGAAGTTACACTTCCGAATGGAGTTAGGTTACAAATTTCTGACGAAATATCACAAGTAGAAAAAGCAATAAAGGAAGCACAAACAAGAAAGAACTCCGGTAAATGGATTTATGAATCTTCTACTCTATCTGAAATAATAGAATCTGACACAAGTATTCCTCAAAATATTAAGAACTGGGCAAAGAATATTGTTGAACAAGGAGATAATGAAATAAACGCATTCTTATCCGAGGTCGAAAAAGTTAGAAATTCTATCAGCCAAGAAGTTACCGCCATAGCCGATATGGCATTAGGTCAAATTATGAGCGGAGAGTTTGGTGTGGCTGACCCTATCGTAAACTTAGCCATGCATTACGCTTCTGAAAGTGAACTATTACGGGATGCCAACGGTAATGTAATAGGCGTAAAACCAGAAGTCTTAGAAGAAATCCGCAAGGAAAGAGAACAAATCGAACAAGAAGCCCGAGCCAACGGAACTTGGATGAAAGCTCCCAACGGCAAGAAATCCAACCTCACCGAAGAACAATGGGTAACCGTACGTACAAAACGATTTAAAGATTGGTTCGGGGATTGGGAAGTGGAAGCGGAACAAAAAGCAATTCAAGAAAAGATTGAAAAGTTATTAAACGGAGATAATGATACTTCAAAAGGTGTACAGCGTGAAACTATTGGCAAAATAACCCCTGAACAAGCGAAAATATTAAAAGAAAAGTTAGGAATAGACCCAACGGGATTCAAACATACGCTTGATAAAAGCGAAATTGTTCACACTTTAAATGAACACGGAGAAGTAAAAGCAGAATCTAATAGAGGTCAAATAGCAGTTACTGAAAATGATTTTTTAAGACTTCCCGAAATATTAAACAATCCTGACAAAATTGAATATTCGGGCAAGAATAAAAAAGGGTTAGAAACCATTAAATATACAAAAGCATTTAATGGAACAACTTATGTTGTAGAGGAAGTAAGGAATGGTAGAAAAGAACTTGCGTTAAATACGATGTACAAACGCAAAACTAAAAGTGTGGGCGAACAGTTGCAAAACACCACCGCTCTCACGTCCGAAACGCTCCCACAAAACAAAGGTACAAATTCTTCCGAAGTTTCCAAAGTCGTTGACGAAAACGGAGAACCGAAGCCTGTTTTCCATAAAACAAATGCAAAACGAGCTTTTAATGTTTTTAATACCCAAAATTCACCAAGTTGGTTTACACCTGTAAAAGGAAGCACCAAGGCGGATGGAACAGAAAGCATAAGAAATTATAAAAATTTAGGCAATGGATATATAGTTGTAGTTGAGCAAGAAGGCAGGTTTGATGTGGGGGAAATGGAGGCTATTACAATGTGGGCAGAAAGAACCGACAATAAAAAAAGCCATCCGACCAATGTTTCAGATGCTCGGAATAACCGCCCCTGAACTCGACGTCTCAACCCGCTTCAACCTCAACGACCGAAACTGGAACCGTTATCATTAGTCCGAATGGCACCACAAAGATAAAGCAAGGTTTTAAAAATACGGTAAAAGAATTGAACCATCCAAAAGGAAATCGAATCTATTCTGTGGAAGCTGTAGATATAGCTACACAAAAAAAGTCCGCAGGGCTATTGGTCGTCGATTCCCAAAAAGGGAAAGGGCAGACCCCGATAGCGGACTTCAATGCAAAGATAACAAAATTATTGATTCAACTAATTGTCTAACAATAGCTTGTGTTTTTAACAAAAAATAATATGCGGAAGTCAGGAGTAGAAACCTTCAAGATTGTGAAGAAGTAGAAATTGTACAAAGAATTTTAATTCATAAAATAGAAGCCCCGGTTTCCCAGAGCTTTTTTTGATGCAATTTCTTGTGAAAATCTCACGGGTTTTTATAACTCGGGAGGTTTTATTACACAGAAAAATTTTAGATTCATGATTTTTGTTTTGTCCACTGTTTGATATCCTGTTGCATTAATCCAAATACTGATAAAAATCTTATTATTAATGGCGTATAGTAATCTGTTTAGATTATATTTGCACAAAATTTGAAAATCGAATAATAATCATATTACAATGACAAATTCAAACGGAAAAATTGCACAGGTTATTGGTCCTGTTATTGACGTTTCTTTCGAAAACGCAGAAGTCCTTCCCAGAATCTATGACGCACTTTCAGTCGAAAGAGAGAATGGACAAACTTTGATCCTCGAAGTGGAGCAACATATCGGAGAAGATACTGTTCGCTGCATTGCCATGGACTCCACAGACGGACTCAGTCGAGGACAAGTTGTCAAAGAATTGGGTGGTCCTATAACCATGCCAACCGGAGAAGCTGTAAACGGAAGGGTTTTTAATGTAGTTGGAGAATCTATCGATGGAATTGGAGATGTTGATAAAACCAATGGTTTATCCATTCATAGATCTGCCCCTAAGTTTGAAGAATTGTCCACTTCCTCTGAAGTGCTTTTTACCGGAATTAAAGTAATTGACCTGATTGAGCCTTACGCAAAAGGAGGTAAAATCGGTTTGTTTGGTGGAGCCGGTGTGGGTAAAACTGTTTTGATTCAGGAATTGATTAACAATATCGCCAAAGGTCACGGAGGTTTATCTGTTTTTGCCGGTGTAGGAGAAAGAACACGTGAAGGAAATGACTTGCTGCGTGAAATGTTAGAAGCAGGGATTATCAGATATGGTGATGAGTTCATGCACGGCATGGAAGAAGGAAGATGGGATTTGTCAAAAATTGATAAAAATGAATTGAAAGAATCAAAAGCGGCATTCGTTTTTGGTCAGATGAATGAACCTCCGGGTGCGCGTGCCAGAGTGGCTTTGTCAGGTTTGACTTTGGCGGAATATTACCGAGACGGTGATGATTCCGGACAAGGAAGAGACGTGCTTTTCTTTATCGACAATATTTTCCGGTTTACACAGGCCGGTTCAGAGGTTTCGGCACTATTAGGACGTATGCCTTCTGCGGTGGGTTATCAGCCGACTTTGGCCACTGAAATGGGAGCGATGCAGGAAAGAATTACTTCTACAAAAAGAGGTTCAATTACTTCAGTGCAAGCGGTTTATGTTCCTGCGGATGACTTGACTGACCCGGCACCGGCTACAACTTTTGCCCACTTGGATGCAACAACCGTATTGTCGCGTAAGATTGCATCTTTGGGGATATATCCTGCGGTGGATCCACTGGATTCAACTTCCAGAATCCTTACGCCGGAAATCGTTGGGGAGGAACATTACAACACTGCACAGCGTGTAAAAGAAATACTTCAGCGTTACAAAGCTTTGCAGGATATTATTGCCATTTTGGGGATGGAAGAACTTTCCGAAGAAGACAAACAGGTCGTTCACCGTGCGAGACGAGTTCAGCGTTTCTTGTCTCAACCTTTCCATGTGGCAGAGCAATTTACAGGAAATCCCGGAGTTTTAGTTGACATCAAAGACACCATCAAAGGTTTCAACATGATTATGGACGGTGAAGTGGATCAGTATCCCGAAGCCGCATTTAACTTGAAAGGAACCATCGAGGATGTGATTGAACATGGTGAAAAAATGTTGGCTGAAGTCAATGCTTGATTATAATTAAAGCAATTCTCTAAATCAAAAAAATGGAATTAAATATCATAAGCCCGCAACAGGTGATTTTCAATGGAGAAGTGGATTCAGTTACAGTACCCGGAAAAACCGGCGAGTTTCAAATGCTGAACAATCATGCTGCCATTGTTTCATCATTGGTCAAAGGTACCGTCAAAATCAAAGTTCACTCTAAATCTGTAATTGATTTTGAAAACCTTTCCGGAGAATTGAAAAAATCTCCCGCCAATGAATTGGTTTACCTGTTGGAAATCGAAGGAGGCGTAGTGGAAATGAGCAATAACAAGATTACCATACTTGCCAGTTGAAATTTTTTACTGGAAGAATCTAATACAAATCCTGGGACTTCGTTTTTCGGGATTTTTTTTGTGGTCTAATGCAAAATCAGTTCATCTTGCATTTGCAGTTAATCATCTATAAGCCAAAGATGTATAAACGCTCAATTAAGCCATTGTGAAAAAATATATAGAGTTAGTAAAAATATTTATTACCTTGTGAAAGAATTTTAAATCTCTCTATTATGAAATTCTTTAGCTTATACATTTTATTGACTTTTTCCGGCATTGCATGGAGTCAGGACAAAATTACGGAAGTGGATTTGATGGACTATGTGGATAAACATGTCCGATATTGCGACAAAGTTTATGGAACCTACGTCATCAAAGGAAAAACCAATATCGCACTGCTCAATATGGGAGCCGATTACCCGGATCAAAAAATAGTAGTTGCAATTTTTGAGGAAAACTGGAATAAATTCGAGGCACAACCCGATGAATTATTCAATGGAAAACAAATCTGTGTATCAGGAAAAGTAGTACTCTATCGGGATAAACCGGAAATCATTGTGAAAAATCCCAAACAGATTGTTTTGCAACAATAATTGAGGGTAACCTCAGCTCCGTTCGCCGAAAATGGCACTGCCGATTCTGACCATATTGCTGCCTTCCGAAATCGCAATGGCATAATCTCCTGTCATGCCCATTGATAAAATTTCCATTTCGGGAAATTCTTCTTTGAAGCTTTCAAAGGAATTGTTCAATTGCTGAAATTCCCTTCGTATTTGATTTTCATCATCTGTCAGCGTGGCCATGCCCATCAGCCCCACAATTTTCACATTGGGATAGTTGGATTTATAATTATTCATCAATTCCTTCGCATCCTTAAAATCCATCCCAAACTTGGTGTCTTCTTCTGCAATTTTAATTTGTAGCAAACAGGGAATGACACGCTGGTGTTTCACCGCTTGTTTGTTGATTTCTGCCAGCAGTTTTTCGCTGTCCACACTGTGAATCAAATGAACGAATTCAGCGATGTATTTGACTTTGTTTTTCTGTAGATGCCCGATGAGATGCCAGCGAATATTATCCGGGAGTACGGCTTGTTTCTCAATCATTTCCTGTACCTTGTTTTCACCGAAATCCAATTGTCCGGCAGCAAGTAAAGTTTGAATAGCTTCCGCAGGTTTTGTTTTGGAAACGGCCACAAGGGTAACCCCTTCGGGTAGTTTGTTTTTTATTTCTCGAAGATTTTCTGCAAGACTCATTCGTTCAATTGAAAAATGGTTAATCCACTCAAGGGTTTGGGTTCGATATAAGTGCTTTTTGGGGGCATTTTTAATCCCAAATCTGCAATCTTTTCCAAATCCTTGGCTGCTACCGGATAAAAGAAGAATCCGGCTTTGTATTTTCCTGAATCCACAGTGTTTTTCAAGTGCAGAACTCCGTTGATGTCACCGGTTCCGCGCACAAATCCCAACCGGTCATCGTCGCGAGAATCCTGAATATCCAAGATAGGTTTCAAAACATATTCTTCAAAGAGATAGGTATCTAACTCCGTCAGCCCTTCCTCTTCCTTTTCAATTCTTCCGGCATAGAGACTGTAGAATTTACCATCCATGTACAAACCAAAATGATGCTTCTTAGAAGGAAAAAAGGGCGTGTCACCTCTTTCTGCAAATTCAAATTCCTGTGCTAATTTATCCAGAAATTCCTGAGAGCTCAAACCATTTAAATCTTTGATCAAGCGGTTGTAGTCTTTGATAATCAATTCTTTATCAGAAATTAACATCGCGAGTGTAAAATTAACATCGTCTGCATCATCAAAGTCTTTGTTGTGGCGCATCATTCTTTTGGAATAGGCCAGCGAGCTTTCCATGCGGTGGTGTCCGTCAGCGATGTAAAGCGATTCATTTCTTTCGATGGATTCTTTCAGTTGCAGAATATTTAGTCGATTTTCTACCTTCCAAAGTGTATGATTGGTTTCTGTCTGATCTTTGAAAGATGCGACCGGCGAACGGCGCATTTCAATTTCCATCAGCAAATCCACACGCTGATTATGCGGATAAGTCAGCAAAACAGGTTCTGCATGAAAATGCACCTGCTGTAAATAATCAGCAAAAAGATTTACCCGTTTGGTCAGGGTTTCTTCATGTTTTTTGATTTTACCTTCGGCGTAATCATCCATACTAACGATGCCAATCAAAGCCTGAATAGGAATTTCTCCGGGTTTGATTACCTGATATATGTAAAAGGAAGTTTTGTCTTGTTCCGACTTTTCACTTTCAAAAAATGCAAGGAAATTTTTCCTTACTTCCCTGTATCGCAGTTCAGCTTCAGTTTCTGCATCTTCCCAAGTGGGTTTAATGATTTGCAAAAAGGAGTCCGGATTTGAAGACAAAGCAGCCTCCAACTCCTCCTCGCTGTAATTGTCAACGCTCTTGGTTGTAAAAAGACCTGCTAATTCTTTAACAGGTCTGATTCCTTTAAAAGGCTTAAATTGTGGCATGGCGCAAATTTACGAAAAATTAACCACTATGATTTACAGATTTTTATCACTTGTTCGGCCAGTTCCAATCCGATTCTTTCCTGCGCTTCTTTCGTACTTCCTGCCAAATGCGGAGAAAGCGACAAAGCATCATTCATCAGTAATTGAACACTGGGTTTGGGTTCTTCCTCAAACACATCCAATGCGGCACCGCGCAGTTTCCCGGATTCTATGGCATTCAGAATGGCTTTTTCATCCACCACGCCACCACGCGCCGTATTGATGATTACAGCACCGTCTTTCATTTTTTCGATTTCTCCGGCACCTATTATATATTGCTCTTGCGAAGGAACGTGAAGCGTAATGATGTCGGATGATTTCAAGACTTCATCCAAAGACTTCATTTCAAAATGAAATTTTTTGGAACTCCCGTCAAAGAAATTCAATTCTACTTCAGCTTCTTTCAGGAAAGGGTCGTAACCGATGACTTCCATTCCGGCACCAAGTGCGTTTTTGGCGGATTCACGACCGATGCGTCCGAATCCGATAACCCCCATGGTTTTTCCACGAAGTTCCAATGCATTCGCAAATCTCTTTTTCAATTCTCCGAATTTTGTTTCTCCTTCCAAGGGCATATCCCGGTTGGATTGATGGAGGTTTCTGTAAATAGCATAAGCGTGTGCCATCACCATTTCTCCAACAGAAGCTGAGGAAGCAGCCGGGGTGTTGATGACTTCTATTCCTTTGGATTTGGCATAATCCACATCAATATTGTCCAATCCGACGCCACCACGACCGATGATTTTAAGTTGGGTGGCATCGATTAAATCTTTTCGGACTTTGGTTGCACTTCTGACCAAAAGGATTTCGATGTTATTCCGGTTGATGAATGCTGAAAGCTGATCTTGGGGAATTGTATCGGTAAATACTTCAAATCCACCATCAATCAAGGCTTTTTTTCCGGCCGGCGAAATCCCGTCGTTGATAAGTATTTTCATTTTTGCTTAATTTATTAATGTTGAATTATCCGAATTTTTGTTCAAAGGTTTTCATCACATCTACCAGTACTTGAACACTTTCAATCGGCATGGCATTGTACAGGCTTGCGCGGTATCCGCCCACCAAACGATGACCTTTTAAATTTACGATTCCGGCTTCTTTCCACATTTTGTCAAATTCATCTTTCGCATCTTCGCTGTTCAAAACAAAGGTTACATTCATTTCGGAGCGATCTTCCACTTCGGATGCACCTCTGAACATTCCGTTTCTGTCGATTTCAGTATAAAGCAATTCGGATTTGACTTTGTTTCGCTTCATGATTTCGGGAACGCCACCTAAGTTTTTCAACCATTCTAAATTCAACATCGTTCCGTAAATTGACATGACAGCCCAAGTGTTGTAGGAGCTACCTTTGTCTATGTGAATCTGATAGTCCAAATAAATCGGAATGTTTCTTCCGGTTTTGCCCAATAGATCCTTGCGGATGATGGCAACTGCATTTCCCGCCGGCCCCATGTTTTTCTGTGCACCACCGTAAATTATGCCAAATTTAGAAACATCCACCGGCTTGCTCAGAATATCGGAAGACATATCGCAAACCATGGGAATCGGAGTATCCGGAAAGGATTTCATCTGTGTTCCGGATATGGTGTTGTTGGAAGTACAGTGAAAATAATCGGCATCTTCAGGAATAGCATAGTTTTTCGGAATATAATTGTATTTTTTATCTTTCGATGAAGCCACAATCTCAACTTTGCCTATTCTTCTAACTTCTTCGATTGCTTTGGTTGCCCAAACACCGGTATCGAGATACGCCGCTTTCCCGCCTTCCGCTTTCATCAGATTGAAAGGAACCATGGAAAATTGCAAAGTGGCACCGCCCTGTGTGAAGATAACTTCGTGGGTATCCGGCACATTCATAAGTTCTTTCACCAATTGGATGGTGTTATCCAATACCGCTGCTACATCAGGTCTTCTGTGTGAAACTTCCATGATGGACAATCCCGTATCATTGAAATTCAATACTGCCTGCGCCATTTTCTCAAAAACTTCTTGGGGAAGTATGCATGGCCCTGCGCTAAAATTGTGTATTTTCATAAAGATTTATTGTTTTAGATGCTAAATATGAAATCGGAAATAACCCGAAAATTCAGCTGCAAAGTTATGAATTTCAAATCATAATTTGGTTAAGAAATAGAGAATCATTCAATTTGATAAATCTGATTTCACAGTATTTTCACTGAAGATTGTTCAGGGAATTTGGTTTGTTTCCATGCTTTTTGGAACATGAGAAAAAAATCAGACGTGCATGAGGGCTTTCTTTTGCAGCAATCGTTCTTCGCTTTCGACGTGGTCTTCATCCGGGACACAACAATCAACCGGACAGACAGCTGCACACTGGGGTTCTTCGTGAAAACCTTGGCACTCCGTACATTTATCGGTAACGATAAAATAAATCTCATCGCTCACGGGTTCATGGATTTCATCCGCATTCTGCGGTTCTCCGTTCACGTTCACGAAATCACCTTTCAGTCCGGTACCGTCCGCATAGCGCCATTCCATGGCTCCTTCATAAATCGCATTGTTCGGACATTCGGGTTCACATGCGCCGCAATTAATACATTCATCGGTTATTTTGATAGCCATTGCATTAAATTTTATTTTAAAACTTTACAACTTCATTCGATTTCAATCTATTGATAATCACTTATGGATGCATTGCAACTAAAATAAATCTCAATTCGAATGGGTCTGTTTTACAGATTTTCACAAGTTACGAATTTGAAATTATTTATGTTCAATGATTTTTCAATTCATAGGGATTCCAATCAATTAAAATATCAAATCACAAGTCTTCGGATGATTTCTGATAATTCTGTACCGAATCCTTAAATTTGCACTGCAAAATTAACCCATTTTAAGTATTTTATGTCAATTCAAAACCGAATTTCCGCCCTTGCTGATATAGGTCAGTTCTTTCAATATGCCATTGATGCACAAAATGAGGAAGCCCACATATCTTCTCAGGTGGAAAATTTTCGTGCAAAAATGAAACAGGCCGAAATCAAAAATCCTTGGTTTACACAGCAAAACATCAGATACAGTCTGAATCAATGGGCGAAAATTCTCACAAAAGAAAATTTAACTGCTTGGATTAAAAATTATAAACCGGCTGAAAATCCTAAGAAAATTGGCATCATCATGGCTGGAAACCTGCCCTTGGTCGGTTTCCATGACTTGATTTCGGTGTTGCTTTCCGGGCATCATGCGTTGGTCAAAACTTCTTCCAAAGATGAAGAATTGATGAGCGGGGTATTAGATTTTCTCAAAAACTCGAATGATGCGTTGAATGCTTCCTTTACAAAAGTTGAGAGATTGAAAGAGCAGCGGGCGGTCATCGCAACGGGCAGCAATAATACGGCAAGGTATTTTGAATATTATTTCCAAGGAATTCCGGCCATCATCCGAAAAAATCGAACCGGTGTAGCTGTATTGACGGGAGAAGAATCGGCGGAAGATTTACATGGATTGGCCAAAGATATTTTCCTGTATTTCGGGTTGGGCTGTCGCAATGTAACCCACCTTTATCTGTCGGAAAACTTTGAAACCGACCGGCTTTTTGAAGCATTTTATGATTGGAATGAAGTGATTCATCATCATAAATACGCCAATAATTATGAATACAACCGTGCGATATATTTGCTGTCCAAAGAAACTTTTCTTGACAACAACTTTGTAATGCTCAAAGAATCAAGCGATTTGCATTGCCCAATTGGTGTGGTGCATTTCTCTCGGTATGAGAATCTATCCTTATTGAAACAGCAGTTGAACGACAAACAAGAAGAAATACAATGTATCGTTTCCAACGAACCAAATGTATTTCCTAACTCCATAAAATTCGGAGAGACTCAACATCCCAATTTGACAGATTATGCCGATGGGGTGGATGTGATGAAGTTTCTGGAGGCTATTTGATAAAAAAAAGTAGAGAAGCCAAATGCGACTTCTCTACTTATAATTTTTAAAACAGATTAAATCTGTTTTAAATTAAATAATCATTAAAACTTATAGGCTGCACCTACACCAATGCTGGATACTGAACCGTTATTACTATATCCTTTATAGAATGCATAGATATCCAACGAAGTCATTCCATATCCAACTCTTGGACGGTAATAAAAAGCAGATCCTGCGCCAGTGCTGGTTCCAATACCGAGTCCTAAATCAGCCCCAACAAAGAATTGATCAAAATAATACTTTGCAGAAGCAGCAATCGGAATAGCTCCAAATGCAGGAACTTTGTATCCCATTACGGTTTTTCCGGAAAAATTGTCATATCCGGTTACGACACCAGCCTGAAATCCTTCACCTACATTCCAGTAATAACCAGCGGTTATACCAAAATTAAATGAATATAAATCGCCGGCATCTCCCATTGGAAATCCAACAAATGCACCAGCTTCAAATCCGGTAGATTGAGCATTCAAGCCTACAAGTCCCATTACTGCAATAGCAGTCGAAAGAATAAATTTTTTCATATTTTTTTAGTTTAAGAATTTGAACAAATATAGAAATATTTTTTAAATGGAAATTATTTTGACACTTTTTGTTCTTTTATTGATTTACAGCATCTTAATCACAAGCTGCCAAAGCAACAGCGGTCTGATATCATCCCGGGATTGGTTTTGATTTAATAGCTTTGGCGCAATCTTAATAAAATCAATTTAAACATGAAAAAATTATAACAGTCTTTTTGACTTTAGTGTTCATCAGGATCAATGCGCAAACACAAAAAGGTAATTGGGTTATTGAGGGTTCGACCTCTTTTGGATTCTCTAATGGAAAATCCGTTTACAAGAGGTTCACGGATTATTGCCCTCTCACTAAATTTACACAAATAATATACAATATTACAGGAAAATTGTACATTTGCACCCGCATACATAAAAATCATTAAAAAA
Source organism: Weeksellaceae bacterium (assembly GCA_041656055.1). Taxonomy (GTDB): domain Bacteria; phylum Bacteroidota; class Bacteroidia; order Flavobacteriales; family Weeksellaceae; genus Moheibacter. The sequence goes on from JBBAEI010000003.1 coordinate 44,330, forward strand.
TATTGGCATGTATTTAACAACAGAAAAAAAACAAGAGTTCTTTAAGAAATTCGGTAAATCCGAGAAAGACACTGGATCCGCGGAAGGGCAAGTAGCCTTGTTCACTTACCGTATCAACCACCTGACATCACATTTGAAGCAAAACAAAAAAGACTTCAACACAGAAAAAGCGTTGATGAGATTAGTGGGGAAAAGAAAAAGAATGTTGGATTATTTGAAAAGCAAAGACATCGAAAGATACCGGGCGGTTATCGCCGAACTCGGACTTCGAAAATAATTTCCGACGAAATGACAAAAGGCAATTGCGAAATTGCCTTTTTTTGTTTTTTTAACTGTTGCAGAACCAGGGGTTTGACAATCAGTTGCTTTGCCAATATCCTTAATTGAATAAGAGAAATTATAGAAAGACTATAAAACCCGATGAAGCATACGGCTTCATCCAGACGAATTTAAAACTATTATTAAATGATTCCAGAAGCAATCACAGAGAAGATTACCCTCGCAGACGGTAGGGAAATCACGATTGAAACGGGAAAATTGGCCAAACAGGCCGATGGCTCCGTGGTAGTACGGATGGGAGAAACCATGTTGCTGGCGACAGTCGTTGCCAACAAAGAAGCCAAAGAAGGCGTGGATTTCCTTCCCCTGACCGTTGACTACAGAGAGAAATTTTATGCCGGCGGACGTATCCCCGGAAATTTTTTTAGAAGAGAAGCAAGACCTTCAGATGATGAGATTTTGACGATGAGATTGGTGGATCGTGTTTTGCGTCCGCTTTTCCCGGATGATTTTCATGCTGAAGTTCAAGTTATGATTTCATTGATTTCATACGACAAAAATGTTATGCCTGAAGCACTTGCCGGTTTGGCCGCTTCGGCTGCCATTGCCATCACCGATATTCCGTTCAACGGCCCGATGTCCGAGACACGTGTAATCAGAGTCAACGGTGAACTGATAATCAATCCGAGTTATGAGCAATTAAAACAAGCGGAATTGGATATCATGGTAGGTGCCACAAAATCCTCTATCGTCATGGTGGAAGGAGAAATGAAAGAAATTTCTGAACGGGAAATGTTAGATGCCATAGAATTTGCACACACTGAAATTAAAAAACAAATTGAAGCACAAGAAAGATTGGCCGAAAGAGTCGGTAAATCATTTCCAAAAAGAGAATATAGCCACGAAGTACACGATGAAGCAATTCGAGAAAAGGTCTGGGCTGAATGTTATCAGAAAGTCTATGATGTAGCGATTCATCCGTCAGCCAAAGAGGAAAGAGCCGAAAAATTCCAAGCAGTATTGGATGAGTTTATGGCGCAATACGAGGATGATCCCGAAGAATTGGAAAGAATTACACCTTTGGTCAATACATATTATCACGATGTGGAAAAAGAAGCCATGCGTCAAATGATTCTAAACGAAAGCGTTCGATTAGATGGCAGAAAACCACACGAAATCCGACCAATCTGGTGCGAAGTAGATTATCTGCCCGGCTCACATGGCTCCGCAGTTTTCACCCGCGGTGAAACTCAGTCATTGGCGGCCATCACATTGGGATCTTCCAAAGATGCAAATATGGTTGACAGCGTAATCAGCCAGCATGATGAATTTTTCTTCCTCCATTATAATTTCCCTCCATTTTCAACCGGAGAAGCAAGACCGCTTCGCGGAACTTCAAGAAGAGAAGTCGGACACGGAAATCTGGCGCAACGCGCTTTGACTTATTCCATGCCGGATGATTATCCATACACCGTGCGTATAGTTTCAGATATTTTAGAATCCAACGGTTCATCATCCATGGCCACGGTTTGTGCCGGATGTCTGGCACTGATGGATGGTGGCGTACCCATCAAAAAACCGGTTTCAGGTATTGCGATGGGACTAATTACTGATCAGAAATCCGGAAAGTGGACGGTGCTTTCTGATATTCTCGGAGACGAGGATCATTTGGGAGATATGGATTTCAAAGTTACTGGGACAAAAGACGGAATTACCGCTTGTCAGATGGATATAAAAATTCAGGGATTGACCATGGATATCTTAGAGAAAGCCCTGATTCAGGCTAAAGACGGGCGTTTACATATTCTTGACAAAATGATGGAAACCCTATCAGAACCCAGAGCAGAACTTAAACCGAATGCACCGAAATTAGTAACGATTATTATTCCAAATGATTTTATCGGTGCTGTAATCGGACCCGGCGGAAAAATCATTCAGGAATTGCAAAAATCTACCGGTACCACCATCACCATTGAGGAATTGGAAGATGGCCGCGGAAAAGTGGAAATTGCAGGTGTAGAACAGGAAAGTATCGATGAAGTAATCCGACGTATCAAAGAAATCGCATTTGAACCTGAGGTGGGAGAAACTTATGATGCGGTTGTGAAATCCATCAAACCTTTCGGGGCATTTGTTGAAATCGCCAAAGGCGTTGAAGGATTGGTGCATATTTCTGAGATTGAACACCGCCGACTGAACAATGTGGAAGATGCATTGCAACTCGGAGATAAAATTCAGGTTAAACTGATGGGTTATGACAACAACGGAAAAATGAAACTTTCCAGAAAAGTTTTGTTGCCAAAACCTTGATTCAATAAGCCAACTGAATGATTTTCAGTTGTTATACTTGTGAAAACGCTTTCTTTTAGGAAGCGTTTTTTTTGAGGTGAAATGATGGATTTCAAAAAAAAATCCCGGATTGAACAGGTTCAGCCCGGGATTTTAGTTTTATGATTCTGAATTATCTTCCGATGTAAGTTTTCAGAATTTTACTTCTTGAAGTATGTTTCAGTCTGCGAATTGCTTTTTCCTTGATTTGGCGGACTCTTTCACGGGTCAAATCAAAAGTTTCTCCGATTTCCTCTAAGGTCATAGGATGATTTCCGTTCAGTCCGAAATAAAGTCTGATTAGATCGGCTTCTCTCGGAGTCAGCGTTTGCAAAGATCTTTCAATTTCAATCCTTAAAGATTCAATCATCAGTTCGCCGTCAGGACTTGGAGATTCTCCGGTGTTCAGGACGTCATACAAGTTGGAATCTTCCCCTTCTACCAAAGGCGCGTCCATGGAAACGTGGCGGCCCGAGTTTTTCATGGATTCCTTCACATCGCTTTCGGACATATCCAACTTTTCTGAAATCTCTTCAGCCGATGGCGCTCTCTCGTGTTCTTGCTCCAATGTCGCATAGGCTTTGTTAATCTTGTTGATAGATCCGATTTTGTTCAAAGGCAAACGGACAATTCGCGATTGTTCGGCCAATGCTTGTAGTATGGACTGACGAATCCACCAAACCGCATAAGAAATAAACTTAAAACCCCGGGTCTCGTCAAAGCGTTTGGCCGCTTTGATCAATCCGAGATTTCCTTCGTTAATCAAATCGGGAAGACTCAATCCTTGATTTTGGTATTGTTTGGCCACAGACACGACGAAACGGAGATTGGCGTTGGTCAGTTTCTCCAATGCTGCTCTGTCGCCGGCTCTAATTCTTTGTGCTAATTCCACTTCTTCATCGGCAGTAATCAAATCTACTTTACCGATTTCCTGAAGATACTTGTCCAATGAAGCGGTTTCCCGGTTGGTAACCTGCTTGGTAATTTTTAGTTGTCGCATTTGTAAATCTTATTCTTTAGAATTGTCTTTTATTAGGTGTACGTAATACATATACGTACTAACCATGCAAAATGTTACATTAAATCTCAAATATTTTTTCAGAACAATTTTTTGAAATAAAATATGGAAATAAACTTACAATTTCTCTAATTCCAAGTTGATTAATTCACTCAGTTTTTTTGCCCTTCTCATCACCATGATATGGGTACCGCCTTGGATGATTTCGGCATTTTGGATTTTGGAAGAAGGGAAAATCAAATCTTTGTTGCCATGAAAATGCACAAAATTTTTTAGTTCCGAATGATTTTGCCAATTGACGATACTGTCCATTGCCCATTTGAGATAATAATGGTCACGGAATTCAAAAATCTCTTTCAAATCGGGCAATTTGGCGCTGTACAAACTTCGGAAAACCGAATATGAAAGCCAGGAATCCGAAGTCAGAAAACCAGTCGGAACAATTTTATGTACTCCGGTTCGGGAGGATAATTTCATGTAATCCGGCATTTCCGAACGATTTTTGATGGTCGAAATCAGGATGTTTAATTTGGGATGGAGAAATTCATTCATTTCTTTGGAAATGATGCCACCAAAGGAAAGTCCCATCAGCAGGAAATCTTCATTTAAATTAATTTTCTCAGCCATTCTCTGGGCATAATGCGCCAAAGATTCGTTCTTTTCGGGGTGCAACCAAGGGATATTAATCAGTTCAAAATCAGGATTCAGTCTGAGGTTTTTAAAAACCTTTTCATTGGCTCCCATTCCGCTGATTTCATAGATTTTCATCAGAAACGATTGATTTTGATTTTGGGGTTTCTTTTCAAAATCTCTGCCACAAAAATCTCATTGTCTTTGGGGCTGATGTAAATATCATCGAATCTGTTGAATTTCACGATGAGTCCCCGCAAGGCAGTTGCAGGTTTTATGCCTACCCACATGGTTTTATTCATATCAATTTCCCGTATGCTTTCGATTTTTATTTTTCCGCTGAGCGGCCCGGATTTGTATTTCAATTCATCCTCCGTGATTTCATAAGAGGTACCCAAATAAATCCAAAGCAAAAACCCGGAAATGACCAATAGCATGAAGCTAATCCAGATGAGTTCCGTCAGACTTCCGGGTTGGTCAATCCAAGAAAAGACACACAATCCAATCAGGAATAGTACTGTTCCCAATAGCACAAAAGTGTTAAGCGCATCTACACGACTATGGAATTTCATCATCATGCTTCTATTAAATAAGTAGGTGTTCTTTCGATTTCAACAATACCGGCCTGATTGAGTTTCTTGAGCTGAATGGTTTCAATGGTATTCACAGAATTTTCATCGTGATTGGTAACAACTTTCACGTAATTCTCGGTGAATCCATGCATTTTTCCGCGTTTATTATCTCCTTCCCAAATCACCTTGTGGGTTTTTCCTAATTGGGTTTGATAAAACGCAATTCTTTTCTTTTCAGAAAGAATTCTCAACATTTTATTGCGTCTTTTACGTTCTTTTTCAGGAACGATTTCATCAAATTCCGCAGCCTCCGTATCGGGTCTTTCGGAATAAGTGAAAACATGCAGATAGGAAACCGGTAGTTCATTCAGAAAGTTATAAGTTTCCAAAAACCGCTCTTCCGTTTCCCCCGGAAATCCGACAATCACATCCACGCCGATACAGCAGTACGGCATCAGTGCCTTGATTTTCTCTACCCTTTCGCGATAGAGTTTAGTCATATAGCGGCGTTTCATTTTTTTCAGGATATCGTCGCTTCCCGATTGAAGCGGAATGTGAAAGTGCGGCACAAAGCGATTGCTTTGCGCAACAAATTCTATGATTTCATTGGTCAGCAAATTGGGTTCGCAGGAAGAAATGCGGAACCGATTCACATTTTCAACTTTATCCAATTCCTGAATGAGTTCCAGAAAAGTATGGTCATGTTTTTTGTCGCCGAATTCTCCTTTTCCGTAATCTCCGACATTGACACCTGTCAAAACGATTTCTTTGATTCCTTTGTTACCGATTTCATACGCATTTTTCACTACGTTTTCTAAGGTATCTGAGCGGGAAATTCCTCTGGCTTTGGGGATGGTGCAATAGGTACATTTGTAATCACATCCGTCCTGAACTTTCAGAAAAGCACGCGTTCTTTCTCCGACAGCGTAGGAGCCAACATAGAAATTGGCGTCATTGATTTCACAGGAATGAACCACTGCATCGCCGGATTTCTGAATCTCATCCAAGTATTCAATGATATTGAATTTCTCAGTAGCTCCCAACACCAAATCCACGCCCTCCATTTCGGCGATTTCTTGTGGTTTCAATTGTGCATAGCAACCGATGACAATGATAAATCCGTCGGGATTGGATTTTAATGCGTGTTTTACGATGGTTTTGCATTCCTTGTCGGCATTGGCGGTTACCGAACAAGTGTTGATGACATAAATATCAGATGGCTGGTCAAATTCCACTCGGGTATAACCTTCCTTTTCCAAATTTCTGGCGATGGTGGAAGTTTCTGCAAAATTCAATTTGCATCCAAGTGTATGAAAAGCAACTGTTTTGTTATTTTGAATCATGTTGCAAAAATAAGGATTTTGTCATAACGACCGCAGAAGAATGACTGCATGATTGAATTTCAGTTAATTCTGAATCAGCAAGCAAAAATGGTTGAGAAATGAATCCGGTTTCAATGTTTTATGGGAAAATCCCCAATTCCTCGTAGGCGATTCCGATTTTATTGATGGCGCAAATGAATGCAGCCGTCCGCATATTTTGAATGGTTTTGGTGCTTTTATGAATTTCCCTCACTTCATGAAACGCCCTGATCATGGTGTCTTCTAATCCGGAATACACCAAATCGATTTCATCGGGACCGTGCAGCATAACTTGTCTTTCCATTTCATTCATTCTTTTGCCGGTCATATTTTCCAATGAATAAATGATTTCAGCAAACATGTTTTCGCTGAACCTTTTTTCCAAACGACCGTAGCGAACATGGCTCAAGTTTTTCAGCCATTCAAAATAAGAAACCGTTACCCCACCGGCGTTCAGAAAAGTATCGGGAATGACGTGAATTCCTTTTTTAATCAGGATTTCGTCGGCTTCGGCCGTGATGGGGCCGTTGGCGGCTTCTCCGATGATTTTGGCTTTGATGTTGGCAGCATTGTCTTTGTGAATGACGCCTTCGAGCGCGGCGGGAATCAAAATATCGCAGGGCAATTCCAATCCCATAGCGGAGCCGCCTTGCACATTTTTTGCACCCGGGAAATTCAGGATGGATTTGGTGGCTTTGCGGTGATTGACCACGTCATCCAGATTTAAACCTTTCTCATTGTAAATGGCACCTTCAAATTCAATCAACCCAACCAAGACAGCACCGGCTTCCTGGAAATATTTTGCAGTATGATAGCCTACATTGCCTAATCCCTGAACGACGACTTTCTTGCCTTCCACACCGGTTTCCAATCCTATTGCTTTCATGTCTTCCACGATAGAGCAGGCTTCCCGGATGCCATAATACACCCCAAGTCCCGTGGCTTCCTTCCGACCTTCCACCCCGCCTTGTGAAATGGGTTTACCGGTTACACAGGCCTGCGCATTCAATTCGCCGGGATGCATGGATGTGTAAGTATCCACAATCCAGCTCATTTCCCTCGCGCCTGTTCCGTAATCCGGAGCCGGAACATCGATTCCCGGACCAATGAAATTCTTCATCGCCAATTCGGAAGTATAACGGCGGGTGATTTTTTCCAAATCTCCTACTGAATAATTATTGGCATCCAATTTAATGCCGCCCTTGGCACCACCAAAAGGAACATCAACAATCGCACATTTATAAGTCATCAAAGCCGCAAGTGCCATCACTTCATCCTGCGTGACATTCATACTGTATCGGATGCCACCTTTACAAGGAAGCCGATGATGGGAATGCTGTACCCGATAGGCTTCAAAAACCTCCACTTCATTACCAATACGAACGGGGAATTTTATACTCAGAATAGAATTGCAAGCTTTGATTTGTTTGAGGATTCCTCTTTCAAACCTGGTGAATTCCGCGGCTTTGTCGAAGTTTTGTTCTACGCTTTGGAAGAAATTAAGTCCTTTTTTCTTTCTGTCGGCTGTGTTTTTTGCAATGGCCATATTTTCATTGTTTTAGATTGATGCTTTGAATGTGTTTTTAATTTGAGATTTTTAAATTTCTTTTGTCCAAATGAAAATGCAGAACGAATTACTGTTTGTAAATTGTTTTTCAGCAAATCGACAGTTTATATAGGTTCAAATAATTTTGGCTTTGGATTGAAATTCATAAATAATGAAAGTAAAATTCAAAAATCAACACTAAATTATTAATATTTTTTTAAGACAAGGTCAAAAATGGATTTTTTTTCATCCGAGATTTCAATTTTATTCTTCTTATTTTTGGGCTATGAAAGCATTAGTAATAGTTGATATTCAATATGATTTTTTGGAAGGCGGAAGTTTGGCCGTTCCGGAAGGAAATGAAGTGATTCCCGTGATCAATGCACTTCAGAAAGATTTTGATTTAATTGTGGCCACCCAGGATTGGCATCCGATACGTCACAAGAGTTTTGCGGTTGAACATCCCGGAAAACAAGCATTTGAAGTTATAGATTTGAACGGCTTGCCACAAGTGCTTTGGCCGGTACATTGCGTGCAGGGAACAAAGGGTGCGGAATTTCATGAAGCACTAAACATCCGTCCGATTGAGGGGATTTTCAGAAAAGGAATGAACCCGGAAGTGGACAGCTACAGCGGTTTCTTTGACAATGGCCGCCGGAAAAATACCGGTTTGTATGGATTTCTGAAAGACAGAAATATCGAAGAAGTTCATGTCTGCGGGCTGGCTGCTGATTTCTGTGTGAGTTATACCGCCAATGACGCACTCGATTTAGGATTCAAAACTTTTATCCATGAAGCCGGAACCCGTCCGATTGATCCCAAAAACTGGAAAAAAATCAAAAAAGATTTTCTGAAAAAAGGTGGTGTTTTGGTGGGTGAAGAGAATTAGAATTTTCTTGTAGGAAACCAGAAATTTTGGGTGACTCACTGTGCAGCGACATTTAAGTAATGGTCATTGGACGAAGTTGAAATGTGCTGAAGCGCAGATTCTTGCCATTATAATTCATTGACATAAAATGAGTTGAAATAGATACTTCCTTCGCTTACTTTACATGGAATCAAGGTGCATCAAAGAAGCGAAATCAAAACAATTTTAAGTCGATTCATGACTGATGAAATTTCAGTTGACCATAGATTTATCTAAAATCCCGGTGCTGCTAATTTACTTTGATAGAAAATAAACTCAAATCTCGTCATCGGTTGTAACTTTTTGGCGAGTTCAATGACCAATTTAAAGAGAAGTAAGTGAAAATGAAAAATTACGAGGTCCACAGAATCAAGTATATGTTTACCCCCGAAAGTACTGAAAAGCTGAGGGAGGAAACGGAAAAATTACTCAATCGCAAGGCAGCCGAAGGTTTCCGTGTGGTCAGCGTTGACTTTGAACAGATGGCTTCTGTCGGTTATATTTATGCATTTATTGTTTTGGAAAGATGATTAAAATCCGCAATTTACATAAGTCTTATAAAATGGGGAAAAATTCACTTCATGTCTTGAAGGGAATTGATTTGGATGTGAGTGAAGGTGAATTCGTGGCCATCATGGGAGCTTCCGGTTCGGGGAAATCAACTTTTCTGAATATCATCGGGATGCTGGATACACATGACACAGGGCTTTACGAATTAGACGGCGTGAAAATTGAAAAACTAACGGAAAAGAAAGCGGCGAATTACCGCAATAAATTTTTGGGATTCATTTTTCAATCCTATAACCTAATTAGTTTTAAAAATGTATTGGAAAATGTATCATTGCCATTGTATTATCAAAATATTTCACGCAGCAAACGTTCGGAAATGGCGATGCAATATTTGGAAAGGGTGGGGCTGACGGCCTGGGCGAATCATTTGCCCAACGAACTTTCCGGCGGACAAAAACAGCGGGTGGCCATTGCGCGGGCTTTGGCGGCAAGACCCAAACTTTTGCTTGCCGATGAGCCGACAGGTGCGCTGGATTCAAAGACTTCAAGAGAAGTCATGCGGCTAATCCAGGAGATTAATGACGAAGGAAAAACCATTCTGATGGTTACCCACGAAGATGAAATTGCCCAAATGTGCAAACGAATTGTCCGGCTGAAAGACGGAATGATTATGAGTGATGACAGAATTGAGCAGACAAGAGCATAAGTTGTAATCAGATTTGTGAAAAAATAAAATTCAAAAGAAGTGTTTGACATTGACCGTTGGCGGGAAATTTGGGCTTCAATCGGAAGCAATAAGCTCAGGACAATCCTTTCGGGACTGACTATCTCACTGGCTTTGTTCGTGTTTATTGTACTTTTCGGGATGGGCAACGGACTTCAGAACGGTTTTCAGAAAGAGTTTTTTCAGGCGGGTGCCATGAATATGTACATTTTCGGAACGCGGACTTCCGAGTCTTATGCAGGTTATCAGAAAGGACGGCAAATCGAATTGAAGAATGATGATTTGAATTATATTCTGGATAATTATGGAGACAAAATCAAATACATCAGCGGCGAATTTGATCAGTCTTTATTGGTGAAATTTGGTGGAGAATCAAGCAGTTATACAGTGACTGGCGTCAATCAGAATTATGTAGAAATGATCAACATCAGTCTAAATAAGGGGCGTTTTCTGAGCGAAGAAGATTTGAAAGGTCAAAAGAAATCGGCGATCGTCGGTCGGATGGTCATAGAAGATCTTGCCAAAAATCACGAGATGTTAGGGCAATACATCAGCATCGGTTCGGGGATGTACGAAATCGTCGGCATCTTTTCGAGCAATACCAATGATGACAGGGAAGAAAGGAAAATTTATGTTCCAATTACAACGCTCCAAACGATTTATGGTTCTGATAAAGTTCCAAGCATCACAGTAACACCGGTTGACGGCATTTCAACATCCGCAATGAAGGAATTGTCCGACAACCTGAAAAATGATTTGAAATCTCGCCACAAAGTCAGTCCGACCGATCAATCCGGCGTCCGGGTTTGGGATTCTTCTGAACAAATGAGCGACACCAATGCCTTTTTCTTTATTCTGACCATCATCGTTTTTGTCATCGGTGGCGGAAGCCTGATTGCGGGCATTGTTTCCATTGGTAATATCATGGTTTTCAGTGTGAAAGAAAGAACCAAGGAAATCGGAATCCGTAAAGCCTTAGGGGCAACCCCCATGAAAATCATCAGCCTGATCATGCAGGAAGCCATTCTGATTACACTGATTTTCGGGGTAATCGGAATAATAGTGGCTACTTTTTTGGTGGAAAATATCCGCGATAGTTTGAGCGATTATTTTATTTACGATCCGGGTGTGAGCCGGAGTTCGCTGATTATGGCTTGTATAATTTTGTTCATAGCCGGATTCCTGGCCGGATTTCTTCCTGCCCGTTATGCCGCAAAAATTAAACCCATAGATGCACTGAGAGACGAATGAGAAGACGATGGATAATATTTGACCCCGACGCATGGGCTGAAGTTTATTCGGCCATTCGCAAAAATAAAATGCGGACATTTCTTACCATGATTGGTGTGGGATGGGGTATGTTTTTGTTTGTGTCATTGCTCGGTGCTTCCCGGGGCGTTCAGAACGGATTTGACAAAATTTTTTCGAATGCTGCCACCAACAGCCTTTTTGTTTGGATGCAGCAAACTTCTATTCCATACGAAGGTTTTCAGCGGGGAAGACAATTGGAACTGAAAGTTGACGACCTCGAAGAAATGAAGGCGAAATTTCCGGAAATTAAAATGATTGCTCCAAGAAATATGCAAGCCGGACAAGTTGTGAAATACGGTAACAAACATGAGACTTACGGCGTTTACGGAGATTATCCGGAACAGAATCAAATGTTTTACAAACCCATTATCAAAGGTCGGTTTCTCAATGCGGATGACATAAAATTCAAGAAAAAAGTTTGTGTAATCGGGGTTGACAATGAGAAGGAACTGTTTGCAGCCGGCGAAAATCCGGTTGGGAAAATGATTCAAATCGGCGATGCACTTTATACGGTTATCGGTGTTTACAAACAAGGTGCACTTTCCTTTGGTGGGAATACCGATATTCACATTCCGTTTTCTACGTTTCAACAGGTTTATAATACACAGGGTGTGGTTCGTTTTGTTATCATCAATGCCAAAGATGATGTGGATATTGTCAGTTTTGAAACCAAAGTCAAAAATTTCTTGAAAATAAGAAAAAATGTGCATCCAGATGATACCCAGGCAATTGGCGGGTTTAATCTCGGAAAAGATATGAAAAAATTGTTTTCATTTATGAGTGGCTTGGAATTGTTGGCCATCGTGGTTGGGATTTTGACGTTGTTTTCCGGGGTGATTGCCATTGCCAGTATTTTGTTGATTACGGTTTCGGAAAGAACCAAGGAATTTGGAATTCGGCGTGCGCTGGGGGCTGTTCCGGGACAAATTCGTTCACAGATTTTATTAGAATCCATTGTACTGACTATGATTGCCGGATTGTCCGGAATCACTGCGGCAACATTTTTATTGTACATCATCAACGATTACGTGGTTTCGGGAAGTGAAAATGATTTTCCGTTTATAAACGCATCGGTAGATGTAACAACTTTGACAATTGCATTACTAATTATGATAATTATGGCCATGGCGGCCGGAATGATTCCTGCGCAACGTGCCATCGCCATCAAACCGATTGACGCTTTGCGTGATGAATAAAAATTAATTCAAATGAAAAAAGGACTGAAAATATTTTTGATTATATTTTTTCTGGTGACGGTAATTGCTGCATTCATGTATATGTTCAAAACCAGCAGCATGGAGAATGTGAATTATGAAACCACCGAAGTTGTGGAAAGGGATATTTCTACCAAAGCTGTGGCGACTGGTTCCGTGAAACCCCGTGAGGTGATTGAACTTAAACCGAATATTTCAGGCATCATTTCCCAGCTTCATGTCAAAGAAGGAGATGTGGTCAATCAGGGTGACCTCATCGCAACGATTCAGGTAGTGCCGAGCGTGCAGGGACTGAATACTGCGCAACAGCAAATCAATGCTTCTCAAATCACTTTGAACAATGAAGAAATTCAGTTCAATCGCACCAAATCACTTTATGAACAAGGGGTGATTCCCAAACAGGATTATGACAATGCGCTGATGAGTTACCAGATGGCGCAACAAAACCTGAAAGAAGCACAAAGTAATTATAAAATGGCACAAACCGGTGTGGCACCCGGCTTGGAAAAATATGCAACTACCCAGATTCGGGCTACGATTTCAGGGATGGTGCTTTCCATACCGGTGGAAATCGGGAATATGGTACAGGAACTGAATAATTTCAGTACCGGAACGACCATTGCTACGATGGCCAATGTGCAACAGATGATTTTTGAAGGAAAAGCCGATGAAGCCGATGTCGGGAAACTCAAAGAAGACATGCCGATGAAAGTTTCCATTGGTGCTTTGCCGGATGAAATTTTCAATGGAACACTTTATTTCATTTCTCCGTCCGGGGTGGAAGAAAACGGAATTGTGCAGTTTGAAATCAAGGCCAATGTAGATTTGAAAAGCGATATCTTTTTGCGGGCCAATTACAGTGCCAATGCGGAAGTCATGTTGTCCGAAGTGAAAAATACAATCGCATTGGAATCCGCACACATTCAATACGATGAAGACAACCAGCCTTTTGTGGAAATTCTGAAACCCGGAACAGAAGCCAATGAAAGACCTGTGTTCCAGAAAAAAAATATTGAACTCGGAATTTCCGACGGTGTCTATACCCAAATCGTCAGCGGTTTGAAAAAGGGCGACAAAATAAAAGTCTTCAATACCGACCTCGAACAGAACGGAGCTAAAGGCCATGCGAGGAGGTAATGCATTGAATTGAAATCGCTTGTGAGTTTGTTTCAATGACTTGGACTGCGGGGATAATTCATTTTATTCAGCTTATAAACCAAGGATTGTTTATAATTATTTTGGGTGCAGTTTAAATTAATTCCTAATTTCGGAAGCTAAAAATCAGTTTTTATGAAGAAAATATTCATTAGCGCATGCTTGATTGGTGCGATTTTATCTTGTGAACAAAAGAAAAATGAAATAAGCGATACGAACGCAAGCGAATTAAGCGAAGACGGATTTCAATACAAAGCCGACCGTTTTGCGGATATTCAGGTATTGCGGTACAGAATTGACGGTTTTGACAAGTTGAGTCTGAATCAGAAGTTACTGGCTTATTATCTCACACAGGCTGGCTTGGCCGGACGCGACATCATCTATGATCAGAATTATGAACACAATTTGGAAATCCGTCAGGTTATTGACAATATCGTCAGAAATTATCAGGGCGAAAAAGGAGATGAATGGGATAAATTCATGGTTTATGCCAAACAAATGTGGTTCGCCAATGGTATTCACCATCATTATTCTATGGATAAATTCAACCCGGAATTCTCAAAAGAATATTTCCAAAAGCTTATTGCTGAGACGAATTCCAATCTGAGTGATGCTGCTATGGAAGCGATTTTCAATCCGGAAATCGACAACAAACGGGTCAATTTAGATGAATCCAAAGGCTTGATTCAGGGCAGTGCCAATAATTTCTACGGTGCCGGAATTACGGATGAAATGGTGGATGATTATTACAAAAAAATCATCGACTCCAAAGATGAGAGACCTGTATCATACGGACTGAATTCCAAAATGGTATTAGAAAACGGTCAGATCAAGGAGATTCCGTGGAAAATCGGTGGCATGTACGGAGCGGCCATTGAGAAAGTGGTTTATTGGCTCGAAAAAGCGGTGGAAGTTGCGGAAAACAAACCACAGCAGGATGCCTTGAAATTACTGATTAAGTTTTATCATTCCGGAGATTTGAAAGACTGGGACAATTACTGCATTGCATGGACGCAGGCTACGGAAGGCGACATTGATTATATCAACGGATTTATTGAGGTTTATGGCGATTCCAAAGGCTATCGTGCGACTTATGAATCCGTTGTGCAAATGAATGATTTTGAGGCTTCTGAAAGGATGAAAGTACTTGCGGAAAATGCACAATGGTTTGAAGACAATTCGCCGATTATGGATGCCCACAAAAAGAAAAATGTGACCGGTGTAACTTATAAAGTTGTTAATGTAATCGGGGAATCCGGCGATGCTTCTCCGGCGACACCAATCGGCATCAATCTACCCAACGCAGACTGGATTCGGGCAGAATACGGCTCCAAATCCGTAAGCCTCGGAAACATCATCAATGCTTATGAAGCAGCATCCGGCGGTTCGACGATTGACGAATTCGCTTTTGATGAAGCCGAAAAAGAAAGAGATAAAAAATACACAGCTATCGCCGGTAATCTACATACTGCATTGCACGAAGTAATCGGACACGCCAGCGGACAACTCAATCCGGGTGTCGGCACGCCGAAAGAAACTTTGAAAAGCTACGCCAGTGCTTTGGAAGAAGCCAGAGCCGATTTAGTGGGATTGTATTTCCTGATGGATCCCAAAATGATTGAAATAGGTTTGATGGAAACCTTAGATGTTGGCAAAGCGGAATACGATAATTATATCCGAAACGGAATGATGGCACAGTTGAGAAGAATCGAGCCGGGCAAGGATATTGAAGAAGCACACATGAGAAACCGCCAGTTGGTGGCACAATGGGCTTTTGAAAAAGGGAAAGAAAATAAGGTAATAGAGAAAATAGTCAGAGACGGAAAAACCTATTTCAAAATCAATGATTATGACGCTCTCAGAGGTTTGTTCGGGAATTTACTGAGAGAAATCCAGCGCATCAAATCGGAAGGAGATTATGAAGCCGGTAAAAATCTGATTGAAAATTACGGCGTGAAAGTCGATCAACAACTTCACAATGAAGTTTTGGAAAGATACAAACCGCTGAATCTGGCAGCTTATAGCGGATTTATCAATCCGGTTTTAACGCCGGTTACCGACAATGATGGAAATATTACCGATATAAAAATTGAATATCCAACTGATTTTGTACAGCAAATGCTTGATTATGATGAAGCTTATCATTTTCTAAAACCATAGAACGCAAGGAGATACATCAGGTTTAATTCGACTTATATTCTAAATTGAATTGAACTGAGAAGATATAATCAATTGAAAACAAAGGACTCATTTTTAATTGAGTCCTTTGTTTTTTTATTTGAAATTCCGATAGATAATCAGAGTTCATCCATCAGAAAATTTTCGATGGCTCGAAATTCAAAAGCAGGAAGAAAATTTAATTAATTGGATATCTTTGAAACAGATTAAATTTCAATACATTTTAATTAATTTTGAACAGATTTTTCAAAAATGTACAAAACCCTCATTCGGCCGGTTTTATTTTGCTTTGACCCTGAAAAGATTCATCATTTTACTTTTTCATTTTTGAAATTCATCCATCGGATTCCCTTTGTTCCTTCCATTTTGAGAAAAAGTTTTTCCATAGAAGACAAACGATTAGAGCGGGAAGTTTTTGGGCTGAAATTTAAAAATCCTATCGGTCTGGCTGCGGGTTTTGACAAAGACGCCAAATTGTACAATGAACTTTCAAATTTCGGATTCGGATTTATTGAAATTGGTACCATTACCCCAAAACCACAACCCGGCAATCCGCCGAAACGGCTTTTTCGGCTGAAAGAAGATGCCAGCCTGATCAACCGCATGGGGTTTAATAATGAAGGTGTGGAAGCTGCGGTGAAAAGACTGAAAAAAAACAATGGAATCCTCATCGGAGGAAACATCGGAAAAAACAAACTGACACCCAATGAATTCGCGCTTCGGGATTATGAAACCTGTTTCGATGCTTTGTTCGATGTTGTGGATTATTTTGTGGTCAACGTTAGCAGTCCGAATACGCCGAATCTCAGAGAATTACAAGACAAAGCTCCATTGAAAAAAATCCTTCAAGCCTTGCAAATCAAGAATCTGAGAAAACCGATATCCAAACCGATTTTATTGAAAATTGCACCCGACCTCACAGATGCGCAATTGATGGACATCATTGAGATAGTCAGGGAAACCAGCATCGCAGGAGTGATTGCCACCAATACCACCATTGAAAGAAATCATCTCATTTCCGATAATCAAAATGAATCCGGCGGTTTGAGTGGGCAACCGCTCAGAAAGCGTGCTACGGAAGTCATCCGCTTTCTGACTGAAAAAAGCGGAAACGCCTTCCCTGTCATAGGAGCAGGCGGAATTCATTCTCCGGAAGATGCAATAGAGAAATTAAATGCGGGTGCCGTGCTTATTCAGCTTTACACCGGATTTATTTATGAAGGACCGGGATTGGTAAAGAAAATTAATCAGAAAATTTTAGCAAACAACTAACCTTGTCAAGGTTTAATTTCATGCGATGCATTCAATGAACGAAAAACCAAAAGCCATAGCTGTCCAACTGACCAACCGTGCTGAGAAAATTGTCAGAAACGGGCATCCTTGGGTGTTTTCGGCAAGTATTTCAAAAATCGGAAAAGCACCCAGAACCGGAGATTTGTGTGTTTTATTCGACCGAAAAACCAATAAACTGTTTGCCACCGGATTGTTTGATGAAAATTCTCCCATCCGCATCAAAATTCTGAATCTTGGACGCACCATCATTGACAAAGATTTTTTTGTGCAAAGAATTTTAGCTGCTCTCGAAACTCGGACAGAATTAATTAACTCAAAAACAAATAGTTTCCGGTTGATTTACGGTGAAAATGATTTACTTCCCGGGATGATTGTGGATATTTATGCAGGTGTAACGGTACTGAAATTGTATGCGGCAATCTGGTTTCCATATTTGGAAGCCCTCACCAATGCATTGGCTGAAATACTTCAACCTCAAGCCATAGTTTTGCGATGCAGCCGTAATGTTTTAAAAGAAATAAAGCAGCAGGATTTGGAAGGGAAAGTCATTTTCGGGGAATTGGAAAATGAGGAAGTGGTTTTTCTTGAAAACGGAATACGGTTTTCAGCCAATGTAGTGAAAGGCCATAAAACCGGATTTTTTCTGGATCACCGGCAAAACCGGATTCAAGTTGGAAAACTGTGTGAAGATAAATCTTTATTGGATGTTTTCGCTTATGCCGGTGGATTTTCTGTACATGCTTTGGTCGGTGGTGCACGGGAAGTAACCGCTGTTGATATCAGTGAACAGGCTTTGGAAATGGCGAAAAAAAATGCTGCCCTGAATTCCTATTCCGGACAATTCAATACGATTGCTGCTGAGGCTTTTGCTACGCTGAAAAATCTCATCAGTCTGCAACGAAAGTTTGAAGTAGTGGTCATTGACCCACCTTCATTTGCGAAAAGTGAAAAAGAGATTGAGACGGCTTTGAAAAAGTATGCAGAATTAGCGACTTTGGGGGCGCAACTGACCGAGAAACAAGGGGTATTGATTTTGGCTTCCTGTTCATCAAGAGTTTCCGAAGAAGAATTTCTGAATGTGCATCAAGATGTTTTTGAGGGCATTGTTCAGGAATTTGATTTGATAGAAGTTACCACGCATGATGTGGATCATCCGGTTTTAATTCCGGAAGCGGCCTATTTGAAATGTGCGTATTATCGGCGGTTGAAATAAAAAAAACTTTTCCAAAGTTCAACACTTTGGAAAAGTTTGTATTCGTATTTTGAAAAACCTTTTATTTGATAACCTTGATTCCTTTGGCCATGAATCGGATTTCTTCCTCCGGTTCTGTAATCGCAGCGATTTCTTCTTTGGATTTCCCGGCATCTTCTGCGAAGTGGCGTAATTCTCCGACAGAAGTTACTTTATTTTCAGCGGTTCCTTGCATGACCACATCTTTTCCTACGATTGCCACCGGAACAAAGAATTCATAATCGAGCATTTTCACAAACAGTTTTTGGTTTTCATCATTGGCCAAAGTCATCCAACATCCTTTTTTAACGCAGGATGCACTTACATTTCCTTTGACCACAATGTTTTCAATTTTATCGGTGTCTGCTAATTTTTTGGTGAGTTCCTCAACGGTGATGGCATTTTTCTCATCGAATGAAGAAACACCGGCTCCGTAAGCATCTCCAACCTCTGCGTTTCCGGGAGGTGGTAGTATCGGTGCGCTATCTGTTTCCTGTGCAAATAGGGCAAAAGGAAGACACAATAATAACGTAAAAATCAGTTTTTTCATTTTAAATTAATTTGTCCCAAAAATAGGGTATTTTTCAATATGTCTAAAAAGATTCAAGTAAAAAACATCAATTCTCTTTCCAATTTTGAAAAGGATGATTCACCAAATTGGCATTGTAATACGCCGGATTTTCGGTGACTTCTTCTTCGACCCATTCGGGTTTTGTAAATTCTTCATTTTCATCTTCTAACTCGATTTCCGCAAGGATCAGTCCTTCATTTTCTCCCGAGAATTCATCGATTTCCCAAAGTTTATTTTCAAATTCAACTTTGAACCTGACTTTCGACAATTCCCTGACCGGGAATTGATTCAGTATTTCTTCCGCATCATTTCGAGGAATTTCATATTCAAACTCCGTTCTGACTATGCCTTCTCCGATTCCTTTGATGGTGAAAAAAGCTTTTTCGGGGGTCAAACGAATCCGAATGGTTTTTTCGGGTTCTGTGAGAAGAAATCCTTGGCGAATGGGTAATCCTTGGGGTTTTTGGGTTTTTCTCCATAATTTTTTATTGACCAAAAATTTCCTTTCAATTTCTTTTCCCATTCCGGGCTGTATTTTATTTGACTTTATTCAACTCCTGCCAGTTTGTGCGATTCATATTCGCATCGGTATTAGGGTCATAATTCTGATATTCAGTTGCGATATAATCGCCGTTGCTGTTCATCCAATAACGATTGTAACCATATCCGTTGTCTATTTTCGTGATTTCACCAGTTTCGGGATTTTGGACTGTTTGTCTTTCATAAATGGCATCGACACGTTGCTCTTGCATACGGTCGCTCACTTCATTGGAAGATCTCCAACCCGCCATGATGGCGTCATTGACTGCATTGGTCTTATTGATATGTGCGCGTTGACTGGCTTCAAATGCCCGCTGATTGTCAGCCATTCTCTTGTTAAATGCCGCCCAGTTTTGACCTACGCGCTGCATTTCCTGTTTGTTGTAATCCATAATGGGTTCAAGATTATACCGTACATTTTCCAATGCAAAAATGTATTGTTTTTTAGCCAGTTCATAAGCATTTGGATCGGATTCCAGCATTTCGACCCGGTAATTCCACATTTCCAATCCGGTTGAACGGGTGTTACTCAAGTGGAGAATCATCAAAGCCGGATTTCCGTTTTTATCCTTGATGTCTATTCCAAATGCTTTTACATCCTGCTGCGAAGGCATGGCTTTATACAATTGGTCGCTGTACCAGGCGTCCATTTTTCCAACAGCCGGAAGTTCATAATGCTTCAAGATGGTATAACCGTTTTGTTGTGTCCAAGGATAAACATCTTCCTGAATCAGTTGTGCAATGTCGGGCATACCCCGTTGCGGCATCTGTGAATAAATATAATCCATGCTCGGATCTAAGTTTTTGGTAAAATTCTGCAATGGAAAACTTCTGACACGAATATTGTCGGGGCCGGCGGCAACGAATTCCGGATTGTTCAACGTCCAGTTTTCAGGCAAGGGATAGCTTGCCCACACAACGCCTTTCTGGTCTTTTACCTCATGCATCACAATGGGTTGCCAAAAATTTTCTTCCGGTTTTTGATTTTCGGAATAATTCTCCCCTTCATCAATAATCTCCCCTGTAATCTCGTCATACACAGCGTTTTTTTCTTGTGATTTGGTGTCTCCGGAACCGCAGCTGCAAACGATAAAAGCAAATGCGAAGAAGAAATAGTAAGTTTTCATTTTATTTATTTTAGAAAGAGTAAAAGTACAAAAAAAGATAATTTAAAAAATGGCCAAAATTGCTTTTGAGAAATTTAAACCAATGCAATTTTTTCTTCTCCTCGTTGAATTTCCCCCAAAAGCATGGCATCCGGAATCAAGTTTTGAACGTCAGAAATATTTTCCCGGTTACAAATGATGACCATGCCAACGCCCATATTAAAGGTGCCGAGCATTTCATCTTCTGAGATATGCCCTCTGTTCATTAATTCTCTCATGACAGGGGGAACATTAATTGCTGATTTATTGATTTTTGCAGATAAACCGTTGGGAATAATTCTCGGGACATTTTCGATCAATCCGCCGCCGGTGATGTGCGCAATTCCGGTTAACTCAACTTTTTCTCGGATTTTAAAAATATCATGATGATAAAGTTTTGTGGGAATCAACAAAGTTTCCCAAAGTGGTTTTCCTTCAAATTCTTCATTAAAATCCTTAAATATTTTGCGAATCAAAGAAAATCCGTTGCTGTGAAATCCGGATGAAGGAAGCCCAATGACGGCTTGTCCTTCCTTTATTTTAGAACCATCAATAATTTCATCTCGTTCAACAACACCCACACAAAATCCGGCCACATCATAATCCCCGATTTGATATATGCCCGGCATTTCGGCGGTTTCGCCACCAATCAAAGCAGTGCCGGTTTCCTTGCAGGCTGCTGCGATTCCGCCCACGATTTCCGCAGCAATATTCGAATCAAGTTGGCCGCAAGCCAAATAATCGAGAAAAAACAGTGGTTTGGCACCGTGACAAAGAATATCGTTGGCACACATGGCAAAACAATCAATCCCGACGGTGTCATATTTTTTGACATCGAGTGCAATTCTAAGTTTTGTTCCTACCCCATCAGTCCCGGAAACCAATACCGGATTTTTATAACCCGAAAGCTGATAAAAAGCTCCAAAACTTCCGATGCCGTTCAGGACATTTTCATTATGCGTTGCCGCCACGGCTTGCTTGATTTTATTGACCGTTTCGTAGCCCTCTTCTTTGTTTACGCCCGCGGATTTATAGGTATTGCTCATTTTGGTATATTTATCGCAAAATTAAGATTTAAACATGAGAAACACCAAAATGTTTATGGAAGTAGTGTAGTTTCGATAAAGTAAAAATCAAGTGCAAACGGAATTAAATAAATCAAATTACTTCCCTTGCGACCATGCTTCGGCTCCGCTCAGCAACCGCGGTCATTGAGCACAGACGAAGTCTGCGAACGGAGTTCACGAAATGAGAAAAAAGATTAAAAAAAAACATATTTCCAACTGTTGAAAACGGAAAATGTTAATCAGGTAGGAAAACACATTGTATCTTGTACATTCATCAACAACAGTCCCAAATTCGTAATTTCGCAGAATGGATTTTCCGATTCGAAAAATCATCCATGTGGACATGGATGCATTTTATGCTTCTGTGGAACAACATGATCAACCCAAATTGCGAGGCAAGGCCATTGCCGTAGGCGGCGTTCATCGTGGCGTACTGACCACCGCAAGTTATGAAGCCCGAAAATTTGGGGTTCATTCGGCCATGCCCACCAAAATCGCTTTGGAAAAATGCCCGCATCTTATTATCGTTAAACCGCGTTTTGACCGTTATAAGGAGATTTCCCAACAAGTAAGAAAGATATTTTTTGAATATACGGATAAAGTGGAACCACTTTCGTTGGATGAAGCATATCTCGATGTGACTGAAAATAAAAAGAACATGAATTCAGCCAATGAAATTGCGAGAGAAATCAGGCAAAAGATTTTTGAAAATACCGGGCTGACCGCTTCAGCCGGCATTTCCATCAATAAATTTTTGGCCAAAGTAGCTTCGGATATCAACAAACCCAACGGCCAGAAGACCATTCACCCAAGTCAGGTCATCGAATTTCTGGAAAACTTGGAAATAGACAAATTTTACGGTGTCGGAAAAGTTACTGCTGCCAAGATGAAATCTAACGGCATTTTCAAAGGAATTGATTTGAAACAAAGAAGCTTGCAGGAAATGACAGCACTTTTCGGCAAAAACGGTCGGCATTTCTACAATGTGGTCAGGGGAATCCATCATTCGGAAGTGAATCCGAACCGCATCCGAAAAAGCTTGGCGGTGGAAGAAACTTTTTGGGATGATATTCAAAATGATGAGGAAATCTTTGAGAAATTAGAAGAAATCGCGGAAGAATTGTTTTACCGTATGCAGCGTTCGGGAATCAAAGGCCGGACTTTGACTTTGAAAATCAAATACAAGGATTTCTCCCAATTCAGCAGAAGCAATACGGAGCCGGAATTTATAACCGAAAGGGAACAGCTCTTTTCCATCGCCAAATTCTTATGGACACAACGTCCCTTTCCCGAACCCGTTCGGCTGCTGGGGCTTTCACTTTCCAACCTCAATACAGTCAAGAAAAAGGTTTTGTCAATCCAATTGAAAATTCCTTTTGTGGATTAAATGAAAATACCCAATGCAGGGTATGTCGGTGCTTCCAGAATTTCATTAAATTGCTCGTCATTATGCACCAGAAATTGAAAAAATGTTTGGACGAATCCTTCTCCATTTTTTATTATGCATCTTCCTGACCGGGAATATTTTGGCGCAACAAATCGACGCGGATACCTTGGTTGTCAAAACCTTAGGGCAGGAACAAGGTTTGTCGCAACTGAACGCACTGAGTTTGGATTTTGACCATCTTGGATATCTCTGGGTGGGAACAGAAAACGGACTGAACCGATTCAATGCCTATGAAATGAAAACCTATTTGGCTGAATCGGGAGCAGCAAAGTTGCCGGATGATCATATCCGCGATATTTATTTTGATGAGGACACGTTGTGGCTTGCAACCAACACCCATTCGCTAATTGCTTTTCCTATTAAGGGCGACCACTTTATAAATTTTGATTCACAACTTGATTATGATAGCAATCCGGCTATCAAATATGCACATCTGATTTACCCGATTGATAAGCGTTATTTGCTGTTAGGTACTTACGGACACTGTATGGTTTATGACAAAAAGAGCAATGAATTTCATAAAATAGTCCTTCCCGAGGCTGCAAAAAGTGATTTTGTCACAGCCATTGAATCAATTGATTCAGATAAATTTTTAATTGGAACGAATCAAAATGGAGTTTTTGAATTGGATTTAAAGAAAAGGAAAATCAATGTTAAACAAGCGTTTAGCCCATTGCTTGATTATAAAATCAATAGTTTTTATAAGTATTCTAATGATGAAATTTTGATTGCTACCGAGACTTTTCTATATATTTTTAATGGACAAACACAAAGCATCCAAAGGTTTCTTCCTAATATTTCAGTGCTGAATGAAATTGTCCAAATTCAAAAATGGGACAACGCTCACCTATACCTTTCTACGATTAATAGCGGTTATCTATTGGATAAAAACAAAAACCTCAAGAAATTAATTTTCAAAGACTTGCAAGGAAACAGAGTCGTTGAAGAGGTGACTGAAATTAAAAATGGGCCATCGGGTGGAAAGTGGATTGGCACCAATGGCAGAGGGGTCATTTATTATCATCCCAACCTCCGAAAATTTAAACCCAGACGCATTCAAGCTACAAATGCTCCAAGAAGTAATTTTATCAGCATTTTTAATTTTTTACGGGATGGAGATAAACTTTGGATGGCCACTGAATTTGGATTTGCGCGTTATGATTTTCAAACAGATAAATACAAATTCTATCCTCGGAAATTTCTGGAATACACTTTGGCAAAAGATGCAAACGGGACACTTTGGGCAGGTGGATTCGGCCAGGGTTTGGTCAGATATGATTCTGTAAAAGATGATTTTGAAAAAATAGAAATGGACATAGACGATCAAGAAATCATTCAGATTACCCCCATTGACAAGGATATTATCTGGGTGCATACTTGGTCAAACGGCATTTATGAATTCAATGTCCATACTTTTGAAGTCAAAAAAAAATCTTTCGGCAGCTATATGATGACAAGAGCGCGGACGAGTTTCAAAGATAAAAAAGGAAGAATTTGGATTGGCAATGACGAGGGGATTTACAGATGGGATGGAAATGACATAAAAGCATTTGTCGGTTTGTCCAACAACCGAGTATTTTCAATTACTGAAGATGCCTCCGGAAATATTTGGGTGGGTACGGCCAGAGGTTTGAATCGCATTGATGCCTTGACGGATGAGGTCGATTATTATACCAAAGTTTCGGGATTACCCAATGATTTCATATATGGCGTAGAAGCTGACAATGCAGGCTTTATCTGGGCTTCTACCAATTTCGGCTTGTCAAGGCTAAATCCAGAAAATGGTGAATTTATTAATTTTACCGAAACCGACGGTTTACAGAATAACGAATTCAATGGCAAAGCTTCATACAAAGACGAGGAAGGAAATTTATATTTCGGGGGAATGAACGGATTCAATATTTTCAAGCCCGAAGACATTTTTCTCAATCAGGAATCGGGCAGCACCTTTATCGAGGATGTGTTGATTTTCGGTAATTCGGTCAATAAAAATTTAAAATCTGTTGATTTCCTGAGCTTTTCTTCTGACCAAAATGTAATCACTTTCCAATATACCGTACTCAATTATCTATGGCCGGAAAAAAATCATTATCAATTTAAATTAGAAGGATTTGACAAAGATTGGAGATCGGTGACAGACGAAAGAAGTAGCACTTACACAAATCTGAATCCGGGAACTTACCTATTCAGAGTCAAAGGCAGCAATAACGAAGGTGTTTGGGGAGATGAAGACCAGCTGAAAATCATCATCAATGCGCCTTGGTACAAGACGATGTGGTTTCGGGTACTGGCCGGTGCTTTGTTGATTTGCTTGATTTCCGGAGTTTTTATTTACCGAAATTACCGGCAAAAAATCATCAATCAACGTTTGCAGGAAATGGTGAAGCAGAAAACCCAAGCATTGCAGTTAAGCAATAGGGAGTTGAATCGCTCTTTGGAATTGTCTGAAAATCAAAAGGAAAACATTCAGTTTCTGATGCGGGAATTAAATCATCGGGTGAAAAACAATTTGCAGATTATAACAAGTCTGATTGATATTCAGGATTTGAGCATACAAAATCCAAAAGCCAAAGAGAAACTGCGGCTGCTGCAAAGCAGGATTTTTACTGTTTCAAGGATTCACGATATTCTGACCAACAACCATGAAAAATCAAATGCCCCCATTGATGAATTTCTGAATGAACTGGCACATGAAATCGTGGAATTTTCCGGTGCGCAGCTCAGCATCAAAACCGATTTGATTTCCACCGACTATCCGGTCGAAAAACTCACTTATCTCGGATTGATTCTCAATGAATTGATAATCAATTCCGTAAAACATGCTTTTAAAGCGCATGACACTCCTGAAATCAGTATTTATTTGAACGAAGAAGACAATCACCTGAACTTCACATACAGAGACAACGGAACTGGTTTTGCGCATGATATGGTGCAGCAAAATGATCAGTTGGGGCTGAAGCTGATTCGTTTTCTTGCCGAAGAACTCAACGGAAGATTTGAAACTTATAATGACAACGGAGCCGTTTTTAAAATGAATTTTGACAATAAAATCTTATGAAAATGAAAAAGAAGATTTTAATTTTAGAAGATGAACCCATCATTGCCAACGGGCTGAAAATGTTTTTGGATCTCAATGATTACGAATGCGATGTTGCCCACAATGCCCAAGATGCGGAAAATTTAATTGAGAATCAAAGATATACAGCTGCGCTTTGCGACATAAATCTCAAGGCGAAAAAAACAGGAATTGATTTTGTGAAAGAACATTTAGACGAATTCACCCCTGTGGTTTTTCTGACTGCTTACGCCGACCTCAAAACCATGAAAGAAGCGGAACTGGTTTCACCTTTTGCTTATGTAGTCAAACCTTTTGATAAAAATCATTTGCTGATTACGCTGAATCTCGCCATCGCCAACTGCCGGAAAAAATTCATCCATCAACTGCCGGAAGATGTTGAAATCGAACACATCGAACTCAGTCCACGAGAAATAGATATCATCCGGCTGCTTTCGCAGAGCAAGAGCACCCAAGAGATAGCCAGTGAGTTGTTTATCAGTACACAAACCGTGTCAACCCATCGCAAAAATATCTTTAAAAAAACCAAAGCCAAAGGAATCTTAGAGTTGATTTCTTTGGCTGTGGAAAAAGGATGGATTTAAGCTTCAGAAGTGAAATTCCGGATTTCGCATAAATCACTGATTATCCGCAAAATGAGGAACGGGGAATTGAATAATCAGATATCCTCATGGTTAATATATCAATTAAGGTTTGAATTGTTCGAAAGTCAGCCTTCCGTTGACTAACAAGTTCTCTCCCTCAGGTACTCCGTCTGTGGCATGTTTTAGTCTCACTCCGTTAAATTTTAATTTTAATTTAGAAACATATTCCTCTCCATAAGCATTAGTTTTATGTTCAAGGATTTCTACTTCAATCGTACCTATCTGATTTTCAGATTTAACAGACTTAGCTTCATATATACCTGCTATCTGGTTGTCTTCATCATAATAATTAATCCCAAAAGACCAGTTTCCATATTCATCATAAGGGGAAGGATCCTCATAAGGCGATAAATCTTCCGGGATAATAATCAACCCTTCGGTAAAAAGATTTCCGTTAGTTCCTATAAGCAGCACACTTGGGTATTCGCTTGGATGATCGAAGTTTCGTTCGATGTCTATTTTATTGTTATAACAGCTGACTCCATAGTCTGATAGTGGGGAATAAGTTTCTCCGTTTATAGTCAACTCTGAAGTAAGCATACTCCATTGTTGACCGCCTTCTTCCGGGACTTCTAACAGGATTGGAAAACTTTCCTGCACTTCGTTAAACTCATCTTGATAAGTCAAGTCCAAAGTAGTTTGAATATCTCCGGTTTCACCATCATTTCTGTGGAGGGCGATTTGCAGATTTCCATTCGAAAACCCTGCGGAAGCGATGGAAACCCGTTGGTCAGAGACAGAAAAAGAAAATTTTTCATAAAGCCCCGCATCCCATGCATATTCATCAGTAACACCGGATTCTTCGGGAACCGGAATGGGAACACTGAATAAAGGAATATGAAGATATGCAGTCATTATGGAAGGTAATTGTTCATTATACCAATGAATGGCGGCATTGATTTTTTCTAAAACAAAATCATTGACGAGATTGACAAAGTTGAAATACGCAGAAATATCAAGGTTTTCGTCATTGACATCGGACTTTTGTAATCCCCGCATTTCAGTGGTCGGCGTGAGTTCCAGCACAGAATTTTGAATGAATGTGAAAATATTCTCTAATACATCATCCAATGAAGTGGTTTTGTACTTGATATCTAATTCCAAAACATCGCTGCAGGTTTTAATCGCGTGTTTTAAAGTTACAAATGCAGCACCGCCAAAAAACAATGCGATAGCAGGACCGCCTGCACTGATAGAAGACCAGTTTGCGATTATCAGTGCCACGGCAGTTGCACTGAAAAGGCATTCATCAGTTTCTGAAAACTTTCCGGCTAAACCCGAATCAAAGAAATCTTTGTTTGCTAAATAGAACAGTGCCGCTTCCCTTTTTTGAACTTCATTGGCCTGTTCGAAGAAGCTGATGTAATTCTCTCTGAAGTTTTCAAAACTCTGTAATTGTTCAAGTTCTGAAAAACTCTCATCTTCAATTATTTGAAAAACGGGTTCCAGAACCGCATCTGCTGTTCCGTTTAATGTGACCTCTTTCACTTTGAATGTAGCATGAATATCCAAAGCCGGAATTTCAATGTGATTGGTTTCTCCAACGATGGTGTAATTCGGATTTGCCCAGAAACTTAATCCATTGATGTGGTTATTGACAAATTTCATGGGATTACCGTTTAATTTTCCATCGAATTCATTGCCTGCGGGAATTTCTACCGGAATTTCTACCAATTGAGAATTGTTGATCATACCTAATTCAATATTCCCTTCTGGCGGTAGCTGAGGCATTTCATCATCGTTTGATGTACAGGCACTGCAAATCAGTAAAAACAGCAAATGGAAAAAAATAATTTTAATATTTTTCATAATATAAATGTTGTGGAAATTAAATTTTGATAAAACTATCAAGCATTATAAAATGAGTCAATACCCTGTTCAGGGTATTTTTATAAAAAAATATCCGCTTTCTATAAGCGGATACCGAGCGAGAGATCATGTGCAATTAATCAGGATTAAAAGAGTCCCTAAACGTCAAATTAAAGAATTTTCCTTTTTT
This sequence comes from Weeksellaceae bacterium, assembly GCA_041656055.1. GTDB lineage: Bacteria > Bacteroidota > Bacteroidia > Flavobacteriales > Weeksellaceae > Moheibacter. The sequence goes on from JBBAEI010000003.1 coordinate 73,076, forward strand.
GGAAATTTAATTCAGGTAAAAGTATTGTATAGTGAAATACAAGGAAATACCCTGTGCAGGGTATTTTTCATTCTTGAATATTCAATTGGAATCTGCATCAACAAAACGTTAAGCAGATGATGTTCAGTGTAATATGTGATTCTGATAAGTTTCTGACAACAAAAACCTCATTAATCAAAGACAAATTGAAAACCGGGAATGTTATCGATACTTCAAAAAAAATCAGTTGGAATTTACACTTTTACCTTTTGTGATTTCAATGCCAACGGCAAATCCCATGACCAAAGCACACCCGAATAAATTGAGCCACAGATAAGGCATCCAATCCCACCACCAACCTGCGGCAACAATGATTTGTGTGATAATTGCAGCTATGAAAACTGAGTTTGCTCGAACTGATTTTACAAAAAATGCCAGCAGAAATATCCCCAAAACATTACCGTAAAATATGGAACCGATGATATTCACCAATTGAATCAGGTTTTCAAAAAGATTGGCAACGCTGGCGAAAATGATGGCTAAAATCCCCCACATCAAAGTAAACCATTTGGACATTTTTAGATAATGTGCATCTGATTTGCCTTCGTTGTTTCTTTTGTATAAATCAATGGTGGTAGTAGTTCCCAAAGCATTTAATTCAGAGGAAGTCGAAGACATAGCGGCACTGAGAGCCATGGCAAGAATTAATCCGATTACACCCCTCGGCAGATGATTCAAAACAAAATGGATGAACACATAATCTTTGTCGTTGGTTTCGACTGAAGGAGCAGCTTTTTTAATCACTTCCTGCGCCTGTGTCCGCAATTCCCTGTCTTTTTGATTAGCCGCAATGAGCTGTGTTTTCAATCCGATTTGCTGTTCCGGTGTCGCATTTACAAATTGATAAATTAAATCTTTTTTGTTTTCAAAATTTGTATTTAATTCATTCTCAAGATCTTGATATGAATCTGAAAATGTCGAATTATTCATACTTTCCGCTGCAACCGGATTGAAATTCAAGGGTGAAGCATTGAACTGATAAAACACAAATACCATCACGCCGACCAATAGAATGAAAAACTGCATCGGAACCTTCAGTAAGCCGTTCATAATCATTCCCATTTGGCTTTGGCGAACGGATTTGCCTGATAAATAGCGTTGTACCTGACTTTGGTCGGTTCCGAAATAAGAAAGCGAAAGGAAAGTTCCACCGATAATTCCGCTCCAAAAAGTATAACGATTGTCAAAATCAAATGAGAAATCTAACACATCTAATTTTCCGCTGGCTCCTGCAATTTGCAGCGCATTTGAAAAATTGATTCCTTCGGGCATTGCAAACATCATGATGATAAAAGCAACCAACATCCCGCCCATCATGACGGCCATTTGTTGCTTTTGGGTAACATTCACCGCCTTGGTGCCTCCGGAAACGGTGTAAATGATAACCAAAGAGCCAATCAGAATGTTGGTCCACAAAAGGTTCCATCCCAAAACTGCCGACAAAATAATCGCAGGCGCAAAAATTGTGATGCCCGCCGACAATCCGCGTTGAATTAAAAACAACAATGCAGTCAGGGTTCTGGTTTTCAAATCAAAACGACTTTCTAAATATTCGTATGCAGTATAAACATTGAGCCTTCTGTAAATCGGAATAAATACCAAGCAAATGATGACCATGGCGATGGGCAATCCAAAATAAAATTGCACAAAACCCATTCCGTCATGGAAAGCCTGCCCGGGTGTTGACAGAAAGGTTATTGCACTTGCCTGCGTTGCCATCACCGAAAGCCCGACGCCGAACCAGTTGGCATCATCCCCTTTCAAGAAATCCTTGACACTGCTTTGATTACGGGTTTTCCAAGTTCCGTAAACCACAATGAAAAGAAGAGAACCAACAAGAATCAGCCAGTCAAACAGATGCATCAGCTAAAAATTTTCATGATTATAAAGAAAATCAGAATATAAACCGCATTGGCGATAAGAACCCAAGTATATGCCGGTAGCCAGTTTTCGGTAATCAGTTTCTTAATGTCCGGATTTTTCTGATGTTCTTTTTCGGATTTCATTCTGCCAAAAATAACATAAATTAATTTAGCAGCTGCGTTAAAAATCAATTGAGCTCGAAAGATTGAATTAAGCAGTCCGATTCGGTTGTTCGATATTTATTTTAAATTCAGAATTTAAATTTCCTTATTCTCTTCTTTGGGAAGTGGTTACTGCGAAATAGAAGTATTAAGGAGTATTTTTAATATTTATAGGGTAAATACCATTAAAACATGAAGCATAAATCCATTTCGTGAACACCGTTCGCGCTCAATGACCGAAAATAGGTTGCTGCATTTCGGCTTTGCTCTATGACCGAAAATCGGTTGCTGCATTTCGGCTTTGCTCAATGACTGCGGTTGCTGAGCGGAGCCGAAGCATAGATTTCGAGAGATGAGATTTTGCAGAACTCACAATTTACTACAGCATACCATTTCACAATAAAACATTTTACATCAAAAATCAATGTAAAAAATGTCGCATTCCGGTGAATATCATTGGGATGCCATATTCATTGCAAGCTTCAATGCTTTCTTCATCACGAATGGAACCGCCTGGTTGTATGATGGCCGAAATGCCGTTTTCCGCCGCAAAATCCACAACATCCCGAAACGGAAAGAAAGCATCCGATGCCATGACCAAATCTGAATCTCGTTTTTCTTTTGCTCTTTTCACCGCTTGTTGTGCCGCCCAAATCCGGTTGGTCTGTCCGCCACCGATACCGAAAGCTTGTCCGTTTGTCGCCACTACAATCGCATTGGATTTGGTCCATTTCACGATTTTTTGTGCGAACAGTAAGTCGGTCATTTGTTTTTCGGTTGGTTTTTGTCGAGTTACGGTTTCAATTTCAGTCGAAAACTGGTTGTCCAAATTTTGGACAAGTAAGCCGCCATCGACCTTTGCATAAGTCAGTCGGTCTGAAACCGGATTTTTCACCCGAATGATTCTGAGGTTTTTTTTGGTTTTGAAAACTTCTAAGGCTTCATCAGAGAATGCCGGTGCTATCACAATTTCCAAAAATAATTGATGGAGTGCTTCCGCAGTGCTTGCATTCACTTCTTTGTTGAAAGCCACAATTCCGCCAAAAATAGAAACCGGATCACATTCATAAGCTTTTTGATAGGCTTCATCGACAGAATTTCCGATTGCCACTCCACAAGGGGTGGAGTGTTTCACCGCGCAGCAGCAGTTTTCTTCAAATTCTGAAACTACTTTGAATGCCAAATCCATGTCTCGTATATTGTTGAACGATAATTCTTTGCCTTGTAATTGGTCAAAATCCTTCATCGCGCCGTTTCGGGTTTTGTCCACATAATAAGCAGCCTGTTGATGCGGATTCTCACCGTAACGCAAATCCATCATTTTTTCATAAGAAGATTCAATGAATTGCGGAAAATCTTCATTCAGAATATAAGATGAAATGGCGGCATCATAAGCCGAAGTCAGATTGAAAACTTTTCCGGCCAACAGTTTACGGGTTTCCTGTTTGGTATTGCCGTTGGCTTCAATTTCTTGCCGGATTTTATCGTAATCTTTCACATCCGTGATGACGGTAACAGCCTTAAAGTTTTTTGCAGCCGAACGCAACATGGACGGGCCACCGATGTCAATGAATTCAATCATTTCCGCTTCAGAAAGGCCAGTATTCATCTTGTCAAAGAAGGGATATAAATTGACCACTACGATGTCAATCAACCCGATTCCGTGTGTTTCAACGGTTTTCATGTGTTCATCATTGTCCCGAACGGCAAGCAATCCGCCGTGAACTTTAGGATGCAGTGTTTTCACACGGCCGTCAAGCATTTCAGGAAATTCCGTGATTTCATCAATCTGAACCGGATTTAGTCCGGCTGCTTTCAGATGTTTGAAGGTGCCACCGGTGGAAATGATTTGATAACCTTTATCGGATAAAAACTGTGCGAATGCTGATAAATTCGTTTTGTCGGAAACGCTGATGAGGGCTTGTTTTTTCATTTTAAATTTGGAATTTAGAAATCAAATGCTATGAGTAAATTATTTGTATTTCAGTTGATTGTGATGGTTTTTAGATGATTGTTCACTTTTTTATGTTTCGTTACAAAAATAGCAGTTAATTCATTTTACGTCTTGCTATTTAATATTGAATCAAACTCAGAATTTCATTGGAATATGGAAATAATTTTTGTTTTCCTTTCAAGGCAATCAAATCTGCGATGAAACTGAATTGCGCAGGGATTCCACCGCATTTTTCAATCAGTTTGGCAGTTGCGGCGGCAGTTCCGCCGGTGGCCAAAATGTCGTCATGAATCAGAAACCGCTGTCCTTCCTGAAAATATTGTGGCTGCGCCTCGATGGTCGCGCTACCGTATTCCAATTCATAAGATTCAGCGATGGTTGGCGGCGGTAATTTTCCTTGTTTTCGAATCAGCACAAAAGGAATATTAAGTTTCTGTGCAATCAGGGTTCCGAAGAGGAAACCACGGCTTTCGATTCCACAAACGACGTCCACTTTTCCTTGGCTGAATTCTGCAAAAGCCGAAGTCATTTCTTCGATTAATTCCGGATACTGAAACAGTGCGGTAATGTCTTTGAACTGGATGCCGGGCGAAGGGAAATCAGGAACGCGACCGATATGCTGATCGATTTTTCGGGAAAGTGGGTTCATATTTTCAGGCTTTTATGAATGTGGCACAAATATAAAATTTAACCAAGGAATTTCGTGTAATTCTCCGATTTTAAATCCGGGATAATTTTTGCAACTCGGTATCTGAACTTGCCTTTGCTTTACAGATGAAAATGAAATAAAAAATCCCGAAAAAATTTCTCGGGATTGTTCATTACGGCCATTTAACATGAAATTAATTCATTTTGCTTAAATAATCATTCGGGTTCTTCGCAAATTCTTCTTTGCAGTGGGTACTGCAAAATCCGTAAATTTTGTTATTGTAATGAATTGTGTCATAAACCATTCCTGCTTTTGCTTCCATATCACAAACCGGGTCGATTGTATTGTCCACTTCCACATCCAAAGCCATTACCAATCCATCCATATCCATATCTGCATCATGTTGCTTGTTCCCGTTGCAGGAAATAGCAAAAATGGCCAAGGCGACTACTGCTGAAAAAAATGTTCCTTTCATAATTTTTTAATTTGTTTCAAATATACAAAAACTTGAATGTCTTTTATTAATGAAATCTATCATCCTTGATTTTGACCGGAATTGCACCGAATTCTTGTTATAAGAAAAAGCGAAATGCTTAGTTTTGTTTCGTAATGAATCAAAGATGAAAACAGAAGCCGGCACATTGCAAGAAAAATGGAAAAACTTGATATCTGAACAACCAGAAATCAGACCGAGGAATGCAGCCCGTCAATTGGGTGTCAGCGAATGTGAGTTGCTTGCCTGTAGGTTGGGGGAAATGGTAATTTTATTGAAACCTGAATTCGAAAATATTTTGAAGGAATTGCAGAAAATCGGAAAATTCAAAGCGATTACCCGCAATGAAGATTGCATCCTGCATCAAACCGGATTTTATCCGGATATCAATTCCAAACAGCTTGAAAGTCATGAAGAAATATTGAATGTTAAATTTATTTTCTCCGAATGGAAAAATGTTTTTGCGGTGAAAGATGAAAATGAAAAATCTTTGCAATTTTTTGATAGATCCGGCTCGGCGGTTCATAAAGTTTATTTGACATCGGAAAGCAATGAGGAAGCCTTTGATTTACTCGTTAAAAAGTTTAAAACCGAAGATTCAAACCTGAATACAGAAATGATAAATCCTATTTCTGAGCAAGCAATGCCGGATGTGGATGTAAAGGAATTTCATCAGGCTTGGAAGGAATTGGAGGATTTCCGGAATTTTGAGAAGCTCTTGCATATTTTTGGAATGTCAAGGCTTCAGGCTTTGCAATTGGCACCGGATGCGTTTTTTGCCCGAAAAATCCGAAACCGCAAAGCGGTAGTCTGGCCGGAAGATGTGATAGAACAAGAGATTTTCATTCGAATGGAAATCGGTAACCGGGGTTGTATTCAGACTTGTTCAGGACAATTGCAGCAAGTATTCTGGCACGGTACATGGCTCAATGCGGGAAGTGAAAATTTCGGACTTCATTTAGATTCCGCACGGATTGATTCGACTTGGATCGTTCGGATTCCGACTGCTTGGGGGATTATTTCTTCAATTGAAATTTACAATCCGGAGGAAGAATTAACAGCTCGGATTTTTGGATTCAAAGAAGATGGACAGCCCGAATCGGGAGATTGGCGAAAGTTGTTGGCGCGCTATGAAAAGTGAATTACCCGTTATCCAAATTTTTTTCCTATTTTGACTTTTTCCCAAAAATCAAGATTGTTTTCGGGGAGTGAAATTTCATGTCCGGAAAAAGAAAGCATATAAAACCGCAAATCGGAAGCATAAAAAACTTCCTTGAAATCATCACGCAAATCCATGTTGTTGTTGCGAAAACAAAGATTTCCATCTGATTCGGATTCTCGGAATTTCAGACCGGTTTTCTCTTCGATGGATTGAATAAGGACTTTTTCTGCTGTCGTCATTTCGGATGAAATTGAGGTTTAAAGTTAGAAAATATTATAAATTTGAAATACTTTAACCGAAAAAATATCCGGATGAATGAGGAAACGATGAAAATCCATGAATTCTTTATGAGAAAATGTATTGAATTGGCCAAAATTTCAAAATCTCATGGCGAAAGTCCGGTGGGTTCACTCCTTGTTTTAGAGGGAAAAGTAATCGGAGAAGGAACGGAAGCCGTAAAAACCAAAAATGATTTGACCTGTCATGCGGAAATTGAAGCCATCCGTCGGGCAAATGATTTGCTGAAAACCAGAGATTTATCAGGAACCGTGCTTTATACCACGCATGAACCCTGCATCATGTGTGCTTACATGATTCGCCAGTCCAAAATCGCAATGGTCGTGAGTGGAATTTCTACCGGAGAAATCGGTGGTTATAGTTCGCATCTTGCGGTATTGACGGATGACAAAATTCAAAGATGGAATTCTCCGCCGTTGCTTGTCAAAGGGATTTTGGAAAATGAATGTGCAGCTTTGAACGATTAAAATCAAACGGTAACCCGCATGCTTTCCAACGCATTTTTCAGGTTGTTCATGATATTCGGAATGTCATTGCGGGCGGTGGTTCCGACCGAAAGCCGATACCAAACGGAATCGGAGGAAGCACCAAATGAACTGAAAGGCACCAAAGCGACTTTGGCTTCATGGAGCAAATAATTTGTAATATCCTGAACCGTATTAATTTTCTGACCTTTGGCGGATTCTTTGCCAATCAAATCAAATTTCAAAGTCAAATAAAGCGCAGCTTCGGGTTGGATGGCATCGACCGGAAAACCTTCGGCTTTCAGTTGCATGAATTCTTTGTAAAATTCATTCAGCCGAAAACTCAATTCAGATTTGATGTTTTCCATATAGGATTTCACATTTTCGGTATGTGTCAGATAATTTCCAACTGCGATTTGTTCCGCTTTTGGAGACCATGCGCCAACGTGTGTCAGTAAACTGACCATTTTGCCGATAATCTTTTTCGGGCCAAATGCCCAGCCTACACGCACTCCGGTAGCGGCAAAACACTTGGAAATCCCGTCCACTGACAAAGTGAAATCTTTCATTTCCGGACGAAGTAAAACCGGATGATAATGCGCAGTATCACCATAAGAAAGTTGCCAGTAAATCTGGTCATAAATTAAATATAAAGGCTTGACAGCCAATTCATTTCTTCTTTTATTTTCAATAAGAATCAAATCACAAATCTTCTCTAATTCCTCTTTTCCGAAGGAAGTTCCGGTCGGATTCAGCGGCGAACAGAGTGAGATTAAGTGAATGTCCCGAATATGCGGTTCAATTTCCTCGGCCATCGGTAAAAAGCGGTTTTCAGCTTTGGTTCTCAGAATCACGGCTTTGTTTCTTGCTAAATAAGTGAAGGCGTCATTGTTCCACGACGGCGCAGGATAAAGCACGGTGTCACCGATATCGAGCAAAGTCTGATATGCCGCATAGAGCAGGGGACGGGCACCGCCGGAAATCATGATTTCATTTTCTGAATAATCAGTTCCCAAATTATTTTTCAAATATTCCGAAATGTTTTTTCTAAGCAAAACTTCACCGTTTCCGGGCGGATAATTGGTGTTGTCCGATTCATAAGCGCGGATGATTTCATCTTTCAGTTCATCGGGAATCTGAAAGATTTTAGGATTGAAATCCCCAATGGTGAGGTTGTATATCTGATGACCTTCGGCGATTAATGCTCTGATATCAGCCGCCAATTGTAAAATAGCAGAAGGTTTTAGATTTTCTGATAATTCGGATACTTTCATTGTATGATTTTAGTTTAAGAGCAAAATTTCCCAACTTAATAAGAGATACGTCCACGAATACGTATTTTATTTCACTCCTTGCAAAAATAGTAAAAACAAAATTAAAAAAATCCGATTCTGTAAATGGAAGAAAATAAACCGGGAATCAGGTGCCGCAGGTAGTTTGGAAATTCGAGTCAAAATTCTCTGGCGCAAACAAAGAATCATTCATGTCTTCCATGTAATAATAACAATATTTCATGTTGTCCAACAATCGATAAAATGGCGTAAAGTCCCCTTCCACCGCTTGGTTCAACGCTTGTTCTACAAAATAATTTCGTGGAATATAAACCGGATTGTACCGCTCCATTACGGAGGAAGCCCGGCTTTTGCCGCCGTCCTTCAACAGGCGTTTTTCCCATTTGGAAATCCAGGCTTCAAATTCTTCTCCCAAAGTAAAATCTTTGTTTTCAAACATTTCCGGCAAGCGAAGAAAATTGAAGGTATGCGTATAATCTTTTTGATGATCCCGCATCAGAATCAACAGTTCATCTACCAATTTCCAGTCGTTTTCTATGGGAAATTCAATGCCGATTTTACCGAGCATCATTTGATAATAATATTGATTGAAAAGAGCATCGAATGCATTGATTTTATCGGTTGCAATTTTCAGGGCTTTGTCCTGATCGGGATGGATGCGTTCCAACAAGGTTTCCGCAAATCTTGCCAAGTTCCATTTTATGATTTGAGGTTGATTTCCAAAGGAATAACGTCCGTTTGTGTCGATGGAACTGAAAACCGTCCTTGGATGGTAAACCCCCATAAAAGCACAAGGGCCAAAATCAAAAGCTTCTCCACAGATGGCGGTATTGTCCGTATTCATGACGCCGTGAATGAAGCCAATCCGCATCCAGTTAACGATGAGTTCGATTTGAAGATGCATGACGGTGTCCAACAATGCCAATGCAGGATTTTCGGTATTTTTGATTTCCGGGAAATGCCGTTCAATGGTGTAATTCAATAACTTTTCCAAATCGTCCGGTTCCCCCATAAACCGTGCAAACTGAAATGTTCCTACCCGGATATGGCCGGGAAAAACCCGGGTCAGAATCGCAGCTGGTTCGGATGTTGTCCGATAAACCTTTTCTTCGGTTTTTACAACTGCTAAGCTTCTTGATGTGGGTACCCCCAGATGGTGCAATGATTCGCTGAACAAATATTCCTTGAGCATGGGTTTCAGCACAGCTTTTCCATCACCGCCTCTGGAATAGGGTGTCTGGCCGGAGCCTTTCAGTTGGATGTCATATTTTTTCCCAAATTCCGTTATATGTTCGCCGAGCAAAACCGCACGGCCGTCACCTAACATAGTGAAATGCCCGAACTGATGTCCGGCATAAGCCTGTGCAATCAATGCCGAGTTTTCCACTATCCGGTTTCCGGAAAAAATCTCCGGCAATGAATCCCGGTTTTCAATCTTCAGATTCAATTCTTCCGCCAGTTCTTCGTTGAACAAAACCAATTCCGGTCGAGGAACAGGTTTAAGTTTGATTTTGCTGTAAAAAATTTCCGGCAGCTGGGTGTAAGTATTGTGGAAATTGAAAATGGATGATTTGTCGGCGTCTTTGCTCATTGTTGGTGCATATTTTGAATGCATTACAAAGGTATCAATTTTGTTCATCATGGAATTTTATGGCGCTTCTAATTGCTTTTCAAAATTTAAATTGGAGAAATTTGTGGCAACAAAGGAATTAAAGTTGTGGGAAATTCGGATTTTAATTTAAAGATGGGATAATTTTCCAATAAACACTTAATTTTGAATAAATTATAAGACATGGAACATTGGGCTGAATTTTTTATACTATTAATGGTTGCGGTGGCTTTTACACAATCTGGGGTGGACAAAATAACCGATTGGAAGGGGAATTTGGAATTTCATTCCCAACATTTCAAGAAATCGCCATTCAGAAATATGGTTTCCTTCAATCTGATTGTCGTAATGATTTTTGAAATTGTGACCGGCGCGTTGGCGTTAATTGGCGGTGTCATTTTAATCATCAACGGGCAAACAGAAATCGCAAAAATAGCGGCGGTACTTGCTGCCATTACATTTGGAATGCTTTTTACTGGGCAGCGGCTTGCTAAAGATTATGGTGGCGCACAAACCATTGTCATTTATCTGATGCCGGTGTTTTTTCTGCTTTGGCTGTTGTTTAAATAAATCAATGTAATATTTAAATGTTTTGATTTTCGGCCATTGAATCAGCGGAAAAGAATTCAATACAATTTTTAATTTTCACTGAATTTCAATTGTTCCGCTAATTTGTCTGCTTGGATTCTGAGTTCATTCACTGCGGTGCTTTCCCAAAGTTCACCTTTCAGATTGGAGCCAATTGTAAATAATCGGGAATGTGGTTGGCCATCTGCGTTTATGACCTGAAAAGTTTCGGTATTCGTATTAATCCCTAATTTTAATTTGTCTTGTGTCAGCATTCCTTTTAGCAAACAATTCATCAGATAATGATTTTTAATTTGCATCAAATCCGTTTCCGGACCAGTACAATTAATAACCCTTGAAACATTTATGGATTTTGTTTTTTCGTCTTTTTTATCATAAAACTCGACCATCACCGCTACTTCTGATTCTTTGCAGTCTATGATTTTCCCGGACAGAATATGCAGTTTTCCGTCGATCCGTAATTGCTGGATTTTATCGTGAATATGCAGCGGAATGCGGTGTCTGGCCACACCCCACAAATGCCGGAGTCTTTTCATAAACAAAGCTTTTTCCCTATCTGAAAGCGATCGCCATATTCTTTGGGTATGTGGTCGCAAACTGTCTATAACCGGCTCCGCCGAAATCCCTAATTTTCTTACACTTTTGATGTGTTTGTTGAGTAATTTCACCCATTCATAAAGCGACATTTTTTCATTTGACTCTTCGATTAATTTAGTGTATTTCAATCCATTATGCCGATGAGGCAGAATATTGAATCCATTGGGCGAAATGGAATAAATCGTTCCATCGTATCCATTCTCTAATAAGCCGAGTACCGTATCCACCATCGTTAGTCCATTTCCGATGATCAGTATGGGGAATTGGTTTTTTATGTTTTTTACAACAGTCTTTTCCCAGGGATTTTGAAAGTATTTATCACTGTTGTAAAATGTTTTGGTATGGATTTCAGGATTTCGGGGAATGTTATTTCCCGTAGTTAGCACACATTGGTTCACTTTCAGTTCCGATTGTTTGTCAAGTTGTAAAATAACCGCATGCTCTGTCACATCGAGATCAGTCACATAACAGTCGATAATCTTTAATTTTATTCCTTTGGCAATTGCTTTTTGTTTGGCTTTTTCAAGAATTTCACCCAAATATTCTCCATATAAGTGCCTTGGTAAAAATGCATTTGAAAGCCATGTCCGCTCCATGTCGTTGAATTCTTCTCTCTCCATGATCCAATCCAAAAAGTGTTCAGGCTGTTCGGCGTAAGCACTCATTTTGCCTGTTACAACATTCAGCAAATGCTTGCCGGAGTAAGGATTGTAAGCGATTCCTTTGTGGATTGAATGTTGTTGATCAATGAGGATTATTTCTCCCGGACTTTCCGATTTTTCAATCAGCCGGACGGCGGTCATCGTTCCTGAAAAACCACCGCCAATTATACCGATTCTTTTCATTGTTGAATTAAATGATTGATGAGATTTCTTTGTAAATGGTAAAACATGAAGTAATTATAATCAGCATTCCGACATTATCATCAGCAGTCTCTTTTTCATTTTTGTAATCAAATAAGCTCCGATTGGTTTTTTTTTCACCGTGTTTCGCAATGTAAGCCAGGGCGTTGATGGCATATTTGGTTTTCTTTGAAAGCATTTGAAAAAATAAAATGAATGACACAAATATAAATATTTTTGGAGGTAATACTATTTTCCGGCTTTTTTATACAAAATTTCGTCATCCAAAATTTAACTTTCTGTTGGTTTCCTTAATTAAACTATTTTTGTAAAATGATTTCCCGACAGACCATAGATTCTATTTTTTCGGCCGCCCGTGTGGAGGAAGTCATCGGTGATTTCGTGAATCTGAAACGTTCCGGCAGCAACCTGAAAGGCTTGTCTCCATTTTCCAATGAGAAGACCCCTTCATTCATGGTTTCTCCGGGCAAACAGATTTGGAAGGATTTCTCGTCGGGCAAAGGCGGGAATGTCGTTACTTTCCTCATGGAACACGAGCAATTCAGCTATCCTGAAGCTCTTCGCTGGTTGGCCAAAAGATACAATATTGAAATTGAAGAAGACCGCGAACAAAGTCAGGAACAAAAGGAAGAAGCCAAAATCCGAGAAAGCATATATCTCGTCAGTGAATTCGCGAAAAAGTTTTTTGTAACGCAATTGCATGAAACGGATGAAGGGCGAGACATCGGTTTGTCTTATTTCAAAGAAAGAGGATTTTCCAAGGGAATCATCGAAAAATTTGAATTGGGATATTCACCGGCGCAAAGAAATGCACTCACCGATGCTGCTGAAAAAAAAGGTTACAGCAAAGCCGTTTTAGAAGCTTCGGGTTTGACAATTTATAGAGAAAACAGTCCCGGCTATGACCGATTCAGGGAAAGAGTAATTTTCCCGATTCACAGTTTTTCCGGTCGGATTTTGGGATTTGGTGGACGAATTCTGCGCAATGATGTCAAAGCAGCAAAATATGTAAATTCACCGGAATCAGAGATTTATCATAAAAGTAAAATCCTGTACGGCATTTTTCAATCCAAACAGGCCATTTTACGGCAAAATGAATGTCTGCTTGTAGAAGGTTATGCCGATGTGGTTTCCCTGCATCAGGCCGGAATTGAAAATGTGGTCGCCAGTTCGGGGACTTCCCTGACCGAAGAGCAGATTCGTCTGATTAAAAGGCTGACACCCAACGTCACCATGCTGTTCGACGGCGATGCGGCGGGAATCAAAGCTTCTTTCAGGGGAATTGATTTGATTCTCGAACAGCAGTTGAATGTGAAGGTGTTGTTGTTCCCCAAAGGTGAAGATCCAGATTCCTTTGCACAGCAACATTCTTCGGAGGAAATTGAGAATTTCATCCGCGAAAATGCAACCGATTTCATTCGTTTCAAAGCCGAAGTTCTGTTGGAAGAAACCAAAGATAATCCGGTCAAGAAAACCGAAATGATTCGCGATATTATTCAGAGTATTGCATTGATTCCGAATGTTATACAACGGGAATTATACATCCGGGAAACCGCGAAAATCGTTGATATCCGCGAAGAGATTTTGTTCAGAGAACTTGCACAGGCCTTGCAGCGACACCGCAAAGAACTTCAGAAAAAAGATGAAAAATTTTTGGAGAGAAAACCTTTGGAGTTAGACAAAGAAGAAGTTCTCGCTGTCAATACCCGTGAAATTTTAGAGGAAGAAATCATCAGTCTAATCATGAAATACGGAAATTTGAAAGTCGAATTGCCCGGCAATGAAAATGATTTTTATGAAACGACTGTGATAGAGGAAGTTGTGAATCAATTTGAAAGCAATGGGCTGGAGTTTCAAAATACTTTGTATGCCTCTATTTTTGAAGATGTGAAAACAGGTTTGCAGGTAGAAGAGCTCCGTACGGGGGATTTCTTTGTGCGGCTTTTTGATGAAAATCAGAAAACCCAAAAGGCTTCCGAAGCCATGTTAGAAAAATATACCCTGAGTGAAAACTGGCAAAAAAGGCTGAATATAATCATTCCATCCAAAGAAGCCAATGTAGGCAAAGATGTTTTTGATACCATTCTTCGATTTAAAACCATTTTTCTGGAAGATGCCATTCGGAAATTCACGGAAATCATTCAAAATGGGGAATTAGGTGGTGAAGTCAGATTGGAGCAAATGGAAAAAATCATGACCTTGGTTGAAACCCGCGCTGAAATATACAAAGCCTTGAATCGGGTGGTTTAGGTTGCTTTTCAAAATTTAAAAACCTTGTCTGCGATGGCGGGGTTGATTTCAATTTTGTTGAATTTCAGAACGTATTCGCCGCCGTTGACGGGTTGACCGATAATTCTTGTTGCGAATTCTAAACCGTTGAATTTTTTGTAATCGTAATAGAGAAGTTTTTCATCCTTGTTTTCTTCCCAAAGCAATTTGTAATCGTTCACCGCAAAACAGTAAGTGGTTTTATTGGTATTTTTGATCAGTTCGATTTTATAGCATTCCGTGTTTTCACTTTTTGCTTTCCCAATCAATGCAGCTTCGAAGCCTTTCTTTTTATATTCGAGTAAATCAGTATCAAAAGCATCGGGCTGATAATTTCTCATGATTTCATTTTTACCGGAAATTTCACTGTAAGTCCAGCCGTTGCTGCCGTCATAGCCTTCGTTGAGTACCTCATTTCCCTGAACGATGAAAACCACTTTTTTTTGATAAGGTCTTTTGTGATAAATTACCAATGGGAAAGCTTGGTCTAATCCCAGAATGGCGTCTCCATGAATGATGATGCTGTTCAGGTTTTTCCATTGCGCAATGCCGCCGGAATTCTCCAAATGCCGGGTAATGATTTCATCGGCAGTTTGGGCATTGATTTGCATTCCGGAAAACAGCAGTAAAAGGATTACCGGAATTTTATTCAATATTGTACGTGGATAAAACATATTGATAAATAATCAGTTACATTCTTTCGTAAAGTGCTCTGACTGTTTTCTCATTGATTTTCTTTTTCCAGTTTTTGCCTAAGGCATTTTCCCAAAGCGGTTCCAAACCGAGGGCGACTTTGGTCATTTCTTTCATTTCTTCATCTGAAAGATTGGAACAAACATTATTGGGAATTTCAATCTGGAATTTCTCAATTATTTTTTTGAAATCCTTAACTCCTTCGGGATAATATTCCTCAATCTGGTTGAAGGCAATGCAATTTCCAATCCCGTGTCGGATTCCCAAAATGTAGGAAAGTCCGTAGCTGAGTGCGTGAGCGATGCCGACCTGTGAATAGGCGATGCTCATGCCGCCATGCCAGGAAGCCATCATCAGATCTTCCCGAGATTCATCATCCCACACATCTTTTTCTAAATATATTTTCTTGCAAAGCTCAAGTGCTTTTTCGCCATAACTTCTGCTGAATGCATTGAGGTAAGTGCCGTTCAAGGATTCAATGCAATGGATGTAGCAATCCATTCCTGTATAAAAAACCTGGTCTTCGGGTGCGTCTTTGGTCAGATTCGGATCGAGAATTACTTGATTAAACGGTGTGAAATCAGAATTCATCCCCAATTTTTTATCCGGTCCGGTGAGTACACAAGTTCGGGAAACTTCCGCGCCGGTTCCGCTCAGCGTGGGAACGCCGGCATGATAAACGCCCGGGTTTTTTACCAAATCCCAACCTTGATAATCCGCTGATGAACCTTTGTTGTTCATCATGAGTGCCACCGCTTTGGTGGTGTCGAGTACACTTCCGCCTCCAAAACCGATGATGCCGGAAACTTTTCCGAACTCTTCTTTCAACCGGTCTCTGAGTTGGTCAACTCCGGCGGTCGTGGGTTCGGACGTAGTATCTATAAATATAATCTGGTCATTTTTTTTGACGGGAATATGCTGTACAATCGGTTTTTCCTTGAAATAATGATCCATAAAATAGATAATCGGGTGTCCGTTCTTCCTGACTGATTTCACAATCTCGTCCATCTGATTGGAACTCCCATGCCCGTAAACCACCCGGGTAACCATAGGGAAGTTTTTAAAACTCATTTTCAATCTTTTTTATTTCCTTTAAATAAGCATTGGCTTTTTCTAAATCCTCTGGTGTATCAATTTCAATTCCCATAAAATCTGTTTCCAACACCTTGATTTTCATGCCGTATTCCAAATATCTTAACTGCTCTAATTTTTCGGCCATTTCATTTTGTCGCATCGGGAGTTTTGCAAATTTAAGCAAAGCCTCCTTGCGAAAGGCGTAAATCCCTATATGTCTGAAATATCGGCCTTTAAATTCTGTGTCTCTGGGATATGGAATCGGACTGCGTGAAAAATACAAAGCGAATTGATGGATGTCCCAATTGACTTTGACCACATTTGGATTGTGAATATCGGATTCATCCCTGATTTCCTGTGCCAACGTAGCCAATGAAATTTCATGCTGTTCATCATTTCGGTAGGCTTCGGTCAACTTTTGCAAAGCTTCTTTTTTCACAAAAGGTTCATCCCCCTGCACATTGACTACCACATCACATTCCAAATCTGCAATCGCTTCAGCAATTCGGTCACTTCCGGTCTGATGCTCGCCGATACTCATGATAGCTTTGCCGCCGTTTTCGGTAATTTCATTGAAAATCTCTGAAGAATCGGTAACTACGAAAACTTCATCAAACAGCCCGGTTTTGAGCGTATTTTGATAAGTAGTAAGGATAACCGATTTTTCTCCAAGTCTGGCCATCAGTTTTCCGGGAAAACGGCTGGCCGCATAACGCGCAGGAATTACAGCAATAATTCTCAAACTGATAATTAATTTTTGCAAATTTACTAAAAAGCTTTGTGAAAGCGAAAGTTTTTATCGGAATGAAGACTCCCTGCAAATAGCGGATTTTTTTAAATATAATTGAATATATGCCTTGATTATAAATAATAATGTTTATTTTTGCCGACCGAAATTTATAACAATATTAATCATGTATGCAATTGTAGAAATAGCAGGGCTTCAATACAAAGTTGAGAAAGACCGGCAGTTGTATGTGAATCGTTTGCAGGGAGAGCCAGGCACGGAAGTCGTTTTTGACCGTGTGCTTTTGACCGACAACGGCTCCGTACAAGTTGGCGCCCCGGTTATAGAAGGGATGACCGTTACGGCCAAAATCCTTGAACATGTGAAAGGCGATAAAGTAATCGTTTTCAAGAAAAAAAGAAGAAAAGGATACAGAGTGAAAAACGGACATCGTCAGCAGTTTACAAAAATTGAGGTGATGAGCATTGCCGAAGGAAAAGTTTCAGCTAAAAAAGCCGAGAAAAAAGAAACCCCAAAAGCCGAACCAGCTAAATTAGCGGAAATGCCTGCTGAAGAACTGAGTGTGGCGGCTGAACCAAAGGTGGAAATCGAAGCAACAAAGAAGGAAGCTAAAAAATCAGTTGCCAACCCGAACTCGGATCACAAAACCGTGAATTTCGGAGAGGATCATGAGTTGAATTATCACTTGAAGAAAAATGGACTTTCCCAGTCTAAAGCCAACAGAGAAACATTGACTGAGCTTGGGAATGGTTTGAAAGAGGAATTGAACAAGAGAATTTTGACACATGAAGAAGTTGATGAACTCATCAGCAAAAACATGGATAAATTTGACGCAAAAAAATAAAACCTTAGAGAAATGGCACATAAGAAAGGAGTCGGTAGTTCCAAAAACGGTCGTGAGTCACATTCCAAAAGACTGGGTGTGAAAATTTTTGGCGGGCAATATGCCAAAGCCGGAAACATTCTGGTTCGTCAGCGGGGAACGCAACATCATCCCGGCGATAATGTGGGAATCGGAAAAGATCATACGCTTTTTGCCTTGATTGACGGGACAGTAATCTTCAGAAAAAAAACCGATAATAGGTCTTTTGTTTCTGTAGAACCCGCAGGTGAATAAGCTTATTGTTTTAAAATAAACAAAGATTGTGAAATGATAAGAGGCTGTCCGCTGCGGTGGGCGGCCTTGCTTTTTTGGCTCTGTAGCTCAGTAGGATAGAGCAGTAGTTTCCTAAACTATTGGTCGGAGGTTCGAATCCTCTCAGAGTCACGATTTAAACTGGTTTTCAACGTTTTGTTCCTCAAAATCAATTTTCATTGTTCTTAAATCAGTTCGTTTTTAATTCTTTTTCCGAAAGCACTACGAATTCATAAAAATTTCTGTCCAAAAACGGAATCTTTTTTTGGTATTGATTTCTGTCTTTTGCAGTGTCTCTGAAATCACCCCAACGAGGATCGTTTTTATAAACTTTCTGCATGAGTAAGTGGTTGTATTTCAGTCCGCGCAGATAATAAAAATCAGCTTGCTGTTGAAAAGTCGTGTTGTATTTGGTGACCAACCAACTGAAATTTATCCAACTGCCCATGATGAAAACCATGCATCCTACTTTCATCATACGAACCAATAAATAGGAATTTGTTTTCTTGTATTTTATTTTTAGAAAAGTGTAAATCAAACCTGTAACACTTAGTCCCAAGAAAGTCAACACGCCAATTCTTTTGTAAGTCAAACCAAAAATTTCAATGTAATTTAAGGTTTTCAATAGGGTGGACATAATTAGCAACAGATTGAGAATCATCCAGATGAATGTGAGGTTTCTTAGATTTTTTGCTTTTGGGTCGAAATTGAATACCGACCTGAAATAAAACAGAATAATCCCGATGGCCAAAACGATGGAGAGGATTACCGTTTCCACGCGTTGATGAGTTTCCGCACTCAGATTCATTACATTTTGTATCTGAAAAAACTGTTCGTAATTGTAACTGAACAGAAAGGCCAACAAAGCGATGTTGACCAAACTCATTGAAATCACACCGCTGATTCTGCTGTAATTTGCTTTCGGATTTTCTAATTTCTCACTAAATATTAAAATTTCGCTATCGTTGAAATCTTCGCGAATTTCATCATTCGTTTGGTCAACTTCTTTTGTGCTGAAATAATACCAAAGATTGAAACTGATGGCCAAACCGATCAAACCGAGCAAAATGATTTTTCCAAAACTAAATTGAAGGAAGAAATTTTCAAAAAAGGAAGCGAAAATATCGCTGCCGCCCGAATACACCAAAATGAAAACCGAAAGTATCAAACCGGGAACAATAAAATACAGTAAAAACTTATGACCGAAATGATTTCTGTTTAGATTTTTTGGAATCCAATTCGGAAACATCAGAAACCGAAAAGGGGAGGTGATGCCGCTGATGAAAGCGACCACAGGATACATCAGTCGGGAATAAGTCGGAAACTGAATTTTAATGCTAAGACCGCCGATTGCCGTAAACAGCGCCAGAAAGGAATAAGCATCAGCATAATAAGCAAAAGCCAAAATCGAAATGAAAGCTGCCAACGCCAACCACCAAAACCCAAGGTCTTTTTTGGCCTCCGAATTTTGTATCAACAGTACAAGCAGCAACATTGCATAAATCGCAATGTTGAATCCAAAATCCAATTGATTGGTGTAAAATAAAGCTACAAACCCTATGGTTCCGATGATTAAGTTTTTGAATTTTTTCATTTTAAGTCAATTTAAAGAACTTTGAAATTCAAAGTAAGTGATTAAAAAAATTATTTTTTTCGAATTAGTTTTTCCAAAGCATCTAAATGCTGCACAAAAGCTTCTCTGCCTTTTTGAGTGATACGATAAGAAGTTCTGGGTTTTTTTCCGACAAATTCTTTTTTGATTTCTATGTAATTTTTGTCTTCTAAGCCGATGGTATGGCTGGCGAGATTGCCGTCTGTGATGTCTAATATTTCCTTCATCTCATTGAAATCCACCCAGTCGTTGACCATGAGCACAGACATGATTCCCAAGCGTACGCGGTTTTCAAAATTTTTGTTCAATGAATGAATTAGACTCATTTTTCAGAATTTCTTATTTGTATTTTCTTTGTACCAAAAGTCCGTATAAAATATGAGCAATCCCAAAACCGACACCCCAAATCCAAATACTGTAGGCAGGCAAAAACAAGGCAATCATCCCCAATCCCAATTCAATCATCCCCAGATATGCGGTTTCCCTGAAAGTGTATTTTGCGGTATTGAGCAGTGCCAGTCCGTAAAAAATGAGGGTGACGGGCAAAACCAAGAAAATCAGATGGAGCTGTGTCAGTTTCAGACAGAAAATTCCACCGACTGCGAGCGGAACCAAGAGGCTGAATAAAATCCTTTTGGTGACGGACGACCAGAATGGAAGTTTTAGTTTTTTGGTTTTTCGGAGCGTAAAGAAAACTGCGCCCGCAACTGCTGTAATCAGACTGACGGCTCCGATGACAAAAAGACTTTGCAACGCGCTTCTGAATTCGCTGAATTCGTTGGCAGAATACAATACCGACTGATATTCGAACAGCAGAAAAGCGGTGACACAACCGACCAAACCGATGAAAATTCCGGAAAATCCGGACAGCGAAATAAAACGGGAAGACCGTTCCATCATGGAACGGATTTGTTCCAGATCTTCTTTGTAATTTTGATTCATATTAAAAGAACTTTGAATTGCAAAGTAAGTTTAAATTCTTTAATAAAACAAAAATAAATTTATTTGAGTAGGGAAGTTGGGATTGTTTGAATTTAAAGCCAAAGCGACTTAGAAGCATTGCAAGTATGCCTGATCATCAATAACTGTCATAAAATCAATTGTATCTCAGCTGCCACACAATTAACGAAGTGTATCGCATAGCCACTAAGAAGTCATAAAGTAATATTAGAAAAATTCAATTATATTTACAAAAATCCAATTGAAGTTAGAATAGTGCAAAGCCGAGGATTATCATATTAGTAGCGCAATTGATTGTGCAGGAGAAAAAAGAATGATTGATAATCAGGTTGTTGATAGAGATTTTTAAAAATTTGATGAAAATTCAATTAACTTTACAACAAGATACTCCCGAAAGCTTTTGGGAGTGCGGTAGCGGGGAATGCAGGTTTTTAAATATCTAACAGATAAATCCTCTGAATTAATTTTTGAAATATCTTCTAAAATTGAAAATGGATTTAGCGAAATTGAAGACTAATGAATTATAAAGAATGGTTTAGAAAATATTGGGTTTTTCCAGTAGCAGCTCTTGTAGCCATATGGTATTTATCATCAAAATGGAAATTACAAAACGATCTAAGAGAACGTGGAAAATGCACAGTAGGGGTTGTTAAATCTGAACTTAAATTTACAAGTTCTCAATACTTTAATTACATAGAGTACGAAGTTGAAGATAGCTTATATATTTTATCATCCAAAAAAGTCGCAAAAGTGGGTAGTCATATACCGATATTATATGACTCAGTTAATCCAAGCCGTGCCTCAAGAATTAAAAACTGTTCAGAAGATGAAATTAAAAATATTAAGATTGATTTTTTTGTCCAAAATTTATGGTGAAAGGAAATAAGACTATTTTTGAAGACTGAAAAAAAGCACCCATATGGGCTAATACAAAAACAAGTAATCCAAAAAGTTTCAGGGTTTATTAATAATTGAAGCCGGAACTTCAAAAAAATAAGCTCGTATTACTATTTTATAGGATAATTATAGTACAAAAGTACTATGGAAGTACTATTTTTCAATAATTGAATTTACTTGTATATTTGAATTCTACAATTACAAATTGTAGGTTTTTATAATTCAGAAAGGAGTGCCTAAAAACACTCCTTTTTTTGTTTGTGTGCTAATCCCATTAGCATAAACATGTAAATAAAACACACACAATTAGTTATAAAAACACTTTGCGGAGAGAGAGGGATTATTGATAGGATGCAATATAGCGCAATAAAAAGTATTTAATCTAATTATCAAATAGATAGCATTAATAGCGCGGAATTAAAAAGCATCAAAAAGTAATGAACTGAACACGATTTAGTCCCTGTTTTGAATAATGGGGACTACAATTTTATAAAAATAATTATAGAAAAGAATAGGGTAGATTATGAAAATAATTACATCATATTAAATTTTTTCATTGCTGTATATTTCGTATCGTCAGCTATGTCAATATAGGGTTTCATAGATTTATAATCACTATGTCCGGTCCATTTCATAACCACTTGTGGAGGAATACCAAGAGCCAAAGCATTACAAATAAAAGTTCTTCTTCCTGCATGGGTTGAAAGTATTGCCCATTTAGGTAGAATTTCATCTATTCTTTGATTGCCTTTAAAATAGGTTCGTCTGATAGGTTCGTCTATTTCAGCAAGTTCTGCAAGCTCCTTTAAATAATTATTCATTCTTTGATTGGTGATAACAGGTAAAGCTCTGTATGATCCAAGTTCAAAATCTTGATACTTTTCAAGTATCTTTCTGCTGTGGTCGTTTAGTTCAATAATTAAATTATCTAAAGTTTTAACAGTTGTTACTTCAATATGGTCATCCTTAATATCACTTTTTTTCAAATTGGCAACATCGGAATATCTCAAACCCGTAAAACATTGGAAGAGAAATATGTCCCGAACTCTTTCCAAGTAATTTTTATTTTCAGGAATTGAAAAATCTGATAATTTTTGAAGTTCTTCTTTTGTTAGAAAAATTATTTTACCGGTAGTAGTTTTCAATCTGGGTTTAAAGAATTTATAATGTGGATCAAGGTTATATCCTTTTTTGTCAGCCCATCTCAAGAACCACTTTAAGTAGCCAAAGTTTTTAAGAATAGTCGAATTTTGAAATTCTTTATTTTGAAGAAATAGTTGATACCCTAATAAATTACTTTCTCCAAACTCTTCTATTTTCAAATCCATCTTAAAATTTAGTAGTTTTTTCTGAACTGCTTCCATCTTTTCAATAGTGTTGTTTGTCCATTGTCGTACAACCTTTTCCTCCTTAATGAAATCTTTGAAAATATCTTGAACTAAATTCAATTCTTTGATTTCATTTTGATTACTGACCTTTGATTTAATGTTTTTCTCGGTATTTCGAGCTTTTTCATTAAAGTCATTTTTGAATTGTTCTTTAGTTGGGATAATATTTTTCAGGTTAAATTCCGCAAAAATTCGCTCGCAAACAGATTGATACCAATCTATTTTCTTATTAATCTTCGATGCAGGCATCTTTTTAATGCCATGCGTGGTATTGATTTTACACCTTTGTGTATCTGTACTCCATTTGTCAATTTCCACTCTGTACCCTAAACTGAACGCAACCGTATTGTTCTCCCACTTAACTCTAAAACGAATTTTCGCCGTAGGTTTTCCTTTTTCTTTATCAATGAAAAATTGAGCGTTGTATGTCAGCAGATTTGGCTTATTCATATCTTTTTCTGTATTATTTCAAGTAATGTTTTTATTTGGAATTGACTTTCTGTCAATTGTTCCTGTGATGCCTTTAATCTTGCAATTAATTCACTTGCCATTTCACGATGTGCTTTTTGAGCATCTAACAAACTGGAAAAATCGTTTTGTGAAATTGACACATTACCGTTCACACCATTGATATTACTGTTTACGCTACCCGGTGATTGATTCGAATTGATGTTTTGTGCTGATTTTATCATATCTCCTTGTTCTAATAGTAACCATTCAGGATTCAAATCAGGATAAGCATGTAGAATCTTTTCAATAGTTTCTGAGTTTAATGTTGTGTTATTTTTTATTGCTCTTCCAATTAAACCAATTGATAAGCCTGCTTCAGATGTCATTCGATTTGCATTTAATCCTTTGTGAATCATGTATACTTCTAATCGCTCTGTAATGGTCATACTTTTAATTTTAATGATTTATTAAACAAATTGTCTATATTATATATTTTAAATCTATATATTTGCTCTACAAATTGAATTTATATACAAATATAATACAAATTACAATACAAATATAGATATGAAGATGAATATTAGTAAAAAAATTATTGACAGGATTCTTAATGACAATGATTTTAGCATGGAACTTGCCATGAGGATGGGCATTCAGCAACAGTCTGTTATGGGACTTGCAAGGAGAAACAGCGTAAAACTTACGCTTTATGAGGCTGTATTATATTACAGGAGGTGTGGATATGATGATAAGGATATCTTTTCATTGGAAGGTGTTGAAACAAAAAATTCAGAAAACGAAAATGAAAGAATTTTATAATAAACCGTTATGGCAACTTACAGCGGATGAATTTATAGAAATTCTCAACAGTAAGTTTCGTCCCAATGCAGAGAACGAAAACAAATCCGAACAAACTCCGTCCTATTATGATAGTCAAGAATATGCCTATGGAATCCAAGGCTTGGCCAGCTTGTTAGGCAGTAGTAAAAGGTATGCTCAGAGATTGAAATCGGAAGGTGTATTTGACGATGCCATTATCCAAAAAGGCAGGACAATTATTATTCATAAACAAAAGGCTTTGGAATTATTTAAAAAGTACAGTGATGGATAAGAAAAATAGCAATAATGAAAATTTGATTTCTAATTTGACCATTAAAGAATTCATTGAATTAAGTAAAGAAATTAATAAGTCCAATGAAAAAGTTTTTGTTTACGGATATAAGGAATTGGCAGATTTCCTGAATTGTTCGGATAGCAAAGTCAGGAAGTTGGTCAAATCAGGTAAAATTGATGATGCCATTTATAAATCCGAAGGGTTAATATTTTTTGACAAGCAGAAGATTCTTGAAGCATTGAAAATAGTGAAAAACAAATAGATACTATGTCGGCTTTTGGGAAAATTAAATTGCTCTGGAGTGTAGATGGTAAAAACAAAATGAGCGCTAATACAATTTGTCTTTATGCTTTTTTGATATCGAAATTAATAGATACTGAGAATCAAGAAGCTCGGATTTCGGATAAAGAAATATCAAAAGCATTTAGCATTACACAAAAGACTATTTATAGATCAAGAGAAAACTTACAAAGATTAGGTCTAATAGATTATCAACTCCAAAACGGAGTACCCTGTTATTATAGACTTGGGACAAAACTCAACAACAATATTTCAGAAAACACAATTCAAAAGAAAGCGAAAGCAATTAATGGAAACATACCAAAGTCTCAAATTCCAGATCATCCCCCAAAAACCACAGAACCAAAAATCAGTATAACTCGGTATGAAAATCAGCGGGTCAGGTTTGATGTGCCTACTATGAATGAATTTAAAGAGTTTGCAAAAACACTTCCGGATTATGACCCAAAATTAGATGTAAGCATTGAAGGCAAATTTGAAAAGTGGGAAGCCAATGGCTGGAAAAACGATTATGGAAGACCTATAAACAGTTGGAAAGCTTCCTTAAAAAGTACTTGGCCTTATATGCTCAGACCCTTAACGAATCATCCAATTGATATGAACAATATACCAAATATAAAACGCCCGAGAACAACTTATAATGAAGATTAAAATGAACCAAATAATTAATATAAAAGAGATTTATGAAGTTCATTCCAACAATGAACTTGAACAAGTGGTACTTGGAAGTTTATTAATTGACAGAAGTGCATATACAGCACATCATGATTTGCTTTACTCAGAAATATTTTGCAATAAAAATCACCGCTTAATATTTGGAGTGATTCAAGAGTTATGGAAAGAAAATCATCCCATAGATTTAATCACAGTTAGCAGTAGATTAGAAAAAAGAAATTCCGAACTGGTAAATCATCTTATACTTTTATCAAATAAAGTTGCATCCACAGCCCATTTGAGAAATCATTTAATGTTTCTGGCAGAGTTGGAAATCAGAAGAGACTATATTCTAAAATTCAACAAACTGTTACAAATAGCTATCTCAAAGGAAACAGATGTCTTTGAGTTACAGGAAAAGACATTTCAGTACATAGATGAACTGTTCATCGATCGTTTTTTGAAAGGAATGGAAAGGACTCCTGCGTTTCCGGAATTAGTTGAAATCATAGAAGAAAGGTCAAGAAGTATTACAGAAGGAAAAGTACCCGGAATAAAAAGTTCGCTTAAAATTATCAATAAAGCTTTTGGCGGATGGCAGAATTCAGATTTAATAATTGTAGCTGCCAGACCCGGAATGGGTAAAACTGCATTTCTTGTTCAGGGAGCTGTTGATGCGGCGTTACAAAATAAAGCAATCGGAATTTTCTCTCTTGAAATGTCAAGTGAACAGATAGCCGCCCGGATTATTACAAATTATACAGAAATCCCAAACTCATCAATTCTGAGAAAGGGTTTAAGAGATGAAGAGCTATTCAAATTTCAGTCTTTAAAACCGGAGCTTTTAATGATAAAAATTCATATTGATGATACTGCTGCCATTTCTGTTCAAAATTTGAGAACCAAAGCAAAAATGATGAAACTAAAATTCGGCATTGAAATCCTTTTTGTTGACTATCTGCAATTAATGACCAATGAACGCAATCAACAGAACAGAGAAAATGAAATAGGAAGTATTTCCAGAGGTTTAAAAGCCATTGCCAAGGAATTGAACATTCCTGTCATCGCGCTTAGTCAGCTTAGCCGAAGAGTAGAACAAAGACCGGACAAAAGACCTTTATTATCTGACCTGAGAGATTCAGGATCCATTGAACAAGATGCAGACGAAGTACTGTTTCTCTACCGCCCGGAATACTATGGCATCGAAACCTGGGATGGAGATTACAATTATGAACATACACACAATCAGGCGGAAATCATCATTCAAAAAAACAGACATGGCGGCATATTATCCGAAAGAGTGGAAGTAGATATGGCAATTTCCATGTTTAAAGATATAGAAGAATATTAACCTTTAAAAACAAAATCAAATGAAAAAGATTGACAAAATCATTAAAACAACCGAAAAGGCGCAATTAGTTGAGATTGAAAACAAACGATATTGGGTACCAAAAAAGTTTATCAGTAACGGACAGATAAATGATGAAGAATTTAAACTTGAACCTGTTGACAATAGCAAAATAAAAATCAAAGTTCCTTTTGAAGATTATTCTGAGAAATCAGTCAAATTGATTCTCAAATTAAGAGTCGATGATGTAGAAAATGAAAAGTTTATGTTTCTACCCAAATTATTGATTGATATTCAAGATGATATTATCCAAATTGAAGAGTGGTTTTGGAAGAAGAAATGTGAAGAAATCATTCAGGAAGAAATAGAATACCAAAAACAGTTTGAGGAAGTGGATGAGAGTGGGATTGAGATTTTAGGACTCGACCTGATTTAAGGTTTTTAAAATATTGAATAACAAGACTCAATCTAAAAAAAGCAAAGATTTCATCTGCCGAAAAAGTAGTAATCCTAAAATTAAAAAATTTATAGCATAAAGACGAACACCGATTTCATCCAACATCCGGAAAATTGGCGATGGAGCCGACTTTTAGCACAAATGTTGAATTGAGTTCCTATTATAGCTCAACCATGCACAAAAGCTCAATACAGGTACTTCACCGGCTCTATTGCCATTTTTTTGTTGGTAGCTGCCTTTCTTGTCATAATATAAGTTTTCCCTTCAATAATGATTCTGCAAGTTCTTCTTTTCCAAGTTTGTTTTTAAGTGTCAAGACATAGGAATATGGGCTATTCCTTTTTGTTTTTTGATATTCAATTCCTTTTAAAGTCAATTTGCCTACTGCTACAGCAACAAGTCCAACGCCTGCAACAGCCCAACCAAGCTCTGAAGCAAATGATGGAATGGAAAGAGCCATTAATGTATAGCCTGTGTCAATTTTCAATGATTTGTAAATCCCTTCAATATCTTTGGTTGCACGTTCAATTTCATCTTTTCTAAAATGTAATGCATCTTTCAATGATTGCTCGTCCTGAATTTGATTAAGGTCTTTTACAAGGTCATTAATGTTTAAATAAAATTGTTGCCGTTCATCATTATAATTCTTTCTAAACTCTAAAATTTGTTTTGGTGTGATTGCACCAATGTTTTTAGGTATAACTGATTGAATTACCATTGATGCTAATGCTTCACTAATATCATTTACTGCTTTTTCTTTTTGTGCTTCTCTGACTATCGCTTGAAAATTTGGGTTGTCTGAAACTATGGGTAATGATTTATTGACTGCAATGCAGTTAGCAAGTCTTGACATATAAAGTGCTCCTGTAATAGAGTCAAATTCAATCCAATCTTCAAATTCAAAAGAAAATTTCTTAACCGGTAGATTCAATCTTGGAAGTTCATCCAAGAGTTTTCTACCCATTTTCTTAACGTGTATTGGGTATGTTTCTGTTGGTTTTACGAATCTTGAAACTCGCTGAAAAATTTCTTTTCTCTTGCCTTCGTCTGATAATTCATTTTTAGCATATTCAATAAATTCATGTGCAATTTGGTCTGCATAATAACTTGGTCTTATACTTCTAACAAACATTGTTTCTTGACTGTCAGCCGAATCATTTATTCTTTTGATTAATTCAACTTCTTCCAATAGGTCGTCACTTGGTACAATTCGGTCAATGCCGTCATAATACAATGCTGCAAATTTCAACCAATTGTGGTCGTAAAAATTTATATGAGGATAATATAATGCTCTTCCAAATGGTATTGTTGTCATTGCCGTTGCCTTTTTAAGATTGCTACCAACTATACGAATATACGAATATTAATTCTTTTTTGAAAGATTCCAAAATTCAATTTAACTTCCAAATAGACTGTGAGTTATTAAACTAAATAATACGTATTTCATAAAAATAAAATGTTCAAACCATTTTAATTTAATTCTAAAATCTGAAGGACTTTTAAGCCATTAACTAACTCGAACTCCCAATAATAGATTCTCTCAACATTTCCGGGTTTTCAATCTGAAAACTTTGTGTAAACCCTCCGGTTGTAACCGTCAATCTCCCGTAATTCAGCATTCTGCCTAAAAAGTTTTGCATCAGCTGCATTCCTTCATATTTCTTAAGTGAAAGGTCTATCACTCTTTTGTTGAATATTCCATAGGAAACTGTCAGGATGTTATCTCCGATATAAATTTCGGTTGATTTCAGATTCAGGATATTGATAATGGCTTTTATCATAAAGAAAATTGCAATTACACCAAGTATCCAATGAATCAGATAAAGGAAAGCACCCAATACGAGACAAGCCAGAATTATCAGCACCGGTCTCACATAAGAAATCCAGTGCAGATTGGCTTTATAGGTGATTTGCCGTTTATCATCGGGAAAGCTCAGCAGGTCTTTCATACCTGCTAAATTAACCCAAAAATTTATTTTATTGAATAAAGAAGTCATGATTAATCAATGTATAATTCAACTTCTTCGATATAAAAACCTAAATCTGATAATCTCACCTGATTTTCAGAATTTAATTCTTCCCATTCATTCCATTTGAAATCTGTCTTAAAAACATTTTTCAGATGACTCCGACAAAGTTCAATTGCTCTTTTATTTGTTGTAGAAACAGCAACCAATGACTTAGCATCATTGCTAAGCCATTGGTCACAAATCCAAGTTAAAAATACTGTTTTCATATTATTGGATTTTCATTGTTTTCTAAATAATTCAAAGCCTGTTTTGCCTTGCTGAAGGCTTTTCTCAAAGTTTTATTTCTATCATCTTTGGTAGCAATCAACCAACCTTTCAGATAAGCCAACGAATTGGGCATTTGAGAGTAAATCTCAAAGCCTGTCAGGGAAAGCATTGAACCTAATTCTGCAACTAATTCTTCAAAAGCATATTTTTCATTTCCAAAGAATCCAGTCATATCTCTATCCAGTCTTTTCTCATTTCCAGTCCAGTGAGTTAATTCGTGAAATGTAGTGGCATAGAACTGTTCTGAACTTTCGAAATACTTTCTTAATGGCAATGTAACACTGTCGGTAGTCATCGAATAATAAGCCTTATCTGTTCTTTTGTAATCAACGCTTATAGAATGATTCCGAATGGTTTCTTCAAGAAAAGTTTCAATTTCATCAATGGGTGAGAATTCATCTTCAATCACATCAAAATCTTCCGGATTAACTCCTTCTACTTCATCAAGATTGAATACTCTGTAAGTTTTCAGGTAAGTCTTTTTGAAGTAATCGGCTCTTTTGGTTTCTGTCAGCTTCGTCCATTCCTGATATGTAATTTTTTTACCAGTTTCTTTATGTTTGAAATAGAAATTGAAATACTCAATCAAAACACTTTTAGCACCTTTTTTCACTTTGTAACCTGCATCTGCAATTTGTTTAAAGGTGGCATAACGATTCGTTGAGTATTTTCTAATCATAGCAATCAACATCAAATAAAACTTATTAGTACGCATGTATTTTGTACCACTCAATGGGTTAAAAGGAATGATGTCGGCATAAGCCCTATCCTTCAGGAAGTGTTCCCAATCATTGGGATTTGCAGTTTCAACAGCCGCAATAAGATTTTCAATAAAAGAATCTTTTTTAGGTTCGGTAATGCAAAGGCTGTTTTCGTTTTGAGATTTCTTCGCATTAATTTCTGAATGTACAATCGTATTTTCCATCATTTAAAATTTTTAGATTCGTATAAAGCAACAGGCGTTTTTCGTGCTTTTTGAATCTAAAAATCAAGGGCTTTTAAAAAGCGAAGCGGTAAATGGAATTGCGGAAGGCTTCCCCCCGGAATACCCAATTTCATTTTTTTAAAGGCATCTGATTTTTAACACCTTTGCACAAGAAAAACGACCGGGGTTTAGGCGAGTCCTGTGAGATTATGGAAAAAGTGGAAAGAAGAAGTTAGCTTGAAAAATGAAAAAAATGAATCTAAGAGAATTGAATACTATATTTATAGGAGAAATTTAACAAAACCTTTAAACCGAAAGACACTATCCCACTTTTAGCAAATCATTATTGTTGTTTTATCAGTTTTGTATGTTTGTAAAGTCAAGAATTAAGTGTTTCAGTGTCCCGATGTCTGAATGGTTAGATTGGTAAATTGTTTTCAAAAGTTTGTCTGATTTTAGATTTAAAACCTCGGTATTCCTTTTGTTCTTTTCCAATAATGAGTTAATCCCTTTTACCGTTTCATCAGTTTTGCCTTCAAGCAAATAACCTATCAAGCTACCATTTTCGTATTTTCCCGAAACAAAATTATTTATTCCTGTGTCAATATATCTGCGTTTTAATGCAGAATTATTTTGTTTTAAATTTTTCGCTTCAAAAAAATACTCGTATTCGTAAGTTGATACGAATGATGTTAGTCTCAAATCTATTCTTGAAAATTTATCAGCAAAGCCTTTTACTTTTGAAATTTTCTCATTTGTAATATGGGCTTCAACATTCGTTGAAACTTTCCATTTCAGTCTTAACGGATTTGCTTTTATATACTTGTGTATTTCGGAAGAAATATCATTTTCATTCCAATCTAATTGTATAGTTTTTTCGGTTAAAGAAGTTTGATATGCTTCGATGATTAACCGAAAACATTTTTGCTCAAAAGCATTTCTGAATTTATTGTAAACTGTCGTATTCAATGCCATTGTTAATTCTCATTTAAAATTTCAAGAATTAACTCTTGGGCATCTTCTACTGCCATTGATTTTGACCAAAACCTACGTTGGTTTGGACGAATGATATAAATATCATCACTCGTTTTATAGTTCAGTTTTTTTCTGAAATAGATACTGTTTGATTTTTCTTCCCATAAATGTTGGTCTATCATTTTTAGTTCGTCATCAACAAACTCTTTAGATGTAACTACATTCTTTTGTTTCTTAGCGAAGGAAATTTTAATCATCATCAGAGGTGTAAATCTATTGATATTATAGACAGTAGCATTTACAAATAAATCCTGTCCGTCAAGAAAGTCGTTGAGTTCAGAAGTAATTATTTCTGCATATTCGGTTGGTTGATTTTGCAAGACAGGATATAATGCGATTGATTTTTCTTGTTTATGAAACAAATCAATATTATAATTTATACTGTCGCTTAGTAGATTTATGTCATTCACATTCAAACCTAAACTTTCATAAATTACCTTATCTATATTGTCATTTATGTATGCTTCTATTTCTTGATTTTCAAAAGAATTATTCAAGAAATTTTTCGACTTAAATTTTGATAAGATTTCAGTCGTAGCTTTTTTTATTTTCAAACTCTGTTTATCACTCAAACTAATTGGAATAGATAAATACTCATTCTTCATTATCTGCTCTCTTTCAATTCCATAAGAAGAAATTGTCATAAAAAGATAATAAGTACTTAATTTTGAGTTGAAATAACTCAATAACAAGTATAGTGCTTCAATATTTTCTTTGTCGGTATAAAAGCCATAAACTCCATCTCTAAAAGAGCATTTATTTTCAATAAAGGAAGCACAAATGCTATTTTGTTCTAAACCTTTTTTTACTATGATATGTGGGTTAATGAACGCTTCTATATCTCCTAATCTTCTAAAAGCCGTTAGTTTTTGAAGTTCGGTAATATTTTTCACACTATAAAACTCTTTGTAAAAATCAATGGCTTTCGGACTTTTTATAGATTTTGTTACATTGTCTAATACATCATCGGAAGTATAATATTTTGTAATGACGTTGGCATCTAAATATTTTAAATCCGTTAGTGTTTCGGAATATTTTGGCTTGTCTTTTTTTTGCGTTAGTAGTTGGAAACCAACGCCTGACTTAATGTTGTTGTTTTTAGCAAAATTTTCAACAGAGTTTAACTTAGAATTACTTAACCGCATTAATAACTCCCAATCATTCATTCCGCCCCACATTGCGATTTTCCAAATTTTGGTGTCGGGTTTCTGACATTCTTCTCTTGGCAGATATTTTAAATCTGTAAAATCAATACTCAATCCATCAATTACATTAGATTTGATGAATGTTTTGGGAGCGTAATACGCAATTTTATCACTTGGCTTTTCAGGTTGTTCTTTTTGATAAAAAACAATGCTTATCGGCCCTGTTGCATCTCCAAATAATTGCCCTCCAAAATTTTTCTTTGCGTTGCGAAGAATAGAGAAATTAAAAACCTTTTCTACATAGCATTTATTGAAAAGCCAATCTCTAAATTCCCGATAAGTTCCACCTGTGTTAGTTAAAACTTTGGTATTAAATATCAAAGCAATTTGCCCATTCGGGGCAAATTGTGTTGCTTTATGCAAAAATGGTAAAACCATTTCTTTGGCAAAGCCGTATTTATCACAATAATTGCGAACAGATTCTGATAAATCAGTTGTGCCAAATGGCGGATTGCCAACGATTAGTTCAAAATCTTTTAACTCTGTATCTTCAGACAAATCTGCAATCGTATCTCTGCAAAATAAATTTTCGCCTTGTGCTTTTAATGATTTATCATTAGGGTTATTGATAAGATTTGGTAACTTTTTGTCTTGCCACAATGTCTTTGGGTCTAAATTTTCAACCAATGCTAAATATAAACTAAATGCAGCTACTTTTATGGCTTGCGAGTGTAGTTCAATTCCAAAAATGTTATCAGTCAATAATTTTTTCAGTTTTTCAAAATCGGTTAATTTTTCTTTATGTTGGTTTTCGTAACGTTTTACCAAACGCTTGAAACTTTGCACTAAAAAAATTCCCGAACCACAACTTGGGTCTAATGTTTTAACGTTGTAATTTTTATCTGTTTTATTGATTGGTAATTTTTCATTCAGAATAAACTCAACCAACGCAGGAGGGGTGTAGTATGTTCCTGTTTTTTTCTTTAATTCGGGGTCGGTTTTGAATAAGAAATTTTCATAAATTTCACTTAATAATTCAATCTGAATGATACTGAAATCAAACAAACGCCAATTTTCAAATAGTTGGGTTTGCGGTGTATTATCGTTACCACTTATGAAACATTTTTTTATGAGTTGAAGTTGGTCAGCAGATATTTTTTCTGTTATGTTATTATTCGCATCTCTTTCTAATGTGAAAACATTTCCGTTAAAGTCATCTTCCAATCGCTCATATAGTTGGTAAGTAGCTTTTACATCGTTTAAAATATCAAAATAAGATTTTGTTCCTTTTTTGATTTGACTGTATAATTTTTCGTCCGTAGCTCCTCTGTCTTCTAAGTACAAGAGGAATAATGAACGAAGAATAATTTTATGAATAAACTCTATTTCAAGCCCTTGCTGTTCGAGTTCGTTAGCAGTGTTTACTAAACTTTCCACCAAATATTTATCAACTCTGCGTTGCAGTTTTATTTTATCTCTGATAAATTGGGCTTCTTCCAAAGTCCAAACAATTCCCGAATCAATTGCGATTCTTGAAAAGAGATTGTTAAGTTCTTCAAGTTGTTTTTTGTCCGAAAACTGATATGCTTTTATTTCAACATTTTGAAGTTCTTTTTCGTAATCAAAATTTTCTTTGGTTTTAATAAGTGGTTTTTCGGAACAGTTGTAAATACGAATTTCCGTATCAGAATAAACATATAAGAACAATACTTTTTTATAGTTCCAAATTTTTTTGTGAATTTCGGCTATTTCTTGTAAGTTTTTTTCATCAAAAGACTTTACCTTTTTTAGAAAAACAGCAGGAAAACTGTTTCCGTTATAGTCAGTATTAAAGTACACAGAATCAATTCCGAAATCACGGATTTTGTTAGACACTATAAATTCAGACTCTAATTTGTTTTTAGAGTTGATAGGTATAGCTCTGTCTAAACCAATTAATTCTATTACTTCTTGTACTGTCATCATCATTTATTCAAAAAACGAATTTTACGGCTAAAATACAAACTTTCAATTGGTGAAAAGACGAAATTTAATGAATTATTTTTTTATTTTACTTATATGTTTGGACTTTAACTTATTGAGGATGTAGCCTATTCGACACTCTCAATAATCTTTTAGTTATATATTCTATTTTAATATATTACGCATTCGCAAAATATTTTACAATTACTCACATTATAATTCTATATTTTTTTTGCATAATTTTCAATTTTATGCCAACAACCATCGTATTTAACTCCATATATAAAGTTAAATGAATTAACGCCAATGTTAAATTTTATTCTCGAAGTTAATAATTTTCTCATCACCTTGATATTCAATTGAATAACTGTTGTGTTGTTTTAGATATTCATAAATGGAATAACCTGAATACATGAAATATATAATAATAATATTGAGATTTAAATTATATATATGTATGTTTTATAATGATTCGTTAAAGTTAAAAAGCCTTTCTCTTACTTTCACTTCCCTCCCACAAACCCATTAAACTCAAAAATCTCCTCCGCTTCAGCATCCAAATTATTACGAAGAACCATTTGAAGCGTAACAAAGATATCATTGATTTTATCATAGGAATCAACTCGTTCAATGCGCCCTTTGTAATCTCTGTCTATTTCGCTGTAAATGGTGTAAGGAAGAATCGTGTCTGTTGGATGGACATAGTATCGGGTTAATACTTCCGGTGAATTAATCTCAAAACGCAAATAATGTTTTCCAAACAAGACCGTGTCTTTGATGATTCTTTTGTATTCGTAATTGGGTAGATTTTTTCCGGTAAAAATTGCTCCGGTTTCTTTATCAAAAACGGATATTGGATATTTCAGTTTTTTGAAGTTTGTACTGAAAGCTTCAGGAAATATTCCAAGATCATAACATGAAGAATCAATTATTAAGTATGCAGAATGATTGTACTGTGGAAAATCCAAATCGGGAATCAGTTCAATGATGGTATCATTCCTGAAATTCATCCGGGAAATATGATAACTCTGCACTTCGTCCAAACCTTTGGAAGCATTGAAATAAATATTTGAGTAAATATCAATAGCACCTTCTTTTGCTTTAATTGTTTTTCTGCAAGAAGAAAAACAGATAACTATTAATAGAAAATAAAGAATTCTGAAACTCATAAAAAAGAAAATTAGAATGAAAAAAAGCCACACCCACCAAAGCGGGCATGGCTCCAAACGAAACTACAAAGAGCGAGATGTTTTTTGCTGTTTGACCTGGGCTTTAGATTCGGATTGTTCCTGTTCGAAACCCTGAGTCGGCTTATTGGTGTTTAGCCGATTCATATAGCTGTCATACAAATTAATGGACTTATACTGTGGATTCAGTACAGCCTTTCCGTGAACGGTTTTGCCTTCGTTTTCAAATTTCACTTTGACGATATTCCCTTTCTCCAAAGCTTTAATCGTATTGTCTTTGTATTCATCCTTTTCAAACATCAAAGGAGAGTTTTCAACGATTTTCCGGGTGTCCACACCATACTTTTCATTGTAAACTTCAATTTTAAAATTCCCGTAATCGGTCTTTTCTTCATTGAGTTTCAGCTTAATAAAAGCAGGAGACAATTCCCCGGTTTCCTTGTCTGCAAGTCCGGTTTTTACTGCTCTACCTTCCATCAAATTCAATGCTTCTTTTGCGGTAATATTTGATTGTTTGTACACTGCAAATCTATGGGTTAGTTCTTCACCACTGCTTTTGGTCAGCTTTGCATCGTAAGAGTTTAAGAAAACACCGCCTTTGTCACTTCGGTTGAAGTTCAGCTGATAATCCATTTTGTTCCCAAAATTTGCTTTATCAGAAGTGAATTCTAAAGTAAAACTCTTTTCTTTGGAATTTATTTTGTCCGCAAGTGCAAGCTTTTGTGCTTCAGACATTGCAAAACCAATGTAAAGCATTTGTTTAGCCAGATAAACCATTTGCTTATTGGCTTGTTCCCTTTCTTGTTCGGGGGTCATTTGTGGTTCTTT
The DNA here is from genome assembly GCA_041656055.1 of Weeksellaceae bacterium. Lineage (GTDB taxonomy): Bacteria > Bacteroidota > Bacteroidia > Flavobacteriales > Weeksellaceae > Moheibacter. The sequence goes on from JBBAEI010000003.1 coordinate 109,584, forward strand.
TTTCTTTGCCATTTTATTATTGTTTTTAAAATTATTTTTTATTGATTCTGATTTGACAGGTCGGATTTCATAATGAGAAATGAGTTCATCCATAAAGCCTGTTTTCTGGAAATTTTCAAGCAGACTTTTCAGGTTATCGTCTGATTTATCATAGAGTTCTGAAACCAGCACCGGTTTACGATTTAGAAATGTTTTAGCTTCTTTGGTCGGCATTTGAAATATGCCAAATTTTATATCCTGCTTATTTTTGGCTTTAACATTTGCCTCTTTTACTTCTTTGCCTCTTAGTTTTGACATTTTCTCGATATATCCGCTCTCAAAAGCTTCCATCAGGGCTTCTGAAAATTCATTGGGCTCTTCCGTCATCATCTGCTTCTTCCTTTTCTTTTTTCCTGTTCTTCTTCCTTTTCAATTTCCCGTTCCCTGTTAGCATCTTGGTACAAATCAGGATCGTTCACATCGAGTTCAATCTTAGTTTTTCCTTGTTTTGACGAAGTGTTCTGACTTGGAAAAGCAGCAGAAACCGTATCGATTTCATTAGAAACCACATTTAGGTTTTGCTTAATTTCTTTAGCTATTTCAGGGAATTTGGAAATTCTCTGTAACAAATACTCTCTGACTTTAAGAAGTTCCTCCTTGTAATGCTTGGCAATTACCGGGTCATTCTTCTCCAGAATGTTTTCAGTTATTTTCAGAGAATCTTTCAGCAAATCGTATTCTTTTAAAGCCTCCTTATTGTCGTCATAAATGAAAACAGCCACGGATTCATCCCGGGTCAATTTATCATCCTTGCTGTTGTAGGATTCTGATTGAGTCGGCACAAAATGAATATCCTTATCATCCTTTAGAATCTTATCAATGCTTTCTTCGCGCTGATAAAACTTCACTTCCAATTCGGTACCGTTATCGGTCAACCGAAATGTTGCCCTGCTGGTTTTGTTTTCGGCAATAATCATTTGACCATTCAGGAAATTCTCAATATCCTGTTTGGATAATTTCTTGTGAAAGGAATTATCTTCTTTCATAATTCCAAAGTCTTTCAGTGCCTTTTCGGGTAATTTATTTTCTTCCATAATCGACAGTTGTTAAATGGTTAGACATAATATTGTTGTAATTGATTAATTGATTCAAAAAGCTGATTGGATTGATAAATCGGCCATATTCTTTAACCGCAAAATGCAAATGAGGTCCTGTGGAGTTTCCGGTATTACCGCTGATTCCAATAATATCCCCGGATTTAATCACATCTCCGGGTTTACAAAGGGTTTGTGACAAATGGAGATAAGCTGTTTCAAAACGGTCAGAATGTTGGATTTTTACATAGTTCCCACCACCTGAAGCATCCCAGCCACTTTGAACCACGACCCCACTCAAAACCGAAAAAACTTCTTCATAATCGGCTCTTAAATCCACTCCGTTATGAGACTTTCGTTTTCCGCTAATCGGATGAATTCTATTGCCATAAGCAGAAGTAATCATCAATTCTCGATGTAAAGGCATTGACAGCGGAAATTCAGAATCATCAATAAGTTCAAAGCTTTTTAAAGATTTTGACCTGTTTGATTTTCTGTAGTCTCCATCGACTTTGATTACGAGCTGTCGATGAATATCTTTCAACAGAATGTTATTCTCGACAGCTGTCTTTTCCTTAAAGTAATCAACGAGGGCTTTTAAGGAGTCGTTCTGCTTCTTTAAAGCTTTCTTTTCCGACTTTTTAAACAGAAAATCAAGCGTTCCTTTTCTTTCTTTTTCATCGTTTTCAATTCGGATGGTATCCGTCTGAATTTCTTCTTTTTCAGGAATTGAAAACACAAGTGTATTGAACTGTGCCTTTGAAACAACACAACTAAGAATCAACAGTATCGTAATTAAATTTCTCATACTTCTTCTTTTACAAATTGATTGACGATTAAATCCACTTCCTTATTAATTCTTCTAAAATTGGTCATCAGGATTTCTTCTTTTCTATCATTTCCGTTGGAATCAAAAAAGGAATAACATTGCGGGATTTGAACATAAGAAGTTTCTTCTATCTTGATCTCTTTCATGTTCAGGTCAATTTTTCCGTTAATGGCCGAACTCTTGTATTCGCCATCTTGGGTTACTTTATCCTGTGCGATTAAGCCTACCATTTCTCCGGTTTTAAGAGCTGCGATTTTCCCTGCGGGAATCATGGCTTCCATTCGTTCATTGATGCTGGTAGTCGTACCTTGTTGAGAAATGGATTGGGAATAGGATTTCTGTTTGATTTTCCCAAACATTCTTTCCAACCAATCCAAGGTGTTCTTATCTCTTGCTGAACCGGAAATCACATTTCCGATAATAGAAGCAATTGTATCTGCAACATCTTTTTTATAGAATTGTCTCAACTGCGGTAATTCCTGTAAACCTAAAACCACTGCGACTTTGTTACTCCTTGCAGTCGCTACGATATTGTCAATCTTATGGATATATATGGTCGGAAACTCATCGGCTATGATTCCCCCGGGAAGATTATTTTTAGAGTTAATCAGTTTTAGGATACGATTCAGCACGGCTGAATAAAGTGCTGAATTGATATCTTGTGTTGAAGGATCGGAAGCCAAAATCATAATTGTTGGTTCACTTCTGTCCGTAATTTTTAAATTAAGGTCATCCCCTGAAAATACCCAGAAACTCTCTTTGGTCGCCAATCTTGAAATAAAGATTTTAAGCGTTCCGATTTGTCCCTCTAACTGGTCAAAAGCCTTGTTGTCATAAGCGGTTTTAAAAGGCGAAAGCAGTGAAGATAATTCTTCATGGGTGTAAAGCGTATCAAAGATTTCCCTATAACTCTTATTGATAAATGAAAGGATATGTGGTAAATCAGAGAATTTGCCGTTTTCATAAGTTGCAAAAAAGTAAATACAGGAAGAAAGAAAGTTTACAGCGGATTGGGTAAAAAACTGTTCAGAACCGCCACCTGAACCACCTCCTTTTTGCAAGGATGAAACCATGGATTCCGCCATTTCCTGCGCATCAGCCAGAGTTTTGATATAATCTCTTTTAAACGGATTAATCCTTTTGGACTGTTCCACATTATCGAGATTGATCACCGCAAAATTATAGTCATAAGTTGAATCCTTTCTCTTTTTGATCAAATGATGCAAATACGCTATCTGTGCCAATTCAGGGAACTTAAAATCATAGATACAAAGGCAAAATCCTTTTTGCATCATTTGACGAATAGCAGGATTGATAATCCCAAAAGACTTTCCGGATCCGGGTGTTCCGATGACCATTGTTCCCCGAAAAGGATTCAGGTTGATCCAGCCCCGGTTCATTCTTTGTTTGAATTTGAACAGGTACGGAATATTGATGGAAGTATCGGTTTCTACGAGTTCAGTATTTTGGGCAAAGCTTTCTTCTTCGGTATTCCAGCGGTCTTTCCCGATTTTGTTTTTCATCAGTTTTGAAATACTGTCTGCACCAATTTGTGTCAGCAATGCGCCCAGAAAAGAAAGAAAAACATACAGCAGTTGAAAACCACTAAAAAAAGGAACGATTTTAGGTAAATCCGGATTCTGTGCTTCCACAGCAAAAAATAGGGAGAGTATCATCAGAAACAATCCAATCACAATTGGCAAAACGATGGATTTGATTACATTCAGGTCTTTGTTCTTTTTGGCTTTAGTGCCGATAGCGACCAGACCGATTAATACCAAAGTTGTTATTTTGGCATGAACAGGTGGAAAATAGATTCCGGTCTTAGCAAATGAAGTCAAAAGCGGAGACAGAAATGCAATCTCCGCATTCATATAAAATAAGGTCAGACAATCCAACACAACGGTCAGATAAACCAATCGCTGAAAAAGGTTGTAAATATTGATTTGATGTTGCTGTTCCTGCATGGCTGATTCGCTTCTGTATTAAAAAGTATCTGCTTTTAAGATGTCAGAGAATTTGACATTCATTTCAATGGTTCTTCCCGAAATCTGTTTTTCGGTCAGGCGGATGGTCAGGACTTTGCTGTTCGGGAAAGTGAATTTTTTGAACACATAAATATTTCGGTAAGTTCTTCTGAAACCACTTTGTTTGTAATACTGAAAAGCCGGATGAAGTTGAATGCTTTGGTTGTTGGTTGCTTTATAAACCCGTTTGTCTTCAACTGAAAACAAGGTTTTGTCAATATCATAATTCAGATTTGATTTGTTGATTAAGGTTAAATCCAGAAAAACATAATCATCCCGTACATAAACATTGTTGAGCTGCATGGTCATTTTTAGGTTGGTTTCTTTTCTGATAGGTCTTTTGGTTTTCTTGTTCAAAAGAATGTCTGAAAGCCTTCTTAATTCAGTGGTTGAAAGACTTGTAACTGTATGGTCCAATGGCTGCATATTTTCGGGTTGAATTTGCAGATTGGTAACAGTTTGTACCGAATGCTCTCCGCTAAAAATCACTCTGTACTGAGTTATAAAAGATTGAGCGACTACCGTAACAATTCCAAGTTCATTTGGAATCATAATGCTTCCGTTTTCTTCATCAGTAGGGTCTGCAATCTTTATTCTTGCAATATTTTCAGCAGGTAAATCTCCTATTAGTGCATCAGAGGATAAATCCACAAATTGAACAGGTTCGGGTGAAATAATATGCAGACTGACATTTTCTGACAATAGAATAACAGGTAAGTCGGTTTTGGAAACGGTCGGTTTCTCAGTCTGAGCTTTTAAACTGAATTGAATAAAAACCAAAAACATAAACAGTGTAAATTTAATAGGATTCATTTTTTAAATCTTTTTCGTTGATTAATAATATGTAAGAATTGTATTTCAGTTTGGCCTTATTTTTTCTGATAAGTGCGGCAAGACTGTTGGAAGTAGATGTAAACAAACTTTTCAAAAGACTTGTTGAAAATGATTCATCTGCAAAATCCACTGATTGCCCCTGTACTGAAGTAGTTCCCATTTCTTTGAGCATTTCTCTGAAATTGCTGTGTGGTACATAAAGCCCTTTCAATCCGTCAATGTCAAAAAGTGTAAGGTTCACAGGCAGTATTTCATCTTTGAAATAAACCGACAAAACACTGAGATTGACCCTTTGGTCAGTAAAACCCGTTATCTGGGCATATAGAAAAGAACCCGAAGGAATCCGATGTTTTCCAATCTGCACATCTTCGAGCAATCTCAACCTGATTCTGCTGCCGAGATAGCCTTTGATGTTTTCGTCGATAATGGCTTTGATTGTATTTTGTGAATACTGGTTGCTGATTGTGTTGAACTGAGAGTTGAGATTTCCTTTCTCAACTCTGAGTGTTGAATTCATAAAATCATCCCATTTTTGTTGGTTTGCTTTGAGTTTCTCCTGAATCTTCATCTCCTTTTGTCTTTCCGGATCTTTAGCTGCTTCGAGTGAATCGAGAAAAAACATTTGCTGTTTCAGAATTTCCAATTGATTCACAGGCTCATCGCTTTCAGGTTCGTCATAATCATAAGCGTTTGAATTATTCTGGTTTCTGTTTCCGTAAAGCAAGTCCATCATATCCTTTTGTCTTTGGTAATCATCATCGGTTTCTTTTCCGGGTTGGTAATAATTGGATAGTGGCGGATTACCAATATTTCCTGCTCTTTCATTCAATTTTCTGATAGCGGTCAGCGAATCAATAATTCTTTTTTGTTCGAGTGTATAGGAATCTGAATAATAGTAAGTCGAATCTGTTTCATCTTCCAAACCATCCAAAATGGTTCTTGAATCCAGGTTTTTAAAAAGTCGGTCATAGGCTTCATTCTTATTTAGAATTTCAGCATCTACATCACCGAGTGAAGTGGATAATTCCTTTTGAGGCTCTTCTTTTGTTTTAGCTTTATTTTCAGTAAAACTGCTCAACTGAAAAACGATAAAAAGCAGAAAAGGCAGTGCAATCAAAGGAATGACATACTTGGGCTGTTTTAAATTTAATTTCCTGAAGCTCTTCATTTTTTAAATTTTTGATATTTGTTGTACAAAAACTCTATTCTCAAACTGTCCTCGGCGGTGAGTTTTCCTTTTTCTCTTTTGGCTTTAAAGATTTCAAGTTCATCCACAATCCGCTGCATTTCAAATTGATTATCACTGTTTTCTTGTCCGGGCATCTTTTGATGTTTCGAATACAGAAATGGGATTTTATCCTTTTTAGGTTTCGGTCTGAAAAAGCTTATGCTGAACATCGAAAAGACAAATGAAAGGATGAGTACACCCATTCCATATTTAAAAAATGTCCTTGGGTCTTTGTTCAGAAACAGTTTCATCCTGATAAGAAACCGGGTTAATTTATCTTCCATATTTGATTTGTTTTGTGAGTTCGGTATTGTCGATGATTCTCCAGTTTTTCAGCAGTACGCCATGTGAATTATTCTCTGTTCGCTGTATATCCTCAAAATTTCCTTCAGTGGTAAGATTTCTTATATGAAGTGAATTTCTTCTGTTGATGAGCTGTTTTCCGTAATAAACAAAGCTTTGGGTTGGAATATCAATGGTGATGGAATCGGTTTTGATAGACATCATTGAACTTGAAGAAATCAGTTGGTTATAAAAGCCTTTCTCTTTCAGGTTCTCATATTCTTTCTTGCCACTGTCATCAATGAGATACAGTGCTTTTTCAATATTGTTTTTGATATGGTCATCATCGGGCGGAATCGTAAAAAACAGATTGTGGAACAAATCGATTTGGGATTTATACTCTACCGGTCGATTCATCAACAGGTCGGTCTGTTTGGCTAAAATGGGAATTCCATTGTCGATGACATAAATATTCTTTCTTGAAGATTGAATCAGACCATAAGAAAATATCAGACCTGAAATCACGGTAATAACTGCAAACACGATGCTTGCAATCGAAACGATTTTGTTGATTTTAATTCTTTGACGAATATCTTTTACAATCATAAATCTAAATTTTAAGCTGCCGCAATAGCTGCTGTCTTTACTGCATTTCTTACCACTCCCTTTGCTTTTGTAAACACCCCTGAACCACCTGCCGTTACAATCTGGTCAGCAATGGTGGGAACCATCAGTACACCGATTCCGGTAACGATATAAGCCACCACAGGAAAAAGTGTCGAGTAAATCATTCCCTGATTGGAAACATAGGCAAGTACAAGATGAAGGTTGGCTTCCCCACTGATAAGCATTTCATCATAGCGGTCGATTTCCATTTTATAACCTGCCACGATGAGCTGCTGTCCGATATTGATAATCACATAAGCGATGAATGTGTATAGATTGATGTTGATGAATTTTGACAACCAGTTTCCAAAGGCAGCTTCAAATCCGGGAATAAGCGAAAGCCCAACGGCAATCGGACCAAGTACAATTAGAATATAAGCCCAGACTTTCTGAATAAAGAAAATCAGATAAGTACAAACCCTGAGTATGGTAATTCCGATGGCTTCAATTACACTGGCTATTATGCTTTGGATTTCAAATTTCATCCTGATTTTGAATTCGTAAATCGGAGCCAATAGTTTTTCGATTGAATCCTCAAAAAATCCTTTGTCAGAACCTTGTTCCAGAGCTTCAACTTCACGATTTTTCGCTTCATTTTTAGATTGTTCGGCAATTAAAAAATCCATCAATTCAACCTGTTTGGCAAATCTTGCAATTCTTACATCATTTACATCCTCTTCAATGTCCTTGAAAATGGCTTCTGAAGGGGCTGATATCTTTTCAAGTGGAACTTGAATCAGTTTCACAAAAGAAGGCCAATGAAGCAGGATTAATCCGATTATGATTGGTCTGACCATCGGTGTTATATCCCAATTTCTTTCTCCTGACTGCATTTGCCAACCAAGAAAGGATAGATAAATCAAGGCACCGATTCCACCGATGGCACGACCCAAAAGACTTGCCGAATAAGTCGTACTCTCCACTTCGGTATCTAACTTTGTGAAAGCTTCCATAAACCACTTTTCAAAAGCACCGTCACCTTTGAGAAATTTCAGGAGACTATCCGCAGTATCAATTGGCATACCTCCTGCCCAGGCTAATACCGGAAGTAAAACCACTGCCAACAGCATTGTGATTTTGTATTTATTCATTTTCATACTTAAAATTCATGTTTGTATTCGAGCATTACAGCTTCTACTATATCCTTGTCATCGCTTGGATTTTGTTGTACATTAAAAAGTGTTTGATAAATATTTTCATTGTATCGAACAACAGGTAAATCAACTTTTTTATTCAGTGAATTCATTCTGTCTAAGAATTTCCGCCAACCAACCAGGGTGTCGTGGTACATCAATATTCTTTTTCCTCTTGGCATAGCCATGTTTCTGGATTGATGATAGGAATCTTTCAGACTGTGAAGAATTTCCAAAAGGCTTTCAATTGCACCAGTCTGAACCAATAAATTATATTTCTCCTGCGTTTCAATACCCAAATCCGAATAAGATGGATTTTCCGGAAAGTTGTTCAATGGCCTAAGCATTTTCTTATAATACAAAAGCCATAGAGGATCTACTTCAACGGTAACTGCGGTATAATGCAGAAAATCCTTTTCGTTTTGTTCTTTAACTGCATTTACCCTTTCAAATATTTTATTTGCATCGTTCCTTTCGATTTCAAGTTCTGCATATCTTTTCACTTCCAAACCATTGGGTTTAAGCGGACGGATATCAGAACCATTTTTGTATTTCCGATTTTTAGATGGTGCCCAGTTTCCCCAAACAGTTGCATAAGCAAAATTGGTTTGAATCCCGAATAAATACTTGGGATAAGGTCGCCAGTCTCCCCACTGTTCAAACACCATTCTTTTGTGCTGTGCCACAATAGAAGGGTCGTTCAAATATTTTACCTGAGCTTCTGTTTTTAAAGGCAAAATCAAAAGAAATAAAGCAATGGCTAATATTGTTTTTGTTTTCATTAGAATCTGTGTTTAAGGTTGTACATGATGTCGTTTACAATTGATTTATCGAGAATTATATAATTGCCAAGGATTGGAATCTGGTGATAGATTGAAGTCTGATTGGCATATTCCAAAAGGAAAATCAGATAATTGATAAAACTGTTGATTTCCTTGATTTTATAAAGTGCTTCCCCAACCAATAATTGTCTGTCATATTGATCGACCAAATAATTATGCTTTTCATGCATGACTTCATTTTCAAAGTGATCTTTCAAGGCTATAAACTTGTCTAAGATCTTGATATAGTATTCATAGCGAAGTGTGGCAAAATGTGGATTTTCAACGGTCATCTCGGTGAGCTTTCCTAAATTCTGAGTAACTATTCCCACATATTTACCAAAGAGCATTGCTTTTTTGCCGTCTTTTATCAGACTGTTGATATTGGTGAGCTGACTGTATATATATTCTTGGATTACTGCTATTTCGGTTAACCTGTTATTGATTTTATCATAGAGTTCTCTTTGCTTTTTATAGGAATTCAGCAAACTGTTGTTGCTTGTCAATCGGACAGCCTGATTTTTGGTCAGCTGTTCCATTAATTTCTTGTTAAATACAATTGTCTGTGCCTTTGTCAACAAAGGCAAAAGCAGAATGGCAATCAATAGTATTATCTTTCTCATAGTCAGAATCCTTGAATGTTATTTAAAATGTCCTGTACAATTTGTTTGTCTCTGTTGATGATGTAATAGATGGTATTGGTTTTAAAGCGAATGGCTCTTTTGATATCTCTTATTTTCTGATACAGAAAAAAAGAAGTTTTGTCCAATCGTTTAAATTCTTCAATTGCAAAATCAAGCAGGATTTTTCTTTCAGCCTTTTCCATCTGATTGATTGTTCCATAGGAAATTATCAATCCTAAAATGTATTGGGTGGTCATCTGTAGATCTTCCAGAAAACTGATTTGATCTTCTAATGCAAAGATTAAGGCATAGGGTGCATCTCCAAGTTCATATACGATTTTCTGCACATTGTCCTGTATGGAAGATGTTCTTTGGACGATGACAATACCGGTGGGTATTGCCTGAATAGCTAATGAAACAATGGATAGCCTATCCTGAATCTTTTTATTTGTTTCCTGAAATTTACTCCATTGTTTTCTGTTGACATTTTCAGTTGCCGTATTACCGATTTGTTTTTTGTGCATTTCTGTCTGGCGGTCATGCTCCTGAAGGCTGTGCCTAATTTCCTGATTCATCATCGGAAAAGAAACATTCTCTTTTTCCCAGGGTTTTTTGGGCTTCGGACCAAGTGACTGAAAAACAGAAGTCATGACAAAAACAATCAGATATAAAGTAATTTTTTTCATCTTAAAATCTGTGTTTATAGGTGTACATAATGTTTTGGACGATATCCTTGTCTGTATTGATATACTGCTGAAAAGGATTGATTGACTTCCAAAATCCGATATAAATGGCATGTTCAATTTTCATTTTGATGCCGAGTATATAAATCCTGAGCATTTTAATCCGGTGGTCGAGTTGAGACAAAACTTTTTTTCTGTCTCCCGCTGTGGCTAAATTCAAATCCCCCGAAGCGAGTATGTCTGAAATTTCTGTTGTAAGATTCAGAATTTCCTGATAAGTCTTTTGAGTAGCTGCAACTCCAAAGACAGCATATTCAGGATATTGACTGACTATATTGGATAATTGTGTTGAATAGGTAACACAACGGTCTATACTGTTGTAGATATTCATGACCTGAACCCCGTTCTGTACCGTTCCCGAAACTTCTCTGAGTCCTTTATGAACCTTATCCTGTATGGTGTTCGCCCAAGCCATTTGTGAAGCAACCCAAGCTTGTGCCTGTTGCAATTTAGTCTGTTGTTCAATCGTTTGATTCTGCTTCTTTTTCAGATTATCAGAATAGGTTTTCAAGGCTATGGTTGTAACTGGGTCAAAATAAATATTTTGTGCATTTAGTCCGAAAGGCAAAAAAAGCAACAGACAAAATTTAAGCAGATTTGTTTTCATAAAGCGATTGTTTTATTAGGGTTGATAAATCGATTTTTTTATTTTTTAATTCCTGAAGAATTGCGGTGACGGTGACGGGTTCGGTAAACTTGCATTCTTTTTTGATGGTTTGATAATAATTCAAAAGCGCATTATCCATTGGTTTTTGATAAAGGTTAATCAGTTGAACCAACACATTTTTATTACCACCAAGAAAATTAATATCAGCAACAAAATTTTCAATGGCAGCCTGATAATTTCCATAGCTTTCCAAATAGAATTCAAGTGCTGTTTTTTCAGGTTTCTCAGTTGAATAAGTCAGGTATTGTTCGATTGAAACTTCATTGCCGTAAACCTCTCCTTTCGGACCTCTTTTGATATAGAATTCCTTGAAGAATCCCCTGCCGAATTTGTTGTCGAGGTTATTGATGGTAAAAATCTTATTCTGTTCAATCTGGTTAAGCGAAAGCAGTGAAGCGATTTCAGAGAAATTGTCCTTAAATTTGGTTTGGTCAAGCAGAATAAAAGTATCTGAATTATTGATAATACTGTCTTTGACTACGGCATTGCCGATGATGTCGTTTAATTCCTGGGTAACCACAATGGCTTCACCCCAGAATTTACGAACAGTCTTGTACAAATAAAGGATGTAACCACCCATCAGTTTTGAAGCAATTGCTTTCCAGGCTTCTTCAATGATAAGTGCTTTTCGTCTGGATTTGCGGTGTCTCATTTTCTGAATGAAGGTGTCCATAATGATGAGTGTTACAATCGGAAAAAGTACCGGATTGTCCTTGATGTTATCAATTTCAAAAACAATAAAAGGCTCGTCAAACAGTGTACTGTCGGCATCTTCATTCAGGATTCTTTCAAATCTACCGCCATTGTAAAATTTCCTGAGTACTCTCGAAAAAGTTCTGAGATTGAACTCGGTTTCCCGAATCGGATGCTCCCTGTCAGAAAGTGTAATAGGAAGAAATTTTTGACTGAATTCATAAAACGAATTGAAAGAAAGCTCTTTCACTTTCATCTTCTTTTCAATTTCCCTGATTTTTTTAATTACTGCATTGTGAAACATTCTGTCCCATTCATACTGCGTTTCGGGTTTTCTGATTACATCATGCGGTTGGGTCAAAATCAGCCTTGTTTCGTTATAAATTTTTCGCTTTTTTTCATCGGTCAGCGTATCATAAGCTTCAAAAATCCGATTAAACAAATCAGGTTTGTAATCCTTGTTGTTCAGGTTTTTATCGGGATGATTGATTTTGATAAGGTCTCTGCCTTTCTTTTTGATTTCTTCAGTGGTTGCATCATAGCTGACACCCAGGATTCCGTAATATGACTGGTTTTCAGTATATCGGTCATTGACTTCTCTTTCAATTTCTTCTTCACTGACATTATATTTCTTTAGAAAAAACAATAAATCATCGGTTCCTTTTCCCTTGTGCCAATTGGTTGAGCCATAATAAAAATGATGATAATATGCGAAGAGCAAATCATCGATTAAGTCTTTCTGGACATTGGTTTTTTCGGCATCCGGTCCTTGCCAAATCAGAAAAATCAGATTGGACAGAAATTCGGTTTTTTCAATATTGAATTCTTCCTTTCCGATTTTAAAAGGATTCATGGTGATGGGTTTCTCTTCGGTGTATTTGATGTATTTTCCGTCTTTGTAGCTACAGGTTCCTGAATAGGAATCACCCGTATCAACGATTACCACATCATAATTGTAATTGAGATATTGCTCGATGATGTTGTTCATCAGAAAGGATTTCCCTGAACCCGAAGGACCCAACACAAATTTATTCCGGTTATTGATCCTTCCCTGTTTCATGGGCAGATCTGACAAATCAACCTTAATCGGTACTCCCTGTCGGTCGGTAAACCGCAAATAAAAATCTGATTGCTCATCTACCGGATAGCACTCCTTAAAAAAAAAACATACTGCGGCTTCATTGGTTGTCATAAATAAGTCATAGGTCTTTAATTCTGTTGCATTTCCGGGTAAACAAGCCCGAAACAATTCCAATTGATTGGTGGCATTCTCAGAAACGAGAATACCTTTTGTAAACAGTTTGTTTTCAATCAGCGAAGTCGCTCTCTTTAATTCATCTTCCGAACCGGTTGAAAAACAAATTGAGAAATTGGCTTCCACGATAAGTTGTCCGTCTTTGGCAATATTGTCTAACAGGGTTTCGATTTCAGTAGCTATGAAGGCATTGGCAGGTGCATTTTTTGCTACTCCTTCGTGTTTCTTTTTTTTCTTTTCAAGTTCTCTTTGTTGTTTGGCCTGATGTGGAATAGAAATCACCTGATTGTAAATCATGGTTTCATATTCTTCAATTTCATTTAGGAAAGTAAAATTGTCCACTGCTGTTTCAGCTGCTGTACCGCTTCCGCCAAGATTTGAAAAAGCCTCAATTTCATTGGGCAGTTCAATTTTCTCAACATCAACAAAAGTGATGGTCTTTATATGTGAATCAGCGATTTGAAGCGAATCGTTCTTTGCTGCTATATTGTTGAATACAGGATATTGTCTGAACTTCATGGTCAGTATTCCTGAAATATATTTTTCAAAATCTCTTTGTTTTAAGTAGGTTGGTTTAAGTTCACTTCTTTCAAGCAGCATAAATATTTTGCTGACTTTTTCTCTCAGGTCATCATAATCCTGCTGGTTAAAAATGTTTTTGGTGTTTTTATCAGGAATCCGAATGGTAAACAGCATCAGTGTTTTCAAATCCTTGAATTCTCTGCCATTAAAGTGTTCGGTATATTTTTGTTGCAGGAAAAGCTCTGATTCTTCTCCCTTGTATTTTTGTTTACTGAAAATATCTAATTTTTGAAACATTCTGTCTTCACCCAAAATGGCGACAACCTGAGTGAGTATCTTATGATATTCCTTATAGCTGTCTGGGTCTGCTGAAAACCGTTCAACCAAGTTTCTGATTTCAATGCCGATAATCGGATTTCCAAAAGAGCCAATCAGCACATCATATTCCCAATGATTGACGGTTCCAAGGTCATAACCTAAATAAGGCAGTTCAAAAATTTTGTAACTTTTCTTCATTTCCTTTTTAATTTTTTCGTTCCGATTCTTTTGGGATAAACAAAAATCTCATTGTGGTTTTTAGTTTTGTTGTAAAGTCCTTTTTTATCTTGAATCTTGAACATCATATAGATGGCAGCCCCTCCGAGAGCGATGGTAATCAATGCTCCCAATAAACCTGTAAAGGATGAAATCAATGCGGCAAGCACCATGGTCGAAGCCAGAATTCCGAGTGCACGGTAAATGTATTTACCCCTGAGACCGAAAAGAACAAGGGGCTTTTTCAACCCCTTGTACAGGTAAAACTTCATTACAAGCCAAAAAATGCGCCGATAAAGTTCGGGACTAAGGTTAAAAATAAAGCTGCGCCGCCCCATCCTACAAGTTCTTTGTTGATGTCCTGGTCTCCGTTTGTCCATTTGTTGTAAATACGAATACCACCGATTACCCCCACAATACCGCCAATGGCCATAATCAGGTTTTTAATCGGATTCCAATAGGCAACAATTTCAGTGACGGCATCACCAATGGCGTTGGTCTGTGCAGACAAAGGGATTACCATAAAAAGCATTAAAACTGCAAAAGCAAGCTTCTTAATCGGGTTTTGATAGTTTCTTATCATAATGAATCGAATTGGTTAAAAATTATATTTGTAAACTTTTATAAATCTTTCTTCCATCAACACTGAGTGTTACCTCAACATTGGTTTCCGCTTCTTCAAGCAGGGCAATCATATTTTTTCGAAATCTTCTCTTTTCATCTTCCTGCTGCTTTTCTTTTTGAATCTGAACTTCAAGTTCTTCTATGATTTCTTTTTCCGGTTCCTGTTCAGATGCTTCTTCGGGTATTTTACCGGATTCATTTTGTTTTTCTTCAAATCCTTCGATTTGCAATTCTTTCAGGTATTTATCTTTCAGATCCTTTAGTTCGCTTTCATCATAGTCAGTTTCAAATTCATCAGTAAAAGATTCCCGGTATTCATAGGAAGCAGGTGTAGAAAGCGATTCTACTTCTTCCTGAAAAACTATTGTGGGCTGATAATCTTCTGTTTCAATTTCAAGCGAGAATTCGTTAGAGTCTTTTTCTTCTTTTATAATTTCTTTTTTGATAAATAAATCATAGATAATGCTCCCTGCATAATAGAGCAGATAAATAGCCAGAATTATAATTGTTATTTTTCCCATTATGCAGGTATTGCTTCGTTAATAATTTCGAGTACTTCGTCAAATGTTTCTTTGACGGCTGCCTTTTGTTTGTAGTTCAATCCGCAGGTATTGATTTCCTGCAGACAGTTTCTTTTATAAACAGGATGATTGATAAGCTTTCCGTAAGCCATTAGTTCATTGTCCATTTCCTCTTGAAGTCTGTAACCAAATCCTTTGTCGTAACGCGAACGGATAAAAACCCTCATGGCTTCACTTTCCATCAGTCCAAGCAAGTTGACAAACACAAGTGTTGCTTTCAATGAAATATCAGAATATTCAAAAGGTGTTATAATGATGTCGCTGTAAATCAGAAAATCGCTGTATTTGTCATCAAGTGTTCCAGCCAGATCGACAATGTTCAGAGATTCATTGTCTTTAAGCTGTTTGATCTCATCCATTTCATAAACCTTCTCTTCTTCATGGCCGATTACTTCATAAAGCGGATTTAGTCCGAGTAAGAGATCTTCCTGCCATTTTTTATGCAGTGATCTTTGAAAATCCAGGTCATAAACTTTGATTTTGAAATCTGTAAACAGACTCAGGTAATTGGCTAATGCGATTG
The DNA here is from genome assembly GCA_041656055.1 of Weeksellaceae bacterium. Classification (GTDB taxonomy): domain Bacteria; phylum Bacteroidota; class Bacteroidia; order Flavobacteriales; family Weeksellaceae; genus Moheibacter. The sequence continues at coordinate 125,242 of JBBAEI010000003.1, forward strand.
CTAATGTTGTTTTTCCGGGACCTCCCTTTTGTGTGCCGAATGTGATAAGCATTATCTCGTTTTTTTATTTTTCCTTTTCTTCTTTAATTCTGATTCCTGTGGTACATAAACTTCCTGAAGAGCTGCCTCCATTGCTTCAAAAATCTTATTGATTTTATCAGTTTTTTCTGATTGTGCAGATTGAATTGATTCAACTTTATTTTTTGGCATTTGCTGACTGTTTCCAATAACCGAATTCAGTTCACCGATAAAATGTTGACCGGTATGAAGCACAAAAGTTTTTCCGTCAGTTGTTTCAAAAATCCTGACCGTAGAATTTTCTTTGGGTTTTGAAAGATGCGAAAGCACATCTTTTTTGATTTGAATGAAATTCTCCAATGGCTTTTTGCTTTTCGTTTGCCAAATCATTTCCGGTGAAACATCAATTCCGTATTCTTTTTTATAAAAATCAATCAGGATCTGTTTTTCCTGCTCGTTGGATACATTGTAATCCATTAGATTTTCAAAAGTCTTTTTGTCAATCTCATTTTCAGAAAAATCAAAAACCAGAGCCATTTTCATTAGTTCACTTCCTTTCAAAACAGCTTTGCTTTTATGATCGATAACCGAAAACCCAAAAGGTGTTTTATCGTCTTTGGAGTGAAACACGATTTCAAGACCAAATGTTTTCAGCAGCTTCTGTTGAAATTCGGACTGCCATTCGATTTTCAGATTGCCCTGTTTTTCGGTTTGCCATTCTTTCTTTTCCCGGTTATCAATCACTTTAAAAGCAGTGGTTGAACAGCTGTTTTTGTATTTATAAAAAACGGCTCTCAATTGCTTTTTTCTTTCAGGGGTAATTTCAGAATTGAATTTATTTTCAAGTTCTTCTTTTGAAAGGGAAGCCTGTTTAATTCCGTCTCTGAATATTTCAATGCTATCGGTTTTTGTATATTGAAATTTAAAACCCTGCCGAACCAGTAGCATTTCAAACTGCGCATTGTTTTTGATTTGATAGTCCAGCAGGCTTTTTATTTCTTTGTGATTGGATTTTACATCTTTGATTTTTAATTCGGCCAGGGCTTTTTTCAGTGCTGCTCTTGCTTTTAATCTTTCAAAGCTGTCATTGATTTTCTTTCCGGTATTTTTATCAACCCGTGAACTAACGATGTGAATATGATTGTTGTCGGTGTCGCTGTGAAAAACGATGATATAGGGCTGTTTTCCATAACCCATTTCATCCATAAATCGATTTCCGATTTGGTTGAGTTGCTGTGTAGAATGTTCACGGTGCTTGGTGGAGATGACCGCATGAAACTGAGGTTGTCTGACACGGCTGCCTGCAAGTGTGGATTTCAGGTAGTTTCTTACTTCTTCCGGGGTGCTGTGAATGTTGATGTGTGATGGAAAGTTTTTCATGCTTAATAGTTCTCCGTTTCCCTTTTCTATTTTTTTATCGTTGTAATTGACTCCGTGAAAGTCCTTGCTTGCCGAGCTAAGGATTTTGACAATCATTGGTTTTTTGCCAGTTGAGTATATATTTTGTGAAACATCTGATTTTGGATTTCCTTCAGCCGTGTGATTTCATCAAGCTTGGTCTGAAAAACTTCAAATGACCGAATCGGAATATGCTTCTGGGTATTTGCCATTTTTGCAAACTGGTTGATGTTGGTTTCTATTTTGATAAAAATGTTGTCCTGTTTTTCGATGAAGCCAAGGATTTGTCTTTTCTCGTCAGCGGTCATTTTGTTTTCGACAGCAGCGGTGATGAACTCGGAAAGTGAAATTCTTTTTCGGCTTGCTAACAGTTGCCATTTCTGCTTTCGGTCTTTTTCAATTCTCAGAAGTATGCTGGTGTCTTTCAGGATCATTTCGGGTCAATTGTTTCTGCAAATTTTAAATGAAAATTTGGCTTAAACAATATAACAACCTGATTGTAATGTATTTAACTAAATAAAACCAAATTAAAAATGCAAAAGTCAAAACCAATCAAAATGACGCAAAAGAAAGCAGTAAAAACTAAGATTGAACGGAATAAACCATTAAAAACAAGCCGAAGGCATCCCAAAAAGCGAGTCCCGATGCTTTTTCCTCCTTTTTGAAGAAAAGGCAAGATCGTCTTTGGATGTACCGTGCGAAGCCGTGTATATACAAAGACACATCTTGCAACATAAGATTTCAGCGCACTGAAATATCAGGAATTTTTTACAATCGGTTTAAAAGCAAAAAAAACTAACAGGAATCAAAAATTCAGGGCAGCGGATTTTTCTTTTTTTATATTTTTTTCTTTTTTAAATATTTAAATTTAAATAAACATATATACAGGGAAATTCACTTTTTTACGTAAAAATCATTAAAACACAGAAAATCAGCAAGATGCTAAAATCAACCTATGGCGATATTCCAAAGGTAAAGGGTCTGACCTATGGCTAAAAGCCAAAGGTAAGGGTCTAACCTATGGCTAAATTCCAAAGGTAGGTGGGCTGACCTATGGCTGAATTCCAAAGGTAGGAAGTTTAACCTATGGCTGAATTCCAAAGGTTGGTTAATATTCACTTGGAAAAAGAATGGTTGTGTAATTTCTGTCCCATTCGGTGATAATCCAGACTTTTGATTCACCGGAAACTTCTTTTAATTCATCTACAAGCATATAGGATGAAAACAGCCTTCCTTCATTTTCGAGTGCATCATCATTGGCCAAAAGGTCTTCTTCTGCCATATCCCCCCAATCGCATTGCTTGTGTCTGTCCAAAAAGAATTGAACATGAACACCGAATTTCGGCTCTGAATGAATGGTCGTCGAGATTCCGTCTGAGATATAAACTTCGCCTAAATTAAAGTTTTTCATGTTTTTATCGTTAGATGAATTTTTCATAATAAATTTTTGGTGACATTCAATTCGCTTAAAATATCTTCATCACTCAGACTTGTGTAGTATAGCTGAGAGTCCTTGAATCTTTCACATACTTTTTCAATTCTTGCGATGGAGACAAAGAAGCCGTTTCTTCGTAATGAATTTCTGACTTGTCTTGCAGTTCTTCCGCAATGAATTAATAAACATGAATTGGAATTTTCAATGTTTTGAATTTGAAAATCTAAATCTAATTTGAAATTTGCATCTTGTTTGAATTTTTTACTTGTTCTCATAATCGGAGATTTTTAATGATTAAAGCATTTATTGTTTTTTGTGCCTCAACCATTAAAAAATCAAGTGCCGGTAAAAAGCAAAGCGGGAAATGAAATTGCGGAAGGCTTCCCCAGGAATACCCAATTTCATTTTTTTACAAGGCATCTGATTTTTGACACCTTTGCACAAGAAAAACAAAGGGCTTTAGACAATTCTTGAGAAATTACGAAAAAAAAGAATGAAGAAATTAGCTTGAAAAATGAATATTCTTCAATTTATACTGCTACAGGTTTATGCCAAAAATAAATCTTCAAAATGGCTGATAAAACACCAAGGTTCTTTGAAAAACAAATCGTTCTGCGGTTCAGTCTTTTTAAGTGGGTTCTCAGGTTCAGATTGAAGCGTTCAATATGGTTGGTGCCGAAGCGGCTTACCTTGTGCAGTTTCTTTTCTATGAGATATGGATAATTCGGCAAGCCGTCTGTGTAAATTCGCTTTGCTTCTGAGAAAAACAAGGTATTCAAAACAACTTTCAGTGTTTTATTGGTTCGTGCACCCACATAAAAACTCACCACTTTTTTGGTTTCTCTTTCCAAAGCATAAGCTACCCAAATCAATTTCTTTTTGTTGCCAATAAAAGTCCTCAGCTCATCTACTTCGTAAACTTTACCTTTACTGATGAGCGGTCGGGGAATACTTTTGGCTATGGACAAAATCCTTTTTAACAAGGTAGTTGCAGAGATACCCAGCACCCGAGCCGTGCTTCTGATTCCCATACCTTCCTTGGTTAAGATTACTATTTGACGATTTAAATTGGGCTGATAGGCTTTGTAAGTGTAATAATCAATGAACCTTTTTGTGCATGATTTACAATAATATTGCTGTTTTTTGTTTTTTGTAAAACCATTTTTAACCAATTCTTTTCCTTTACAATGAGGGCAAATTCCGGTATCACTAACTCTGATACACGAACTCTTATCTTTCTCCATTTTAAACGATTTAAAACATTCAAAAATACTTAGAGCAGGATTACCCTGCTCCAAAATCTCTCTTTTTTATTTTAATTTTCACTAAAATTCAATTGGTTACACTCTTCGTTTTATTGTATCACTAACTTTGAAACACTACCATAGAAATAAATTAAAATTGTCTTGTTGTCTTGAGGATAATGGAGTCAAAGGCTTGATTTAAGCTATCCTTGTTCTTTTGAACCTTATTTAATATTTCTGGTTCAACAGGGGGAACGAATGGCGAGCTGTGATAAATGGTTAATGAATCACATTTGATTCCAACATTACGCATACATAAAAAATATTTGCCCGATTCAAACCGAGTATTGAATTCGTCAATTTCATATCGAATACCTTTCTTGTATGGATAAACAGCTGCCAATAATATACTGTCCCCTTGTTTACCAGATAAAGCTATCAAATCGCAATTGGTTTCGCTATTAAAATCAGTATATAAAGAATCTTTCAGGTTAAATTCATACTCATTATCCTTTTTAAAACTTGTCAAAACATAAAGGTTAACCTTATTTGATAAATCAGATCTAAAGCAAACATCTTGACTAGGGTAACTTTTTTTAATGAAACTCTTAAATTGCCTTTCAAATTGCTCAGTAGAACTGCAACTTGAAAAAATTAAGAATATTAAAATCTTGAATACCAAGTTCTTCATTATTTTAATTGTTTATTGGAAAAGTAACTCTTGGTCCCCAATAGTTACCGAAACTATCCGGTTGCGGTATTATACTGTGATTATATCTTCCGGTCATTTGAATAGTGGCAGAAGTACCATATCTATTTACGATTCCAGAGTAAGAGGAACGTATGCCAAAATTAAGCCCCTGTTTGTTTAGCTGAGATCTAATAATATTCATTCTTTCAACTACGGGTCCAGTAGCTCTCGGTCCCGAGGAGTCATATTTAGCCCCTCCTTCAGCTACATTAGTATGCAAAATCTCATGAGTGAAAACCATCCCAAATCCCATAGATCTATTATCAACACCATAGGAACCTTTTATAAAATTATTCACTTCTGTTGGACTTATATTTATATAATTCCCCCCTAGCTCAGGAACTCCATCTTTATTGGTAACCTGTGATTTATTACCAATCCGAGCAAAGGCTGTTTCTTCATTGTTTATGGCAGAAGTAAGTATTGTTCGTGCCTCTGAGCTACCGGTTTTATCTCCATTTTTGTCAACACTTATGATTGCATTCCCATCTGCATCTCTTTCAAAATCCAAAAAACCACCTGATTCCTTAAAAGTCATACCAGTTATTGTATTTAAATCTCTAATGATATTTTGCACTATTGAAGTTTTATTTTCTTTATCATATTGTAGTAATTGAGCGATATTAATGCTGTCTCCCTGAACATCCATAAATAAAATAGGATTATTTCCAGCATAGCTATAAGTAGATAAGTTATAATATTTTTCAGCAAATCTATCCACCTTATTAAATCTCGCAATAACAGGGTCGTAATCTCTCCATCCATATGCGTAAACATTGAGATTTAACTCATCCTGCCATTCTTTGCCGTTGTATTTATACATATACTCGGTTTCCAAAACATTTTTAAGTTTCACTTCTCCTTCGCCGGGTTCTTCGATTATATATTTCAAATCCTTTATGACCACAGGCACATGTACCGAGTGCTTCAGACCAAATGGGAAATAGTGATTCTCATCCATGATTTCCAACTTTCCGGTTTGTGGGTCTTTGGTGTAACTGACCCGCACATTGCCGAGATGGTCGGTGTAATTGAAAATATGCTTGTAGGTATAGCCGGTGATAACTTCACTTCCCAATTGTTTAATAGGAATCGCAGATACATAGCCCTCCGCGGTCGGAAAGAATTGCAGAACTTCTCCGGCATACTGGAAGCCGTCCTGATAATCCACTTTCTTGAAACCGTCTCCGTCCGTAACGGTCTTGCTGACTTTTACGCCGGCAGCATTGTATTGATAATCAATAAACTGAAGACTTGTCATAATAATTCTGACGGGCAGATTCAGGTGGTTGTAGGTAATGGAAGTAATGCCTTTGTTTCTATCCTTTACCATATTTCCGTTTTCATCGTACTCGTAATCATTCAGGCCTGGATTGGTGTTGCCGTCTTTAAAATTCTTTGTATGTTTCCACCTTTTATTCATTATTTATTTTGATTATCAGCAATATACAATTTTATTTTTTACCACCAACACATCTGGAACACTGCCCGACCGATTATTTTTCTTGATATATTTTATCAATCATGGTATAAATTGAATCCGTTTCGTTTTTATTGTATTCACTAATTCCTAAAAAACTCCAAATTTTAAATTGTTCATTTTTATCTAAATTTGAAAAATAATTTATGAACTCATCTCTATTGGTTTTTAGAATTATATTTGAATAATAATCAACACCTTCTCTAATAAATTTATCACTTTTAACAATGGTGACCTCATAAATGCTATCTAAATAATTAAATTCATTTAAGACCAAAACTTTATTTTGATATTCACATATTTTTTCCAATTCCATTTCATCGTTTAAATGGTTTAATAATTTATTAGAAATCTCTACCTCGCTTTCGCATATTCTTGACTCAGAGTCAAATGGAAAAAATATTATCCATAAAATAAACATTAACACTAAAAAAAGTATCCCTTTAAAAACATATGTATTATTTTTCATTTATTATTGTCGGTTTTTGTTGTTTTGTATTAAAGATTGTTCTTTTCCATCCTCCTAAAAAGTCTCCATTCTCGGTATAAAAACTTTTTTGAGTAAAATCACTAAAACCAAAGGTGCTATTGTATTTAGTCGTTATTTCATAAATTTGGGGACTACCTCCTATTAAAATATAATTAGCTAAAATCTCAGTCATTGTCTTTTGAGTTTCATTTAAATTATTTCCTTCAATTTTTAGATAAATTGAAATTCCAGCTAATAATGCATTTCTAGAATAAGGTGATTTTATTAAATTTTTAAAATCAGTTACTGCTAAACCGCCAACTGCATATCCAGAATAATTCATTAGTTTCTCTAATAATTCGTAATCATTTAATAACTCTAATATCCTTTTGGAAAAATCACTAGGTTCTAACAATATTCCATAAGTTTTTTCTCCCTGCCATGGGATATATTCATTACCACTAAAATTAACACCTATATAATTTTTCAGTTTTTTTCCTTTTAATGGCCCATCTTTTGCTTCACAATCATCACACTCAGAAGTTTCACCATTTCTATTATTTGTAAAAGTTCCAGAACCATTATTTGTCCAAACATCCCCACTTTGAGAACGATTGAAAATATCTTTTAGCCAACTTTCAGTATCCGCTCCGCTCGGATCCGCCCAATATACTGGGTTCCCGTCAAAAGAACTGTAAGGCGATTGGTTAAGATGAACAACAGGATCTTGCACCACCCATCTGGCAATGGCTGGGTCGTATTGGCGCATGTCCATGGCATACATATTCAAGCCCAACTCATCTTGCCATTCTTTTCCGTTGTACTTATACAAATAATCCGTTTTCGTAACCACTTTTATTTTTAGTTCTTCTTCGCCGGGATTTAAACCGAAGATTTTCTTGTCCGCCGGTACATATACCGAGTGCTTCATCCCAAACGGATAATAATGATTC